>NZ_JBPXLK010000032.1:0-55077 GCF_051843015.1 Nocardia sp. JW2
TAGGTGGCGGGCTCAGGTGATGCGGCGTGGCTGGGAGTGCGGTAGGTGGCGGACTTAAGTGGTGCCGTGTAGCTGGGAGTGCGGTAGGTGGCGGACTCGAGTGAGTGCGTGAGTTCGTACTGCCGGTGGGGGCACGGATCACTGGCGGTGCTGCCCAGCGCAGGCAAATGACTCGGCTTCCGGCACGCGGATCGGATTACTCTGGCGCCGTGGGGATTTCTGAGTAAGCACCCGGCGACGTGGTCGTCTTTTCGCACGGTCCGTTCGGCGGTATCTGTGCTGTCGTCCAGTCCGTCGACACCCGGCGGTCGACGCTCGGGCTGGAGTTCGCCGTTGGCACCACGCACCGGGAGGGTGGGGTGCTGCGGGAGGATCGGCATCGGTTGACCGTCGGGTTCGACGAGGTCGAGTTGCTGTAGGCGGGACGGGGGGCTTCGCGGGTCTGTAATACGGTGGACCCGTGATCGTCGCGCTTATCGATTCGGGTCTCGGCTTGTTGCCGACGGCCGCGTGGCTGCGCAAACTGCGACCCGATGTGGATCTGTTGCTGCTGCTCGATCCCGAGGGCGCGCCGTGGGGGCCCAAGCCGGAACAGTGGGTGGTCGAGCGGGTGCTGGCGACGGCACGGCAGGCGCTGGCGCTGGGGGCCGAGGTGATCGTGCTGCCGTGTAATACGGCGAGTGTGACGGCGTTGGCCCAGGTGCGCGCGGAGGTGGGGGAGTCGGTGCCGGTGATCGGTACGGTTCCGGCGATCAAACCCGCCGCGGCGCAGTGTCGTTCGGTTGCGGTGTGGGCGACGGCGGCGACGACGGCCAGCCGTTATCAGGCCGACCTCATCGCCCGCTTCGGTGGCGATGCGAAGGTGGTGGGGGTGGCTTGCCACGGCTTGGCCGATGCCATCGACCGAGGTGACGTGCCCGCGATCAACGCCTCCATCGCCGCCGCCGCGGCCCGCACCCCCGCCGACGTGGAGGGCGTGGTCCTGGGCTGCACTCACTACCCGCTGGTCATCGACGCCATCGTCGCCGCGCTACCCGACGGCGTCCGCCTCTTCGACAGCGCCCAAGCCGTCGCCGCCCAGACCGTCCGCAAAATGGACGAACTCGGCAGGCCGACCACCGGCACCGGAACAGTCATCGTCCGCACCAGCGGTGAACCGGGGGAATTGCCTACCAGCGCAGCGACTTTCGAGTCGGGCCGCCTGCTGGGCGCCGTCGGCCTCTGACGTTCCGGTCCGGGTGGTGCGGTGACCGGGCAGGGTGTCCTGTGGTGTTGAATGCGCATAACCGATCCTGGAGGTGCGTTGTGACCGAGGCTCCCACCGCCGACGACGTACGCGCCGCGCTCGCCGAACACGCCGACCCGGCCGACGCGCGACACCTGCAACGCTTCTTCAAAACCGGACCCGGCGAGTACGGCGACGGTGACGTGTTCCTCGGCGTCCGCGTGCCCGTCAGCCGGAGGGTCGCCAAAGGATTCACCGCGCTGCCGCTCGACCAGGTCGACGAACTCCTCGACAGCCCGGTCCACGAGGAACGCCTCGTCGCCCTGTTCGTCCTCGGCGCGAAGTTCGCCCTCGCATCGAAACCACGCACCCGTGACGACAAGGCGCGCGAGGAGATAGTCGACCGCTACCTGGCCTCCGTGTGCCGGGGCCGGGTGAACAACTGGGACCTGGTCGACTCGTCGGCCGAATACATCCTCGGCGCCTGGCTGCTCGACAAAGACCGCACCCTGCTTTTCGAACTGGCACACCAGGATTCGCTGTGGGAGCGCAGAGTCGCACTGCTGTCGACCTTCGCCTTCATCCGCGCGGGCGACGCGAGCACCACCCTGACCCTGGCCGAGGAGCTGCTCGACGATCACCGCGACCTGATCCAGAAAGCCCTCGGGTGGATGCTGCGCGAGGTCGGCAAGAAGGTCGACCCCGCGCTACTCACCGGCTTCCTCGATGCCAACGCACGCGAAATGGGCCGCACCGCACTCGGTTACGCGACCGAACACCTCGACAAGGAACAGCGCGCCGCGTATCGGGCGATGCGCTAGAACTGGATTTTCAGGTGGTCGGTCACCGGCCGGGCCTGGCAGCCGAGGATGTAGCCGTTCTCGATGTCCTCGGGGTCGAGGATCTCCGAATTCTCCATCTCCACTTTGCCTTCCAGCACCGTGCAGGCACACGACCCGCATTCGCCTTCCTGGCAGGAGTACGGCACGTCGAGGCCCTTGTCGAGCATGATGTCGACCAGCGTCTGCTTGCGCGGCCAGCTCAGCTCGTGCACCTGCCCGTCGAGCTCCACCTCGACGGTCGCGGCGTCGGCGGCCTCTTCCTCGGACACCTCGGCGGGCGCGTGGTCGGCGAACGGGTCACCGGCCAGCGAGTTGAAGATCTCGGCGTGGGTGCGGCTGCGCGGTACGTCGAGCGAGGCGAGCGCGGTGTGCACGAGGTCCATGAACGGTTTCGGCCCGCACATGAACGCCTCGTAGGCGGTGTAGGGGCTCACCAGGCGGGCGAGCATGTCGGCGGTCGGCAGGCCGAGCAGCGGTTCGAGCCAGTGGATGACGCTGAGCCGCTGCGGGAACTTGCCGACCAGTTCGCGCAGCTCGTCGGCGAAGATCACCGAGCCGGCGTCGCGGTTGGCGTAGACCAGCACGATCTTGCCGCTGCCCTTGGCGATCGCCGACTTCAGGATGGAGATGACCGGGGTGATGCCGCTGCCCGCCGCGAACAGCAGCAGATCGGTGTCGAGGTCGCGGGGGGTGAACACGCCCGACGGTGGGAGTACTTCCAGCTCGTCGCCTGCGCTGATGTTGTCGCACAGCCAGTTCGACCCGTAGCCGCCCTCGGTGCGCTTCACGGTCACCTTGGGCAGGTCGTCGGTGAACGGCGAGCTGGCCAGCGAGTAGCAGCGGGCCACCGAACCGGTGAGCTCGCTGGGGATGCGCAGGGTGAGGAACTGCCCGGGCTGGTAGGCGAACCGTTCACGCAGCTCGTCGGGCACCTCGAAGACCACGGAGCGGGTGTCGGTCGTTTCGGCGATGACTGCGGCGACCCGCAGTACCACCGAGCGCGAGCCGTGCGGAACCTCGACTGTGGTCATGTCGTCCTCTCGGGCAAAACTAGAACGTGTTTCAGTTTCATGCTAAGTCCGGACGCGCCTGCAGGGCAAGCTGCGCCTCGAGCCCGGCCACGAGCACCTCCATCCCGAAGTCGTAGGAGTACTTGCCGCGCAGGTCGGACATGTACTTCGTGGCACGGGCCACCGCTTCGGGCAGCAGCACGTCCGCGGGGGCGGAGCGGTCGCGCGGATTCACCCTGCTGCGGCCGAACAGGTAGGTGTGAATGGTCGCGTAGGCGGCCAGCACGTTGCGATCGGAGAATCCCGCGTCGAACAGGATCTCCATCACCGCTTCGATCAGGTCGAGCTGCTTGCCGAGCATCTGCTCGAGCAGGATGTCGCCCAGGCCGGGATGCCTGCGCAGTTTATCGTCTATCTGATCGATCAGATCGCGCAGGCGTACCTGCCACGGGCCGGACTCGCGCGGCGGCTTCCGCACGCCCACCAGCGCCGCGCTCGCGACCAGGTCGAGGAGTTCGCGCTTGTCGGCGACGTAGTAGTAGGGCGCCATCGGTGACACCCCGAGCTCACGCGAGAGCCTGCGCATGGACAGCTTCTCTACGCCGTCCTCGCGTACTACGCGCAGCGCCGCCTCGACGATCTCCGCTTCCGAGAGTGTCGAATTCGCGCCGCTGCCGACCCCACCGTGGTTACGCAAGCCTCTGCCTCACCTCTACTGCCGCTGGGCTCTCGGGCCCCTTCCGTCCTGCTCCCGGAAGTCTAGATGTCGTGGCCCGTCCAGTGAGTTTTTCCGAATCCCGCCTTTATGGCAGTGACTGACGTTAAAGTCGCGAGTGACCGTCAACACATGGGAGGTAGTCATGGCCGAGAACCCGGCACCCGCGAACGAGGACACCGGCGAGGACCTGATCGCCGAGACGCTGATCGAAGAGGTCAGCATCGACGGCATGTGCGGCGTGTACTGACCATGGCGGCAGGCGTGCTCGATCTCGATGCCCGATGGGCGCTGCATCCCCGGGTCTCCTTGCGTCCGGAGTCCTTCGGTGCGCTGCTGTACCACTTCGGCACCCGCAAGCTCTCGTTCCTCAAGAGCCGCGAGCTGGTCGATGTGGTCCGGTCGCTTCCCGCACACCATTCCGTGCGGGAAGCGCTGCATGCCAAGGGCTTCAGTGCTTCGACGGCATATGTCGAGGCACTCGACCAGCTGGCCCGCACCGACATGATCGTGCCCGCGCCGGGCCCGGTCACGCCGGTGGAGCCGAGCCCGCCTGCCCCGGTCGGCGCCCCACAGGGCGGACGGCTGATCGACCGTTTCGAGTCCGGTCTGGCCGCGCCGATCTGTCTCACCTGGGAGCTGACGTACGCGTGCAACCTGTCGTGCGTGCACTGCCTGTCGTCGTCGGGTCGCCGCGACCCGAACGAGCTGAGCACCGAGCAGTGCAAGGCGCTGATCGACGAGTTCGAACGCATGCAGATCTTCTACGTCAACATCGGTGGCGGTGAGCCGACCGTGCGCCCGGACTTCTGGGAGCTTGTCGACTACGCCACGGCCCACCACGTGGGGGTCAAGTTCTCCACCAACGGGGTCCGGATCAACCAGCAGGTCGCCGCTCGGCTGGCCGCCAGCGACTACGTCGACGTGCAGATCTCCCTCGACGGCGCCACCGCCGAGGTCAACGACGCCGTGCGCGGTCCCGGCTCCTACGACACCGCCATCAAGGCGTTGTCGAACCTGGCCGACGCGGGCTTCCGTGACGCCAAGCTCTCGGTGGTCGCGACCCGCCACAACATCGCCCAGCTCGACGAATTCAAGGCCATCGCCGACCGCTACGGAGCCACTCTCCGCCTGACCCGGCTTCGCCCGTCGGGCCGTGGCGCCGACGTGTGGGACGAGCTGCACCCGCTGCCCGAACAGCAGCGCGAGCTCTACGACTGGCTCGTGCGCAACGGCGAGGGCGTGCTCACCGGCGACTCCTTCTTCCACCTGTCGGCCTTCGGTTCGGCCCTGCCCGGCCTGAACATGTGCGGTGCGGGCCGGGTGGTGTGCCTGGTCGACCCGGTCGGTGACGTCTACGCCTGCCCGTTCGCCATCCACGACCGGTTCAAGGCCGGAAACATCCTCACCGACGGCGGTTTCGACGGTGTGTGGACCAACGCCGAACTGTTCGCCGAACTGCGCGAGCCGGTCGACGGCGGCGCCTGCACCAAGTGCAGCCACTACGACGCCTGCCGTGGCGGGTGCATGGCCGCCAAATTCTTCACCGGGCTGCCCGCCAACGGACCCGACCCGGAGTGTGTGCAGGGGTACGGGGAGGCGGCCTTGTCGGCACCGGGCCGCGTCGTTCCGCGCCCGGCTGTGGACCACTCGCGGCCGGTGCGCGCCCGCACCCGGGTGTCGCTGCCGCTGACCGTGCGTCAGCCACCGGCCAAGGCGTGCAACGAGAGTCCACTCGGGTAGTCGCGTCGCGGTTGCCAGCGGTGCGCTGCCGATCTTGCTCGACACGTCATCCAAGCGGTCGGAGCGGCATTTCGAGCGGAGTTTCTTCCTTTTTTCTGGGGTGATGATGTTTGGCGGGCCAAGTGCGAATAGCATGCGAGGAATGCGCCATGATCGTCTGCCCGACGGCTTCGGGGTACGGATCGATCCACGGGTACGCGCATTTTCCGGGGGTCGGATCCTGATCGGCGGATCGCCCGCACGGATGCTGCGCCTGGCACCCGAGGCCGCCGAATTGATCGGCGACGGGTACCTCGAGGTCACCGATACCAAGTCCGCGATCGTCGCCCGCAGACTCCTCGATTCCGGGGTCGCCAACCCGCGACCCCGGCTGCTGCCCTCACCCGACGACGTCACGGTCGTCGTCCCGCTCTACAACAACGCCGACGGACTCGTGCGGCTGCTCGGCTCGCTGCGCGGACACAATGTGATCGTCGTCGACGACGGTTCCGACGAACCGGTGCGCATCCCACCCCGGCCGGGGCGCGGGCAGGTGACGGTGCTGCGCCACGAGCGCCCACTCGGCCCGGCCGCCGCCCGAAATGCCGGGTTGCGGGCGGCGTCAACGGGTTTCGTCGCGTTCCTCGACTCCGATGTGGTGCCGCGCAGCGGCTGGCTCGAGGTGATGCTCGGGCATTTCAGCGATCCGCAGGTGGCGCTGGTCGCCCCGCGCATCGTCGCCCTGGATTCGGAGTCCAACGCGCTGGCCCGCTACGAACACACCCGCTCCTCGCTGGATCTGGGCAGGCGCGAGGCCGCGGTGCACGCGCGCGGCATCGTGTCGTACGTGCCGAGCGCGGCGCTGCTCGCCCGGCGCGCGGCACTGCTCGGCGAGGGCGGGTTCGACGAATCCATGCAGGTGGCCGAGGATGTCGACCTGTGCTGGCGGCTCGAGCGGGCAGGCTGGCGGCTGCGCTACGAACCGGCCGCCCACGTCGCCCACGACCACCGGGTCGAGTTCCGGGCCTGGTTCACGCGAAAGCTGTTCTACGGCACGGGCGCCGCGCCGCTCGGCAAGCGGCACGGGGAGATGGTCTCGCCGCTGAGCGTGCCGAAGTGGACGGTGCTCGCCGCGATCCTGTTCGCCACCCTGTCGAAATGGGGGCTGCTCGGCGGGCTGGTCACCCTGGCGACGGCGCTGGTCCGGATGCGTCGGGTGTTCGCCGAACTCGACAACCCCACCCGCATCGCGGCGGTGTATCTGGCGCGCGGATTCTTCGCCGGGCTCTGGCGATTGGCCTCGGCGATGTGTCGTGACTATTGGCCGGTCACGCTGTTGGCGGTGCTCGCGTCGAAGCGGATCAGGAAGATCGCGGTCACCATGGCACTGGCCGACGGACTGGCCGATTGGTTCACCCACCGCGATTCCGGTGGCCTCGATCCGCTGCGCTATGTGGCCTACAAGCGGCTCGACGATGTCGCCTACGGCACCGGGCTGTGGCTCGGCGTCATCCGGGCACGCAGCTTCGAAGCGCTGAAGCCGCACGTTCCGCCGAACTGAGTTGTCCGCGTTGCCCAACACGCTGGTGGTCGGGGCCGGTTCGGCGGGGTGCGTGCTCGCGGCTCGGCTCAGTGACGACCCGGCCCACACGGTGCTGGTGCTCGAGGCGGGACAGGTGTGGCCCGGAACGGCCGACATTCCCGCCGAACTGCTCGACCCCGGCCATCTCCCGGTCGGGCCGGAGTCGGCGGTGCTCTGGCGCTACGCGGGAAACCTGATGCGTGGCAAGCTGATCGGCGGATCCGGGGCGATCAACGGCAGTTATTTCATCCGGCCGCCCGCCGCGGGCTTCACGGACTGGAACAGCGAGCGATGGACCTTCGACACGCTGCTACCGTTCTTCCGGAGCCTGGAGAACGACCTGGATCACGGCACCGACCCCGGCCACGGCACCGACGGCCCGATCCCGGTTGTCCGGGCCACCGATCCCACTCCGTTCAGCGCCGAATTCGCCGAACGATGCGCGGCAGCCGGATTGCGCGAGGTCGCCGACCTCAACGCACTCGACGCACCGGACGGCTTCGGGCGGGTACCGCTCGCGATCTCGGGAAACCGGCGCGCCGGACCGGGCATCACCCATCTCTATCCGGTCCTCGACCGCCCCAACCTCACCGTCGTCGGGGAAACGACGGTGATGCGCCTGGTCATGAACGGCAGCCGGACCGTCGGTGTGGAATGGGTGCGCGGCCACGAACACGGACGCACCGACGCCGACCGGATCGTGCTCTGCGCGGGCGCCGTGGAATCGGCCGCCTTGCTGCTGCGCTCGGGTATCGGACCCGAGCGGCAACTGCGCGCACTCGGCATTCCGGTGGTCCGGCCCGCCCCCGTCGGGGCGTGGTGCACCGACCATCCCGAGGTCGGCGTCGAGTTCCCCCGCCCCGAACCGGCCGCGTCGACCGTCGCCCTCGAATACGTGCTCGAACACGACGACCTCGAATTCCGCCCGTACACACCTGTGTTCACACCTGGTCTGCGCAGGCTCGGGGTGGCGCACATGCGGCCGACCGGCGCCGCCGAACTGACATTGCGTTCGGCCGACCCCACCGTGCCCGCCCACATCGATCAGAGCCGGCTGCTCACCGCGGCGGACCGGGCAAACCTGCGCGCGGGCGTCGAGCTGGCGTGCGAACTGTTCGACCTGGGGTTCGGCCCCGTCGACGACCACTGGCTACGTGCCAATAGTGGGACGTCCCAGCATCTGTCCGGTACCTGCCGGATGGGTCCGGCGAACGATGAGCAATCGGTCGTCGACGAGCTCGGTCGCGTGCACGGAATCGAAGGATTGAGTATTGCCGACCTTTCGGTCGTCCCGGTGCCGCTGACGCGGGGTCCGCAGGCCACGGTAGTGACGCTCGCCGCAGCCATAGCGGCGTGCTACACGGTGTGACGGAGTGACATCTGCTAGCACAATGTGACCTGCGGGACAAACCCGCACTTCTGGCGTTTGGCCCGATAACTGCCCGGTACAGTTTGTAGCGGGAAAGAAAGGCAAATGGTCAGCAATCTTGCAGGTGGGCGGCCCCCACGGCAGGCTACGGAGGCGGGCGCGCAGCTCGGTGCTCTGGAAGCCTATGCCGCACAGGCCCATGGTTTTCTCAGTGCCGGTGGTGAACAGCTGACCCAGCTGGCCGGTCTGTTGCGTCCGCTCGTTCTCGAGTCCTGGTTACGCAGCGTACGCGGTGGGATCGATCCCACCGATATGGTCGACGGCCGCGGTCTGCGCGGCGCCGACCTGGTGCGGTATCGCGATGCCCACCCTATCGCCGCCCTCATGCCGTTGATCGACAAACTGCTGGTCCAGGACGCGGCGCGGGCGGGACTCATCGTCACCGTCGCCGACCAGTTCGGGCGGGTGCTCTGCGTGCACGGTCATCCCGACCAGGTCGCCGCGGCCGCCGAGATCGGTCTGCGCGAAGGCGACGACCTCAGCGAACGGCGGATCGGCACCAATGCCGTCGGCCTCGTCGTGCGCACCGGCCGGGCCACCTGGATCCACGGGCCCGAGCACTTCCTGCACCGCATGCACCAGATCACCGGTGCGGCGGCACCCGTGCACGAGCCGGACGGCAGGCTCGTCGGGGTGCTGATGATTGCCGGCGGGATGCGGGTGGCCAAGCCGGAAATCCTCGCTCTGGTCAAGGCCGCCGCCACCGCCGCCGAGATGGATCTGGTGCTGCGAGCCATGCGGGCGGGCCGAGGCGAAACCGGCTCGGTGCGCGGAAGCGACCCGGCGGCCGAACCCGAACAGGCCAGGCTGGCCCTCGATGTGCTCGGACTCGGGCAACCGCACTTGAGCGTGGCGGGGGAACGGGTACCGCTGTCGCAACGTCATGCCGAGATCCTGCTGTTGCTCACCGAACATCCCGAGGGTCTGGGTTCGGATCATCTCGCGCTGCTGCTCGACGACACCGATCTGGACAACGGCACGATCCGCGCCGCCATGTCCCGGTTGCGCGCGGTGGTCGGCGCGACGGTGGTCGCCTCGCGCCCATACCGGTTGCAGGTGCATGTCGCAACCGATGTGGAGGCGCTGCGGGCCGCGCTGGATTCCGGTGATATCGAATCCGCATTACGGTTGTACGCCGGTCCGGTGTTGCCGCGTTCCTCGGCGCCGGGCATCTGCGACCTCCGCGACGAGTTGCGGGTGCGGTTGCGTACCGCGGTGCTCGCCTCGGCCGACCCGGCCGTGCTGCGCCGGTGGACCGCGTGTCAGGAAGGGCGCGACGATGCCGCGGCCTGGGCCGCCTATCGGGCGACCGTCGATCGCGATTCACCCCTGTATGCGCAGATCGAAGCCAAGATCCGGGTGCTCGATCGGCGCCTCGGTGCCGATGCAACGCAGATGCAACGTTTCGGCTCCTAGTCTCCCGTTCTGAAAGTGTGCTAGCTCACATATCTGTAGCCGATGTGTTGGAGCACACACTCATGGCCAGGTCGCGCCCAGCTCCAGAAACCGACTGGACGCCCGTCTGACTTTTTTATCGGAATAAGTTCCTTTTTATTAACTGAACGCCTAGTGTCGGCACTGCATGGACAGGCGCCATGTGATGTAGGCGACATTGGAGGAACGATCAACAGCTAGACCAACCGCGGCCGACGATCTGTCCGCCGCCGCAGGCGGTCCGAGGAGGATCGCCGCTCTCGTCCACATGATCTGTCGGGGATCTGCGCGGATGTGGCGTTGTGCCCATCGCGCTCTTGGCCGGACCCATCGGCGACCACGAGGTACCTCAGGTGTCTTCGTGCTGCCCGAAAACGTTCGGACTGCTGTTTTTTCGCGATACGAGGAGGCTCTGGTGCACGGTACGGAGTTGGGTGGGTTCAGCGCGCGACCGCAGGAAGCGGAGGGTGCGTCGGCACCGTTTCCGCTGACCCCAGCTCAGCTGGGGGTCTGGTACGCGCAGCTGCTCGACCCCGACGTGCCGATCACCATCGCCCAGTACGTGGACATCACCGGTGAGCTGGATCCCGATGTGCTGCAAGCGGTTACGGCCGAGGCGGCACACACCTACGGTTCGCCGCTGGTGCGCATCGGTGAGCGCGACGGTGTTCCGTATCAGGTGGTCGACCACTCGCTCCCGATCGAGAACGAGCTCCCGCTGATCGATCTGCGCCACCACGACGACCCCGTCGCCGCGGCCAAGGAATGGATGCGCGCGGAATTCGGCGCCCCGCTCGACCTGCTCACCGACCGCCTCGTCGCGGGCGCGGTGCTGCGGGTGGGTGCGGAGCGCTGGTTCTGGTACCTGCGCGGACACCACATCGTGCTCGACGGGTACGGCGCGTTCACCCTGTCGCAGCGCATCGCGGAGCTCTACACCGCCCGGGTGCTCGACTTCGAGCCGTCGCGGGTGGTGCCGGGTGACCTGGCCGAACTCGTCGAGGGCGAACAGCGCTACCGCGAGAGCACCCGTTTCGCCGCCGATCGTGAGCACTGGGCCGAGCGCATCGCGGGCCTGGACAGCCCGACCGCGCTCGACCCGCGCACCGCGCCGCGCTCGGCGATCAACCTGGTCACCGGCGGCAGACTCACCGACAAACTGGTGCAGCGCCTGGAAACCATTGCCGCCAGCGATGATTCGACACTGTCGGCGGTGCTGCTCGCCGCGTTCGCCGCCTACCTCGGCCGGCTCACCGACCGGCCGCACGCGGTGCTGAGCCTGCCTGTTACGGCTCGGACCACCGCTGTCATGCGGCGCTCGGCGGGCATGCTGTCCAATATCGTTCCGCTGCGCCTGCCGACCGGCGCGGCCGGGGCGAGCACCACCTGGGGTGAGCTGCTGCGCGCGGCCCGGGTGGAGGTGGCCGGTGCGCTGCGCCATCAGCGCTACCGCGCCGAGGACATCCGCCGCGACGCCGAGGACGACGGTCGCCCGGCCCGGCGCGCGCTGTTCGGTCCGCTCGCGAACTTCATGCTGTTCCGCACCAGCCTGCTGCTCGGCAACACCACCGGGCGCTACCGGGTGCTGTCGACGGGTCCGATCGAGGATCTGAGCCTGAATGTGTACTACGGCGATCACGACCGGGTGCATGTCGATTTCGAGGCGAACCCCAACCTCTACGACGCCGATTCGCTGGCCCGGCATCACTGCCGCTTCCTGCGCTTTCTGGAGCGGCTGACGGCTGTCGACCTGGATACCCCGGTCGGCGCCGTCGAGGTGGCCACCGAGCTGGAACTCGAGGTCAGCACCAAGATCTGGAATGCCACCGGCTTCGATGTGACGGCGGCGCTCGATGAGCGCGCGGTGGCGTCGGCGACGCTGCCCGCGATGTTCGAGGCGCAGGTTCTGCGGACGCCCGATTCCGTCGCCGTCCGGATGGCCGGTTCCGGTGAGGTGCTCACCTATCGCGAACTGTCGCAGCGGGTCGCTCGGCTGGCGCGTCGACTGCGGGCGGAGGGCATCGGCCCGGAATCCCTGGTGGCGCTGAGTATTCGGCGTTCCACCGACCTGGTGATCGCCATGTACGCGGTGCTCGCCGCCGGTGCGGCGTACGTACCGATCGATCCGGACCACCCGGCCGATCGCATCGCCCATATTCTCGAAACCGCCTCGCCCGCCGCGGTTCTCACCACCACGCGAGAGGCGTCCCTCGACACGGACGTGCCGGTACTCGCGGTCGACGATATCGACCTGAGCTGGTACGCCGACGAGCCGCTCACCGATGCCGACCGCACGGCCCCGCTGCGACCGGAGCATCCGGCCTACGTCATCTTCACCTCCGGCTCCACCGGTCTGCCCAAGGGCGTGGCCGTCGAGCACGCCGCGATCGTGAACCGGCTGGTGTGGATGCAGCACAGCTACCGCCTGCACGGCGTGGACACGGTGCTGCAGAAGACGCCGACGACCTTCGACGTGTCGGTGTGGGAGTTCTTCTGGCCCTTGCAGATCGGTGCCACACTGCTGCTCGCCGAGCCGGACGGGCACCGCGATCCCGCCTACCTGCGCCGGGTGATCGCCGAATACGGGGTCACCGTCGCGCATTTCGTGCCGTCGATGCTCGAGGCCTTCCTCGCCCAGCAGGAGATCGCCGAACGTGGCTCGCTGCGACTGGTTTTCGCCTCGGGCGAGGCGCTGCCCGCCCCGCTGGCGCAGCGGTTGCGGTTGCTCACCGGGGCCCGGCTGCATAATCTCTACGGTCCCACCGAGGCCGCCGTCGACGTCACCTTCCACGAGGTGACCGACGCCGACCGGGTGACGGTGCCGATCGGCGCGCCGGTGTTCAATACCCGGCTCCATGTTCTCGACTCGCGGCTGCGGCCGGTTCCGGTCGGGGCTCCGGGTGAGCTGTATCTGTCGGGGGTACAGCTCGCCCGGGGTTATGTCGGCCGCCCCGAGCTCACCGCGGGCCGGTTCGTGGCCGACCCGGCTGCGGCGGGCGAACGCATGTACCGCACCGGCGACCTCGTGCGCTGGACGACCAACGGTGAACTGGAATACCTGGGCCGCACCGACTTCCAGGTGAAGTTGCGTGGCCTGCGCATCGAACTCGGTGAGATCGAAGCGATCCTCGACGGCGTCGAGGGCGCCGCGCGCACGGTTGTCGTCGTTCGTGACGACGCGGGTGTCGGCGAACAACTTGTCGCGTATGTGGTGGCCGAGGCCGGTGCCGTCACCGTCGACGCGCTGCGTGCGGCCGCCCTGCGCGCCCTACCCGCCTACATGGTTCCCGCCGCGTTCGTGCTGCTCGACGAGCTGCCGGTGAACGCTTCGGGCAAGCTCGACCGCAGGGCCCTGCCCGCTCCCGCTCGCACCGTCGTCGCCTACACCGAGCCCGCCGGGCCGGTGGAGGAGACGGTGGCGCGGGTGTTCGGTGAGGTGCTCGGCCTCGAGCGGATCGGCCGTGACGACGACTTCTTCGCCCTGGGTGGCCACAGCCTCGTCGCCACCCAGGTCGCGGCGCGCCTCGGCGCCGATCTCGGCTGCGGTCTGACGGTGCGCGACCTGTTCGGCGCCACTACGGTGGCGCGGCTGGCCGCGGTGATCGCCGAGCGCGCCGACGCCGGTGTGAGCGCCCAGCTGCCGGTGCTCGCCGCACGACCGCGCCCGTCGACGATTCCGCTTTCCCCCGCACAGCAACGCATCTGGTTCCTGAATCGATTCGACCCGGCCGCGCCCGGCTACAACATGCCCTTCGTGGTGCGTGTGCGCGGCACTGCGGATCTCCCCGCGCTGCTGAGCGCGCTCGAGTCCGTGGTGGACCGGCACGAGGCCCTGCGCACCATCTTCCCGGCTGTCGCCACGGGGGGCGAGGTGGCCGAGCAGGTGGTGTGCCCGGCCGGGCTGGTGCGTATCGGTGCGCCGACCGAGGTGGCCGCCGCCGAACTGGATGCCGAGCTCACCCGATTCGCCTCCACGGGTTTCGATTTGGAGCGCGAGGCGCCGTTCCGCGCGCGGGTGTTCGTGGTGGCCGACACCGCCGCGCGAGGCGAACCGCACACGGACTCCGACGAGCTCGGCCCCGAAGCCCGTCACGAAAACGGCGCCGCGGTCGGTGCGGGTGGCGGTGAATGCGTGCTCGCCGTCGTGTTGCATCACATCGCGGCGGACGGTGTTTCGCTGCAGGTGCTCGTCCGCGATGTGCTCACCGCCTACCGCGCCGCCACCGACGGCGTCGACCCCGACTGGTCGCCGCTGACCGTGCAGTACGCCGACTACACCCTGTGGCAGCGTGAACTCCTCGGCGCCGAGAGCGACCCGAACTCGCTGGCCGCACGCGAAATCGCCTTCTGGGAAAGGGCTCTGGCGGGACTGCCCGATCAGCTCGAACTGCCGTCGGCGCGGCCGCGTCCGGTGGAGCCGAGCATGCGCGGTGCGCGGGTGAGCTTCACCATCGACCCCGGGCTGCACCGCCAACTCGCCGACCTGGCTCAGCAGGCGGGTGCCTCACTGTTCATGGTGTTGCACACCGCGCTGGCCGTGCTGCTCGCCCGCCTGTCGGGCACCACCGACATAGCCGTCGGCACCGGTGTCGCCGGACGTGGCGACCGGGCCATCGACGACCTGATCGGCATGTTCGTCAACACGCTCGTGCTGCGCACCGAGGTCGACCCGGCCGCCAGTTTCGCGGCCGCCCTCGAGCACACGCGCGAGACCGACCTGGCCGCGTTCGCGCACACCACAGTGCCGTTCGACCGGCTCGTCGATGTGGTGAACCCGGCGCGCTCGCAGTCACGCCACCCGCTGTTCCAGGTGGCACTGAACTTCCAGGCGGTGCTCGACACCACCTTCGAGCTGGCGGGCTCGCCGGTCACCGTGCACGAGATCGAACTCGACATCACCAAGTTCGATCTGCAGATCACCCTCGGCGAAAAGCGTTCCACCACCGGCGAAGCCGACGGCATCGAGGCCGTCGTCCTGTACGCCACCGATCTGTTCGATGAAACCGATATCCGTGACCTCGGTGCGCGCTTCGTGCGTCTGCTCGCCGCCGCCTCGGCCGCACCGGAAACCGCCGTGGGCGACCTGCCGCTGCTGTCGGTGGAAGAACAGGCCCGGCTCACCGGCATGCGTGGCGCACCCGTCACCGCCACCGGTCTGCTGCCCGACCTGCTCGCCACCGCCGTCGCGGCCGACCCGGAACGCGAGGCCGTCACCGACGGCGACCGCAGCCTCACCTACCGGGAGCTCGAGCGGGCCTCGTCGCGACTGGCCCGGGTGCTCATCGATGCCGGTGTCGGACCGGACGACGTCGTCGCCGTCGGCATTCCGCGTTCCATCGAATCGGTGCTCGCCGTGTGGGCGGTCGCGAAGGCGGGTGCGGCGTGGCTGCCCGTCGACCCCAGCTACCCGCTGGACCGGATCAACCACATGGTCACCGATTCCGGTGCCCGCCTCGGCCTGACCGTCGACGGGTCGGCCGCCGCACTGCCCACCTCGATCGAATGGCTGGCGCTCGACGAGCTCAAGCTGATGGCCGAATGCGCCTCGCGTTCCAGCGAACCCGTCACCGACCTCGACCGGGTGCGTCCGCTGCGGGGCGAGCACCTCGCCTATGTCATCTACACCTCCGGTTCCACCGGTCTGCCCAAGGGCGTGCTGGTGACCCAGGCCGGGATCGCCGGATTCGCCGCCGAGGAGACCGATCGCATGGTCGGTTCGCCGGACGCGCGGGTGCTGCAGGTGGGTTCACCGTCGTTCGACATCTCGGTGATGGAGTTCCTGCTCGCGGTGAACTCGGCCGCCACCCTGGTGCTCGCCGTGCCCGGGCGGCACGTCGGTGACGAACTGGCGCAACTGCTTTCGGAGCAGCGGGTCACACACGCGCTCATGACGCCGTCGGCGCTGGCCGTGCTCGATCCCGCCCGGCTCGAGCACCTGCGGATGGTGATGGTCGGTGGCGAGGCGTGCCCGCCCGAGCTGGTCGCCCGCTGGACCGAGGGCCCGGTGGGCCGCGTGTTCGTCAACGCCTACGGCCCGTCCGAGACCACCGTCGCCACCAACATCAGCGCACCCCTCACCGCCGACACCCCGCTCACCCTCGGCACTCCGCTGCGCGGCATCGCCCAGTGGGTGCTCGACAGCAGGCTCCGCCCGGTGCCCGCGGGCGTCACCGGTGAGCTGTACGTGGCGGGCGCCCAGCTCGCCCGTGGTTACCGCGACCGCGCCGCCCTCACCGCCACCCGCTTCGTCGCCTGCCCCTGGGAGCAGGGCGCCCGCATGTACCGGACCGGTGACCTGGTCCGCTGGACCCCCGAAGGCACCCTCGTCTACGTCGGCCGCAACGACGACCAGGTGAAACTGCGCGGCTTCCGCATCGAACTCGGCGAAATCGAATCCGCCGTCCTCGCCGACGCCTCGGTTCGCCAGGCCGTCGTGATGGTCCGCCGCGATGCCCATCGCGGTGACCAGCTCGTCGCCTACCTCGTGCCGGCCACACCGTCGGACAAGGGCTCCGAAGCGTTCCCGGAGAGGATCGCCGAAGCGCTGCGTGGTCGGTTGGCGGCGCACATGGTGCCGTCCGCGTTCGTGGTGCTCGATGCGTTGCCGTTGACCCCGAACGGGAAGCTGGATCGGCGGGCGTTGCCGGAGCCGGTGTTCGCCGCGAAGGCATTCCGCGCACCCGCGCCTGGTATCGAAACCGTGGTGGCTCAGGTGTTCGGCGACGTGCTCGGCGTGGAGCCGGTCGGCGCGGACGACGACTTCTTCGCCCTCGGCGGCAATTCCCTGGTCGCCACGCAGGTCGTGTCCCGGCTCGGGGCCGCGCTCGGTGCCGGTGTGCCGTTGAGGACGCTGTTCGAAGCGCCGACCGTCAGCGCGCTCGCCGCCCGCCTGGCCGGTGCCGAGAAGACCGCCGCGATGCCCGCACTCGTCGCAGGTGAACGGCCGCAGCGAATTCCGCTGTCCTACGCGCAGCAGCGGATGTGGTTCCTCAACCAGTTCGACGCGGAGTCGGTGGCCGACAATATCGCCGCCGCCATCCGTCTGACCGGTGATCTCGACCAGGCCGCGCTGGCCGCGGCAGTCGACGCGGTGATCGCCCGGCACGAAGCGCTGCGCACCCGCTACCCGGCCGTCGACGGTATCCCGTTCCAGCAGGTTCTCGATCGGTTCTCCGTCGCCCTCGAGCCCGAGGACATCGATCCCGCGACGCTCGACGATCGCGTCCGCGCACTCGCCGCCGTGCCGTTCGCGGTGGATCAGGAGCCGCCGGTCCGCCTGCGCCTGCTGCGTACCGCCGCCGACGAGCACGTCCTGGTGCTCGTGGTGCACCACATCGCCGCCGACGGCTGGTCGGTGGCGCCGCTCACCCACGACGTGATGCTCGCCTACGCGGCCCACCGCGTGGGCACCGATCCGGAGTGGACCGCGCTGCCCGTGCAGTACGCCGACTTCGCCATCTGGCAGCGGGACGCGCTGGGCGCCGAGGACGACCCGTCGTCGCCGATGGCCCGTCAGATCGACTTCTGGACAACAGAACTCGCGGACCTGCCCGACCTGCTGACGCTCCCCACCGACCGCCCACGTCCGGCCGTGGCATCGGGTCGCGGAGCCCGCCACGCCTTCTCGATTCCCGCGACGATCACCGACCGCCTGCGCGCGCTGGCGACCGACTCCCACGCATCGCTGTTCATGGTGCTGCACGCCGCGTTCGCCACCACCTTGGCGAAACTCGCGGGCCAGGACGATATTTCGGTCGGCACACCCGTGGCCGGTCGCGGTGACCAGGCTCTCGACCGGCTCGTCGGCATGTTCGTCAACACGCTCGTGCTGCGCACCCGGATTCCGTCGGATGCCACCTTCACCGAACTCGTCGGCACCGTCCGCGACGCCGACCTGCGTGCACTCGCCAACGCCGACGTCACCTTCGACCGGCTCGTGGAGGTGGTCGACCCACAACGCTCGACCGCCCGCCACCCTCTCTTCCAGGTGATGCTCGACTTCCAGAACACCACCCGGACCGAACTCGAACTCGCGGGCCTCACCGCGACGGAAATCGAGATCGACACCCACACAGCCAAATTCGACCTGCAATTGACGCTGCGCGAAACCTCCGACGGCCTGCTCGCCCGCTTCGAGTACGCCACGGACCTCTTCGACGCGCGGACCATCACAGATTTCAGCACCCGCCTCCTACGGGTGCTGGATACGGTGAGCGCCGATCCCAACGTCGTGATCGGCGACATCGACCTGCTCGGTGCCGCGGAGCGCACCCTGCTGCTCGAAACCTGGAACGACACCGTGTTCCCGGTGATCGAGGGGGCGAACCTGGTCTCGCTGTTCGAGGCACAGGCCGCCCGCACCCCGGGTGCGACCGCGGTGACATTCGAGGGTCGGTCCCTCACCTACGCCGAGTTCGGCGAGCGGGTGAATCGGCTCGCCCGCCTGCTCATCTCGATCGGTGTGCGCCCCGACCGCACGGTTGCCCTCGGACTGCGCCGCGGCACCGACCTGGTGGTCGCCATGTACGCGGTGCTCACCGCAGGCGGGGCGTACGTGCCGCTCGACCCCGACCACCCCGCCGAGCGCCTCGCGCAGGTGCTCGACGCCGCCGACCCGGTGTGCGTGCTCACCCGCGAGGCGGACGGCCTCGACCTGGCCCGCGCCGAGCGCGCTGTCGTCCTCGACCTGGATCAGGTCGACACCACCGACTACCCGGCCGATCCGGTCACCGACGGCGATCGCCTCGCCACCCTCACCCCGGACAATGCCGCCTACCTGATCTTCACCTCCGGCTCCACCGGCAAGCCCAAGGGCGTCGTCGTCTCGCACGCCGCGATCGTCAACCGACTGATCTGGATGCAGGACGCCTACCGCCTCACCCCCGCAGACACCGTCCTGCAGAAGACACCCGCCACCTTCGACGTCTCGGTGTGGGAGTTCTTCTGGCCCTTGCAGATCGGCGCCCGGCTCCTCCTGGCCGCCCCCGACGGTCACCGTGACCCGGCCTACCTCGCCGACCTCATCGACCGCGAAGCCGTCACCGTCGCCCACTTCGTCCCTTCGATGCTCACGGTGTTCGTCGCGGCCTTGGGTGCCGACCTCACCGCGCCGACCGCGACAGCTTCGGGCATTGCCCCCTCGACAAACCTCGATGCCCACTCGGATGCCTCGGCCCGGTGCGACTCGCTGCGGCTGGTGTTCGCCTCGGGTGAGGCGCTGGCACCTGCCCCGGCCCAGGCGCTGCGCCGCCTCACCGGTACGGCTGTGCACAACTTGTACGGTCCCACCGAAGCCGCGGTCGACGTGACCTTCCACGAGGTCGTCGACGCCGACGAGGTCGCCGTCCCGATCGGCGCCCCGGTCCACAACACCCAGGTCTACGTCCTCGATGCCCGCCTGCGCCCGGTCCCGCCCGGCGTCCCCGGTGAGCTCTACCTGGCCGGTATTCAGTTGGCGCGTGGCTACGCGGGTCGCCCCGACCTCACCGCCGACCGCTTCGTCGCCAACCCGTTCACCCCCGGCGAGCGCATGTACCGCACCGGCGATCTGGTGAGCTGGACGGTCCTCGCCGACAGCGACCCGGCAGCGAGTGTGTCGCACATCGGCGCCCGCACCAGTGGTGCTGATTCCTCGGACGACACCGATAGCCGCGTCGGAGGAGACGTGGACAGTGCGCCGGTGCGCTGTGCACGTGGCGAGCTGAAGTACCTGGGCCGCACCGATTTCCAGGTCAAGCTGCGCGGGCTCCGGATCGAACTCGGTGAGATCGAGGCAGCGCTGTCGAGGGTGCCCGAGGTTGCCCAGGCTGCGGTTCTGGTCCGCGACGACGTGCTGGTCGGCTATCTCGTGGGCGCCCCGGATCTCGAGGCCGTCGAGTCGACGCTGGCTCGCACCCTCCCGGCCTACATGGTCCCGTCGGCGTTCGTGGTGCTCGACGAGTTCCCCCTGAACGCCTCCGGCAAGCTCGACCGGAAGGCGCTGCCCGCACCGGTTTTCGAGGCCGCGGCATTCCGTGCGCCGTCGACCGAGGTGGAGCGGGTCGTCGCCGCCACCTTCGCCGCCGTGCTCGGCTTCCCGGCCGATCGGCAGGTCGGTCTCGACGACGACTTCTTCGCCCTCGGTGGCAATTCGCTCACCGCCACCCAGGTCGTCGCCCGGCTCGGTGCCGCCCTCGACACCCAGGTCCCCGTGCGTCTGCTCTTCGACGCGCCGACGGTCCACACACTGGCCGAACGATGCGCGGCTCTGCGTGGCACCGGCGGCCGGGTAGCGCTCACGACTCGCACACGCCCGCAACATATTCCGCTCTCGCCCGCGCAGCGGCGCATGTGGTTCCTCAATCGCTTCCTCGCCGACGCCGACGGTCCCGGCGACGCCGTCGACAACATCCCGGTCGCCCTGCGCCTCACCGGCGACCTCGATATCGCCGCGCTCGAGGCGGCGCTCGCCGATGTGATCGACCGGCACCAAACCCTGCGGACCAGTTACCCCGAGGGCCCTGACGGCGCCGAGCAGCGGATCGCCGCCGCCGCCCCGCTCGCGCTGACACCCGAGCCGGTCACCGAGCGGGAACTGCCCGGCCGCCTGCTGGCATGTGCCGCGGTGCGCTTCGACCTGACCACCGAGATCCCGTTCCGCGCGGCACTGTTCGCGACGGACGACGCGCACGTCCTCGTCCTCGTCGTCCACCACATCGCCGCCGACGGTTTCTCCCTCGGCCCGCTGGCCGCCGACCTGATGACCGCCTACGCCGCCCGCCGCGACGGCATCGCCCCCACCTGGTCGCCACTGCCGGTCCAGTACGCCGACTACGCCCTCTGGCAGGACGAGGCCCTCGGCGACCCCGCCCACCCCGGCTCGCTCGCCCACACCCAGCTCGCCTTCTGGCAGCGCACGCTCGCCGGTCTGCCCGAACAGCTGGAACTGCCGACCGACCGGCCACGTCCGGCCGATTCGAGCTTCCGCGGCGGCGTGCACCGGTTCCAGATCGACTCCGATCTGCACAGTGAGCTGCGGGAACTCGCGCGCAAGCACGAGGCGACCCTGTTCAGCACCGTGCACGCGGCGCTGGCGGTGCTGCTGGCGCGGCTGTCGGGCAGCGGTGACATCGCCATCGGCACCCCGGTCGCCGGCCGCGGTGAGGCCGCCATCGACGGCCTGATCGGCATGTTCGTCAACACCCTCGTCCTGCGCACCCAGGTCGACCCGCGCGCCGAATTCGAAACCACCCTCGATGCCGTGCGCGCGGGCGACCTCGACGCCCTCTCCCACGCCGACGTCCCCTTCGAGCAGGTCGTCGAGGCCGTCGACCCGGCACGGGCCCGCAACCGGCACCCGCTGTTCCAGGTGGCTCTCGTCCTGCAGAACTTCACCGTTCCCGCACTCGACGCGGCCGGATTGCACGCGGCCCCCGTCGATTTCGACGCCGCCGTCGCGAAGTTCGACCTGCAGTTCACCCTGCGCGAATCCGACGACATCGACGGTCGCGCCGACGGCATGGCGATCGAGATCGCCTATGCCACCGACCTGTTCGACGAATCCAGCGTGGCTGTCCTCGCCCGCCGCTTCACCCAGGTGCTGGCCGCTGTCGTCGCGGACCCGACCGTCGTCGTCGGCGACATCCAATTGCTCAGCGCCGAGGAACAGCAGCGCACCCTGCACGACTGGGCGAGCGTCGAGGCAGCGGTGGCCGAGACCGGCGACACCGTGGTCGACCGGTTCGCCCGCGCCGCCCTCATCGATCCGCGGGCCGTCGCGGTGAAGGCAGGGGAACGGCAGCTCACCTACGCCGAGCTCGATGCCTGGTCCAGCCGCCTCGCCCGGCGTCTCATCGCGGCAGGTGTCGGCCCGGAAACGCTGGTGGCCGTGGCTCTTCCGCGCACTGTCGAACTCACCGTCGCGCTGCTCGCGGTGCTGAAGGCCGGTGGCGGCTACCTGCCGATCGACCCGAACTATCCCGCCGACCGCATCGAGTACATCCTCGACGACGCCCGCCCGCTGTGCGCCGTCGCCAATGCGGAGACCGGCCTGCCACGCGACTGGTTCGGCGGGCCGGTGATCGACCCGAACTGCGGCAACCTGGCCGACTTCGGCGCCGAACCGCTCACCGACGCCGATCGTCGTGCCCCGCTCGCACCCGCGCACACGGCCTACGTCATCTACACCTCCGGTTCCACCGGCCGCCCCAAGGGCGTGCAGGTGCCGCACGCGAACGTGCTTGCACTGCTGGACAATACGGCCGCGAAGTTCGCGTTCGGACCGTCGGACGTGTGGACGATGTTCCACTCCTACGCCTTCGACTTCTCGGTCTGGGAACTGTGGGGCGCGTTGCTGCACGGCGGCTCGATCGTCCTCGTCGACTACTACACCTCCCGCTCACCCGAGCAGTTCCGTGAACTCCTGATCCGCGAACAGGTCACTGTCCTCAACCAGACCCCGTCGGCCTTCTATCAGCTCATCGCCGCCGATCTGGACACCCCAGCCATCGCCGCCGATGGGGTCGCATGCGCCACCGATGCGGACCGGCCGTGTGACCCGCCCGCCGGTGCTGAATCCGTCAGTGGGGACGCCGACCCGGATGCGCTTCCCGCGGGCGGCAGGGCAGACCGCGCCACGGCGAATGCGCAGGGTCTGCGTGGCTCGGCCGAGGGCGCTCCCGCCGAATTCGCGCTACGCGCGGTGATTTTCGGCGGTGAAGCGCTGGAACCGCAGCGACTGGATGCTTGGTTCGCCCGCCATCCGCACGCGCCTCGACTGGTGAATATGTACGGCATCACCGAGACCACCGTGCATGTGTCCTACCGCGAGATCACCCCTGACACCGGCTCCGCCAGCGTGATCGGCAGCGCCATCGCGGGACTCACTGTGCGCGTGCTCGATTCGCGGCTACGCCCGGTCCCGGCCGGCGTGCCGGGCGAGATCTACGTATCCGGTCCGCAATTGGCGCGCGGCTATCTGAACCGTCCCGGCCTGACCGCGAGCCGCTTCGTCGCCGATCCGTACGGCCCGCCCGGTGCCCTCGCGTACCGGTCCGGCGACCTGGCCCGGTGGAAGGCGACCGGTGACGGCGCCGACCTCGAGTACCTCGGTCGTGCCGACCAGCAGGTGAACCTGCGCGGCTTCCGGGTGGAACTCGGTGAGATCGAGGCGGCGTTGCTGAACAGCTCGGCGGCGCCCCGCGAAGTCGCGGTGCTGGTGCGCACGGACCTCGTCGACGAGCCAAGGATCGTGGCCTACCTCGTGCCGGGCACGACGCACATCGATGCCGCTGCGCTGCGCCAGGAACTGTCGCGCACACTGCCCGAGCACATGCTTCCGGCCGCGGTCGTGCCTGTCGAGCGGATTCCGCTGACGGTCAACGGCAAACTCGACCGGGCCGCGTTGCCCGCGCCGGTCTTCGAGGCCACCGTGTACCGCAAGCCCGCCACCGTCACCGAGGAGATCGTGGCCGCGGTCTTCGCCGAGGTACTCGGCACCGGTGACCAGCCGGTCGGCGCGGACGACGACTTCTTCGCCCTCGGCGGCAGCTCCCTGCTGGCCGCCAAGGCCGTGGCCCGTATCGGCGCGGCACTCGACCGCAGGGTCGGGGTGCGCACCCTGTTCGAGGCGCCGCGCGTCGTCGACCTGGCCGCGGCCGTGGACGCCCAGGCGAAGGTGGACCGTCCCGCGCTGGTCGGGCGGGCACGCCCCGACCGCCTACCGCTCTCACCCGCCCAGCAGCGCATGTGGTTCCTCAACCGCTTCGACCGCTCCTCGGTGGCCTACAACATCCCGTTCGCCCTCCGCCTCACCGGCGACCTGAACATCCCCGCACTCCAAGCGGCTGTTACCGATCTGATCGCCCGGCACGAATCCCTGCGCACCATCTACCCCGAGGTCGACGGCACCCCCGTCCAGTCGATCGTCCCCGCCGCGCAAGCGATCACCCCCGCCGACGGGCTCCCAGCCGCCGCGCCGTTCGAAGCGATCGAGACCCGCATCGCCCCGGCGGCCGATCACGTCGCAGCCGCGACCGTCGATTCGACTCCTGCGCGGGCCGGAGCCATCCCGGCGCTGGTCGCGGTGGACATCACCGATGAGTCTGTGCCGCAAACTGTTCGGGAGCTGGCCGAAACCACCTTCGATGTCACCGTCGAAATCCCGGTCCGGTTGCGGCTCTTCCGCCTCGGCGAATCCGAGTTCGTGCTGGCGGCGGTCCTGCATCACATCGCCGCCGACGGTTCATCGGTCGCACCGTTCGTCGCCGATCTGATGCGCGCCTACACTGCCCGGCTCGCCGACACCGCGCCCGGCTGGACGCCGCCCGCCGTCCAGTTCGCCGACTACGCCCTCTGGCAGCGTGAACTCCTCGGCGACGACAGCGACCCCGAATCGGTTGCCGCCCAGCAACTCGCCTTCTGGCAGCGACAGCTCGCGGGCCTCCCGGATCAGCTGGCACTGCCGACCGATCGTCCGCGCCCGCCCCGGCAGAGCCTGCGCGGCGACAAGGTGACCTTCACCGTCGATGCCGACCTGCACGCCGGGCTCGCCGCGCTCGGCCGCGCACACGGCGCCACCCTGTTCATGGTGGTGCACGCGGCCTTCGCCGCCCTGCTCGCGCGGCTCTCCGGCACCGGCGACATCGCCGTCGGTACCCCGACCGCCGGTCGCGGTGAGGCCGAACTCGACGAGGTCATCGGCATGTTCGTCAACACCCTGGTGTTGCGCACCCCGGTGACGCCCGCGGCACCGTTCACCGAGCTGCTGAGCGCTGCCCGCACCGCCGACATCGCCGCCTTCGCCCACGCCGATGTGCCGTTCGAGCGGCTGGTCGAGGTCCTCAACCCGGCCCGCTCCACCGCCCGGCACCCGCTGTTCCAGGTCGGCTACTCCTTCCAGAACCACGATCGTGGAAACCTGGAGTTGCCCGGCCTCACCGTGACCGACATCGAATTCGATTCCGGCGTCGCGCAATTCGATCTGCACCTGTTCGCCCTGGACAACTACACCGCCGACGGGTCGCCCTCGGGCATCGACATGGTGCTCGGCTACGCGACCGACCTGTTCGACGACACCACCGCCGAGCGGTTCGCCCGGTCGCTGCACCGCATCCTCGAATCCGTCACCGCCGCAGCGGAAACCCGCGTCGGCGACCTCGACCTGCTCGGCGCCGACCGCGTTCGCGTGCTCGAGACATGGAACGCCACCGCCCACCCCATCGTCCCGGCCACGCTCGCCGATCTCGGCGCCCGGCAAGCGGCGCGGACCCCGGACGCGACCGCCCTGATCGACGCCGATACCGGGGAATCCCTGGACTACCGCACCTTCGACGCCCGGGTGAACCGCATCGCCCGCCTGCTCATCGCCGAAGGTGTGGGCCCGGAACGCACCGTGGTGCTCGCCATGCGCCGAGGGCTCGACCTGGTGATCGCCATGCATGCGGTGGTCCGTGCCGGTGGCGCGTACGTGCCGATCGACCCCGACCACCCGGCCGACCGCATCGCCTACATCATCGAGACCGCCGCACCGATGTGTGTGCTCACCACCGTTGCGGACGGTGTGCCCGTCACGGTGAACGTTCCCGTCTTCGAGCTGGATCATCGTGCGCTGGAGGAAGTGACGAACGAGCCGATCACCGATGCCGAGCGCATCACCCGGCTGCGCCCGGAGCACCCCGCGTACGTCATCTTCACCTCCGGCTCCACCGGCCTGCCCAAAGGTGTCACCGTCCCGCACGCGGCCGTCGTCAACCAGTTGGCCTGGCTGCACGACCGTTTCACCATGACCGGCACCGACCGTGTCCTGCTGAAGACACCGGCCACCTTCGACCTGTCCGTCTGGGAATTCTGGTCCCCCCTCACCAGCGGTGGGGCGCTGATCGTCACCCGCCCGGGTGACGAACGCGAGCCGGAACGCCTGCACGACATCATGACCCGCTACGGCGTCACAGTGCTGCACGCCGTCCCATCGCTGATCGGCATGCTCCTCGCCGGTGCCGATGTCGACGCCCCGACCGCGACGACCCTGCCTCTGTCGCTGCGCGCGGTCCTCGCCATCGGTGAAGCGCTGCCGGCCGCGACCGCCACCCAGTTCCTGGCGTCCGGCACCTCGGCTCGTCTGCACAACCTGTACGGGCCGACCGAGGCCGCTGTCTCGATCACCGAACACGAAGTCGCGCAGCGCCCTTCGCATGTGGTTCCGATCGGCTCGCCCGAGTGGAACAGCGCGGTGTACGTGCTGGATACCCAGCTCAACCCCGTGCCGATCGGGGTGGCGGGCGAGCTGTATCTGGCCGGCGCCCAGCTGGCCCGCGGCTACCACGGCCGCTACGCCCTGACCGCCGATCGCTTCGTCGCCAACCCCTTCGAGCCGGCCGGGGCGCGTATGTACCGCACCGGCGACATCGTCCGCTGGCGTGACGACGGCACCCTCGAATACCTGGAACGCGCCGACTTCCAGGTCAAGATCGGTGGCTTCCGGATCGAGCTCGGTGAGGTCGAAACAGCCCTGTTGCGCTGCACCGATGTGCGTGCGGCGGTCGCGATCGCCAAGGACGACGACCGCGCGGGCACCCGCCTGATCGCCTACGCGGCGGTTGCCGACCCGACACCCGGCGACGAGCAGACCATCGCGTCGCGCCTGCGTGGCGAACTCGCGGGTCACCTGCCCGCCTATATGGTCCCCGCCGCCGTGGTGGTGCTCGACAGCCTGCCGCTCAATGCCAACGGCAAGGTCGACCGAGCTCGGCTGCCCGAACCGGCCTTCACCGAGGCGGCCTTCCGCGCACCGGTCACCGCGCTGGAACAGCTTGTCGCACAGGTCTTCACCGAGGTGATCGACTGCCCGAGCGCAGGCCTGGACGACGACTTCTTCGCACTCGGCGGCAACTCGCTGATGGCGACCCGGCTCGCCGCCCGGCTCGGTGCGGCACTCGGCGCCCAGGTGCCGGTCGCGGCCGTTTTCGAGGCACCGACCGTCGCGGCCCTCGCCGAGCGGCTGGCCGCCGCCGACCGCACGGGCGCGCGCCCGCAGCTCACTCGGCGTACCGAGGACGGACCCGCCGTCCTCGCACCCGCGCAGCAGCGCATGTGGGTGCTGCACCAGCTGTCCCCGCGGTCGTCGGCGTACCACATCCCCGCCGCCATCCGCCTCACCGGCGAGCTCGACCTGGCGGCCCTGCAGGCCGCGATCGCCGACCTGCTCGCCCGCCACGAGAGCCTGCGCACCCGGTACCCGGACACCCCGGACGGACCGGTGCAGCAGGTACTGCCCGCGTGGTCGTCGGCGGTCGACCTGACGCCCATCCCGGTCGCCGCCGACGACGTCGAGGCCCGGATCGCCGCCCTGGTCGCCCAGCCGTTCGACATCACCGCCGCACCGCCGGTTCGCGTGGCGCTCTACAAACTGGGTGAGAACGAGCACGTACTGGTCGTCGTCGTCCACCACATCAGTGGCGACGGTTACTCGATCGCTCCGCTCACCCGGGATCTGGTGCGCGCTTACGTCGACCGTGCTCAGGGCACCGAACCAGGCTGGGCGCCACTGGAAATCCAGTACAGCGACTTCAGCGTCTGGCAGCGCACCATGCTCGGTGACGAGACCGACCCGGACAGTGTGGTGTCCCAGCAGCTGCGGTACTGGTCGCAGGAGCTCGCGGGCGCACCGGAACTACTGTCGCTCCCGACCGACCGCCCCCGATCCACGCGACGCGAGACACACGGCGCGGCTGTCGAATTCGCGGTCGATTCGGCACTGACCCGCCGCCTCGACGAGGTGGCGCGCAGCAACAACACCACCTTGTTCACCGTCGTCCACAGCGCCCTCGCCGTGCTGCTCGCCAAGCAGTCGGGCAGCAGCGATATCACCGTCGGTGCCCCTGTCGCCGGTCGCGGTGCGCGCGAACTCGACGATCTCGTCGGCATGTTCGTCAACACCGTCGTGCTGCGCACCGAGGTCGACTCCCGTGCCCCGTTCACCGACCTGCTCGCCCAGGCCCGCCGCCGCGACCTGGCCGCCATCGCGCATGCCGATGTCCCGTTCGAGCAGGTGGTCGACGCGCTCGGGCGCACCAGATCGGGCGCCTACACGCCGCTGTTCCAGGTGATGCTCACCTTCCAGAACATGCCACCGGGCAGCATCGACCTACCCGGCCTACGGGTGCAGCCGCTCGACCCGGGCCTGACCGAAGCCAAGTTCGACCTGCACCTGACCGCCGTGCAGCGCTACGACTCCGACGGCGAGCTCGACGGCATCGACATACATTTCGGTTACGCCACAGACCTTTTCGACGAGAAGACCATCCGGGTGCTCACCGAGCGATTCCGCAAGGTGCTCGCCGCCGTCGCCGCCGATCCCGCCGTGGTGGTTCGGGCCATCGACGTGCGCACCGACGCCGAGCAGGCACCCACCGCACCGACCACCGCCGACCTGCCGAGCCTGATCGGCTCGGCGGCCCGTGTGGCGCCGGCGACCGTGGCGTTCGTCCACGGCGAGCACGCCATCTCCTTCGCCGAGCTCGACGCCAAGCTCACCGCCGTGAGCCGGTCGATGGGCGCGAAGATGAAACCCGAAGCGCTGATCAACGTCGCGCTGGCCGGGCTGGTGCCCGGTGTGCTCGGCGCCCTCGGCGCGGCGGGTCTAGCCACCACTTTGCACACACTGGTGACCGATGCCGCCGCGGTGATCGCCGGGGCGGGGTCGGCTGACGACTCGGAAGGACAACTCTGATGTCGCACACGAATTCGGTCACGGCCGCCGTCCCGTTCGACACGCTGGGGCGTGAGCTCCCGAACGAAGACGGGCGTGACCCGGCGACCCTGCTCGCCGCATTCATCGACCAGGTCGCCGACGACCCCGATGCGCTCGCTGTCGTCGACGGCGAACGCGCCCTCACCTACGCCGAGGTCGCCGACCGCGCCGAGGCGCTGGCGGCGGTGCTGGTGGAACGCGGTGCCGGACCCGAGACCACGGTCGCGGTGTGCCTGCCACGTTCCGCCGAACTGGTGGTGGCCGTGCACGCCGTGATCGCCTCGGGGGCGGCGTTCGTTCTGCTCGATCCCGACGCACCCGCCGACCTGCGTGCCCGCACCCTTGCGCTGGCGGCGCCCACCTTGCTGCTCACCGGGACCGTTCCCGCGTCCGCCGACCCGGGTCTCGATACCGGCTCCACAACCGATGCTGTTGTCGAACACGGTGTTTCGGTTCAGGTGCTGACAGGCGCGGACAACCCGCCTGCTGAAGGTTCCCGTGCTCTTCCCGGTCCGGGTGCCGACAATCCCGCCTACCTCGTCGTCGACCCGACCGCCTCGACGGCCGTCGTCATCGGACACCGTGCGGCACAAGCCAATTCGGTCTGGCGGTACCGGATGTGCGGCATCGGGGCAGGCGATTCCGTGCTGTGGCACGCACCGCTCGGCTCCCAGGCCGCGATCGGTGAACTCCTGCTCGCCCTGCAATCGGGCGCGGCACTCGTCCTGCCGGTCGGCGACACCCTCGCCGAGGCGATCGCCGAAACCCGGGTGACCACAGCCGCGTTCGACCCGGTCCAGCTCGCGGAACTGACCGAGCTACCCGATGCCGAGGAACTACTCGACTCGCTACGCGTGGTACTGGCCCGAGGCGCGACCCTCCCGGCGAGAACCGCCGCGGCCCTGCGTTCGGTGAGTGGCGCCACCCTGTGGCAGGTGTACGGCAGACCGGAAACCGCGGGCGAGGTCGTCGCCCACGAGGTGACCGGCGCCGACCTCGAAGTGGTGCCACTCGGGTGCGCCGCCGACGACGTGGAACTGCTCGTTCTCGACGAACATCTCGAACCCGTCGCCGACGGTGAAGTGGGCGAACTGTACATCTCCGGCGTGCAATTGGCGCGCGGCTACCTCGGCAGGCAGGCGACCGCAGCGACCTTCCTCGCCAACCCCATCGGACCCGTCGACGACCGCATGTTCGCCACCGGCGACCTGGTGCGCCGCAGGCCGCCGGGGGAGGGGTGGGCCGCCGAACTCGAATACGTCGGGCGGGTGGACGATCGCGCCGACCGGTACGCGGTCGTCCCGGCACGTGGCGGGCTGCCCGGTGAACTCCTGCTCGACGAGTTCGAAGCCCAGGCCGCCGCGACGCCTTTCGATCCGGCCGTCGTCCACGCGGCGGGTTCCGGTTCGATCATCACCTACGGCGACCTCGACCGGCGGACCAATCAGCTCGCCCGACACCTGGCCGCGCTCGGCATCGGACCGGAATGCCCGGTACTGGTGGATATTCCGTGCTCGATCGAGCTGGTCGTCGGTGTGTACGCCGTGCTGAAGGCGGGTGGCGCGGTGGTGCCGGTCGAGGCCGGGGTGCTGCCGCCGGTCGTCGGTCCCGCGCTGATCGTCACCGTGGCCGGGCGTGAACACACTGCGGTGTACGACATTCCGCGGGTGGTCATCGACGACGTGACGCTGTCGGACTACCCCGACGAACCCATCACGCCCGGTGAGCGGCGCGCGCCCGTACTTCCGCAGCATCCCGCCTTCGTGCTGTATCCGCGTGGCGCCGGGCAGGGTGTCACCGTGAGTCACGCGGCGGCGGTGCACCGGATCACCGCCATGCAGAGCAGGCACGGGCTCACCGGTCGCGACGTGTACCTGCACCAGGCCACCGAGTGGCACGGATATGTGCTGCCGTTGCGTGTCGGCGCCACCGTTGTCCTCACCGAACCTCCTGATCCGGCCCGGTTGGCAGACCTGATCGCCACCTACGGCATCACCGCCGCCGACTTCACCCCGCAGCGACTCACCGGATTCACCGAGCACCTCACCGGCGCCGCCGACGGTGTGCCGACTCTGCGCAGCGCCGTCGTTCTCGGCGCCCCGCTCACCGCCGCACAGATCCGCGACTTCGCCGCCGTCTCCGCCGCGCACTTGCACCACGACTACGGTCGCGCCGAGGCGACCGTCACCCTCACCTACCCCGAACAACCCCGCGCCGACCTGGGTGAACCCCCGCCGGTCCGGGTTCGGGAATGGAACCGCCGCGTCTACGTGCTCGATGCACGACTGCGCCCGACCAGCCCCGGCGTCGCGGGCGAGCTGTACCTGTCGGGCGCACAACTGGCCCGCGGCTACCGCGACGACCCGACCGTCACCGCCGAACGCTTCGTCGCCAACCCCTTCGGCATCCCCGGCGAACGCATGTTCCGCACCGGCGAACGAGCCCGCTGGGAAATCGACGGAACCACCGCCGCTCTGGTCCGCCTCGGCACTAACAACCCCACCAGGAAGGCACTCCCATGACCAACCCGTTCGACGACGACAGCGCCCAGTTCTACGTCCTCGTGAACTCCGAAGGCGAACACTCCCTCTGGCCGACCTTCGCCGCCGTCCCCGGCGGCTGGACCGTTGCCTTCGGCGCCGCCCCCCGCACCTCGTGCCTGCACTACGTCGAATCCCACTGGCTCGACATGCGCCCCAATTCCCTCATCGCCGCCATGGCCAACGACCCCCGCCCCGAATAGGTCCGTCACCGTCGCGGCAGGCTGCGGCGGGACAACTAGCCGAGAAGTACCCGGCGCATGAGGAAGCCGACTCGGGCGCGGCCGGCCAGGGGGGTGTTGCCGAAGGCTTGGCCGAGGTCGATGACCATGGCGAAGGCCGCGTGGACGAGGAAGCGGGCCTCGGCGGGGGTGAGGGCGGGGCGGACCTCGCGGACGAGGCGGGCCCATTCCTGGACGCTGAGGCGCTGGATATTGCGCAGGACGGCGCGTTCCTCGGCGGGGACGTGGCCGAATTCGGCGTAGTAGACCACGGCGAGGGCGCGTTCGTCGAAGGTGTCGGCGACGAACTGGTCGATCAGCACATCGAGGGCGGCGGCACTGTGTGGGGTGCTCGCGACGGCGGGACCGATGGCGCCGGAGACCCGGTCGGCGGCGCGGCGGAACGCGGCGGCGAGGATGTCGCTCTTCCCACGGTAGAAGCGGTAGACCGCCGAGGCGGCGGAAAGCCCGGCGGCGGAGGCGATGTCCTCCACACTCACGTTCGGGTAGCCACGCTCGTGGAACAACTCGACCGCTTTGCGCAGCAGCAGTTCGTGTTTGAACGCGGCGGGAATCTGTGCCCGCACCGACTGCTCGGAAGCCGTTGCGGCAGGCGGGAGTTCACACTCGAGCAACGACATGCACGCCGAGCCGAGCAGCTTGTGCACGGCCCGCGCGGGGAGGGCGGCGTGGTGGTCGGCGAGGCTGGTGACCACGCCGAACATGGCCGTGGACACCAGCCGTAGCTCCTCGGCACTCAGTTCCGGGCGCAGGACGGCGAGTTCACGGTCGAACCCGGCGAGGACGGAACTCTGCTGCCGATCGAGAACCGCCCGGTCGGCGGGCTCGAGATAGCGACCCTCCCAGCGCACCAGCGTGACGGTCGCCCGGTTCTCGAGGGTGGCGCCGATGAGCCCGGCGAGCCTGTGCCGCAACCGTTCCGGCGCCGAACGGACCTCGGCGGGTACCTCGACGGCCGTGGTGAAAGCCTGGCCGACCCGCAGCAATTCCTCCCGGAACAACGCGTACTTACTGGGGTAGTGCCGGTACAGCGCGGCCGAGCTGATGCCGAGCGCGGCCGCGATGTCCTCCATGCTCACCCCGTGATACCCGGCGGCCCCGAACGCCGCCGCCGAAGTGGCCGCGATCTGGGCGCGCCGATTCTTCGGCCTGCGCCGCACACCATCGACTACCGACCCACGTGCCACACGAGACTCGCCGACATTCATACCCGAAGTGTATTAAACGGTGTCGGAGGGCGTGATCCGGGCATACCAGTCGAGCAGTGCCGGGTCGTCGACCGCGCTGCGTTCCACCACGCGAGCCGGATCGGCGCCCTGGAAGAGCTTCTTGATGGGCACCTCGAGCTTCTTGCCGGTGCGGGTGTGCGGAATGCCCGGCGCCTCGCGGATCTCGTCGGGCACGTGCCGGGGCGAGACCTCGCTCCGGATGGCGGCATTGATCCGGGTTTTCAGGTCGTCGGTGAGTTCGGCGCCGGGTGCGAGCACGACGAACAGCGGCATCCAGTAGCCGCCGTCGGGCTGTTCGGCGCCGATCACCAGGGCCTCGGCGATCTCCGGGAACTGCTCGACCACCTGGTAGATGTCGGCGCTGCCCATGCGGATTCCGTGCCGGTTGAGGGTGGAGTCGGAGCGTCCGTGCACCACCACGCTGCCGTGTTCGGTGAGCGTGATCCAGTCGCCGTGGCGCCACACGCCGGGATAGGTATCGAAATAGGCGTCGCGATAACGCTTTCCGTCCTCGTCACGCCAGAAATGGACCGGCATCGACGGCATCGGCTCGGTCACCACGAGCTCACCGACCTCGCCGCGCACCGGCTTGCCCTGTTCGTCGAACGCGTCGAGAGCCACCCCGAGATACGGTGCCGACAGCTCACCCGGCCACACCGGTACGGTCGGCGCGCCACCGGCGAAGGCCGACACCACATCCGTGCCACCGCTGATCGAACTCACCTGCACACGCGGGCCGACGTTCTCGCTCAGCCACAGCGCGCTCGTCTCCGGCAGCGCCGAACCGGTGATGCCGACCGTGCGCAGGGCGGACAGGTCGTGATCGGTGCGCGGCACCGCACCGGCCTTGATGCAGCCGAGCACATACCCTGGGCTGGTGCCGAATACGGTGGCACCGACCTGGGCGGCGATGCGCCACAGCGCATCCGGGCCGCCCGCGGTGGGACTTCCGTCGTAGGTGACGATGGTCGCGCCTGCCAGCAACCCGGCGACCTGGAAGTTCCACATCATCCAGCTCGGACTGGTGTACCAGAAGAAGACATCATCGGTGCCGATATCGGATTGCAGCGCAACCGCTTTGAGGTGTTCGAGCAGCACACCGCCGTGGCCGTGGACGATGCCCTTGGGCAGTCCCGTTGTGCCGGAGGAGAACACGATCCACAGTGGATGATCGAAATCCACCGGGGTGGTTTCGATGATGCCGAAATTCTCGTCGGTGACCGTGTCGGCCCAGGCCAGTGCGTCCGGCACCGAGAGACCGAGCTGAGGCACGACGACGGTTGCGCGCAGACCGGGCAGCCCTTCTCGCAGCGCGGCGATATCGGCTCGCTTGTCGTGGTCCTTGCCGCCGAAACGGTAGCCGTCGGCGGTGACGAGCACCGTCGGGTCCAGTTGTCCGAGCCGGTCGAGCGCGGCCTTGGCGGAGTAGTCCTGTCCACAGGCGCTCCACACCGCGCCGATGCTCGCGGTCGCGAGGAAGGCGACGACCGCCTCCGGGATGTTGGGCAGATAACCCACCACCCGATCACCCGCCTCGACCCCCTGTTCGCGCAGGGTGCGGGCGAAAACGGTGACCTGCTCGATGAGGTCCGACCACAGGATCTCGCGTGGTTCGGCGTCCTCGTGCAGGGCGATGATCGCGGGCCTGCCGAACTGGGCCATCCGGATGATCTGGTCGACGTAGTTCAACCGGGTGCCCGGAAACCACTGCGCCCCCGGCATTTCCCGGGAACCGAGGACCTCCCCCGCCGTCTCACCGAGTTCGAAGTAGTCCCACAGCGCCTGCCAGAACCCCTCGAGGTCGTCGACCGACCACTGCCACAGGGTCCGGTAGTCCGGATAGGAGACGCCGGTGCGGGCGGTGACGAACGCGGCGAAATCGGTGATCCGGGCAGCCGCGATGTCGTCGTCGGTCGGTACCCATTGTGGTTGCACTGGCGTGGTCCTCCTCGGTTCAGGACAGGTCGGCGCGGCGCACGATCTGCTCGGCATGACGCAATACCGGTGCGTCCACCATGCGCCCTTCGAAGGCGAATACGCCACGGTGGTTCGGGACTTCGGCGAGAACCCGCCGCGCCCAGTCGGTTTCGGCCTCGGAAGGCGCGTACCCGGCGCGGATCACCGGAACCTGACTCGGGTGGATGGCCACCTTGCCGTCGAAGCCGACCGCGACCGCGTCGAGCGTCTCCGCCGCAAGGCCGTCCAGATCCTTGATGTTCAGATACACCGAATCCAGCGCGAACCGGCCGAACGCCTTGGCGGCGAGCAGGCTGGTGGAACGCACGTGCCGGGCGATGTCGCGGTAGCTGCCGTCGGCGTGCCTGCTGGCATTGCCGCCGAGCCCGGCGATCAGGTCCTCCGCACCCCACATCACCCCGATGGCGTTGTCCACCTGCACCGTTTCGGCGACGCGCACCGCGCCCAGCGGTGATTCGACCAGCACGATGACCTCGCACTGGGCGAGGTTGCGCACCTGCTCGGCGGACTCGCACTTGGGCAGCATCACCCGCCGGTAGTCGGTCTTGGCGAGCACCGCCAGGTCGTCGGTGTGGTCGTCGGTGCCCGCCGCGTTCACGCGGATCACGGTGTGTTGCGGGTCCAGTGGGGTGTCGAGCAGTGCCTGCCGAGCGGCGGCCTTGTCGGCGGGGGCCACACCGTCCTCGAGGTCGAGGATCACCACGTCGGCGGCCGCGGCGGCTTTGGCGAAGCGTTCGGGACGGTCGGCGGGGCAGAACAGCCAGGCCGGGCCCGTCGGCTGCCAGGCGCTCATGTGGTCGGCGCCTTGCGTACCAGGGTCTGCCGGACCGCGGTCGCCACCACCACGCCGTTCTGGTTGCGTGCGGTGTGCGTGAGGCTGACGATGCCCTCGCCGGGACGGCTCTTGGACTCGCGTTTGCCGGTGACCAGGGTTTCGGCGTACATGGTGTCGCCGTGGAACAGCGGGGCGGGCACGGTCATCTCGGAGAAACCGAGGTTGGCGACCAGGGTGCCCTGGGTGAGCTGGGCCACCGAGAGCCCCACCAGCGTCGACAGCGTGAACATCGAATTCACCAGCCGCTGGTTGAACGGGGGCTGGGCGTCGGCGAACGCCGCGTCCAGGTGCAGGGCCTGGGTGTTCATGGTGAGGGTCGTGAACAGGACGTTGTCGGCCTCGGTGATGGTGCGGCCGGGCCGGTGCTCGTAGATCGTGCCGATCTCGAACTCCTCGAACCACAGGCCGCGCTGCACCACGCGCTTCTCGGTCACAGTCCGAGCTCCCTTGCGATCAGCATCAGCTGCACCTCCGTTGTGCCCTCACCGATTTCCAGGATCTTGCTGTCACGGTAGTGCCTGGACACCACGTACTCGTTCATGAACCCGTTGCCGCCGAAGATCTGGGTGGCGTCGCGGGCGTTGTCCATGGCCGCCTCACTGGCCACCATCTTCGCGATCGAGGCCTGCTTCTTGAACGGTTTGCCCGCCAGCATGAGGGCGGCCGCGTCGTAGTAGGCGGTGCGCGCGGTGTGGGCGCGGGCCTCCATCCTGGCGATCTTGAACGCGATGGCCTGATTGCGGCCGATGGCCTGGCCGAACGCCTGCCGCTCGCCCGCGTACCGCACGCTCTCGTCCACACAGCCCTGCGCGGCGCCGACCGCGAGCGCGGCGATGGCGATGCGGCCCTCGTCGAGGATGCGCAGGAAATTGGCGTAACCGCGACCGCGCTCACCGAGCAGGTTCTCGCGCGGCACCCGCACATCGGTGAAGCTCAGCGGATGGGTGTCGGAGGCGTTCCAGCCCACCTTGTTGTAGGCGGGCTCGGCCACGAAACCCGGCGTCGAGGTCGGCACGAGGATCGTGGAGATCTCCTTCTTGCCGCCGTTGTTGCCGGTCACCGCGGTGACGGTGACCAGGCGGGTGATGTCGGTGCCCGAGTTGGTGATGAACTGCTTGCTGCCGTTGATCACCCAGCTGTCACCGTCCTCCACGGCCGTGGTCCTGGTACCACCGGCGTCGCTGCCCGCGTCGGGCTCGGTGAGGCCGAAACCGGCCAGCGCCTGCCCGCTGGTGAGCTGGGGCAACCACTCCGCGCGCTGGTCGTCGTTGCCGAACCGGTAGATCGGCATGGCGCCGAGCGACACACCCGCCTCGAGGGTGATGGCCACGCTCTGGTCGACCTTGCCGAGTTCCTCCAGCGCGAGGCACAGGGCGAAGTAGTCGCCGCCCATGCCGCCGAACTCCTCGGGGAACGGCAGGCCGAACAGGCCCATGTCGGCCATGCCTGCCACGACCTCGTACGGAAAGCTGTGCTCGGCATCGTGTTTCGCCGACACCGGGGCGACGACCTGCTGGGCGAAGTCGCGCACGGTGCGGGCGAGCTGACGGTATTCCTCCGGCAGGGAACCGGTGGACAGGTAGTCGGTCATGCGGTGGTTCCTTCACGTTCGGTATCGGCGTCGGCCGTGTTCGCGTCGTCGGTTTCGGCGGGATGGGCGACGACGCGCACCAGGACTTGGTCCAGCTTCACCTGGGTGCCAGGCGAGGCGAGCACCTCCACCGTGCCCGCTACCGGTGCGGTGAGGGTGTGCTCCATCTTCATGGCTTCGATCACGATCACCGGATCGCCCACGGCGACCGTCGCACCGTTCGCGACCGGCGCCGCGATCACCGAACCCGGCATGGGGCTGCGGATTTCGGCGTCGCCGACGTGGGCGGCATCGCCACGAACGCTTGCCTCCGCCACTTCGCGCAGCACGCAGACGCGCCCGTTGCCGCTCACCCACAGCTGGTCGTCGGATTCGGCCACCCGCACCTTGCGGCGCAGGCCGTCGATGGTGAAGACCAGGCCGTCTTCGAGCAGGGCGCCGGTCAGTGAGCTGGTCCCTGGATCCGCGGGCTCCTCCGAGTGTGTTCGGACGGTCGTTACCGGATCGCCAGGGTGCTGCGTCGTACCCGTGTGTTGTGGCGCGGCTGGGTGTTGTGTGTCGCCTCGGTGTTGTCCCGCGCCCGATGGAGCGGCGTCGTCGTTCGCCAGCCGCACGTGCGCGGAATCCGGTGTGCCCGTGATGAATACGTGGCGCACCTGATCGCCCGAAGCGAGCCGGATCGCGGTCGGCGCCGGCGCTGCGAGTCGCCAGCCCGACGGAATCGACCACAGGTCGGCATCGGGCTTCGGCCAGCGTCGCAGCCAGTGATACGTGGCGGCGGCGATGAATTCGTCATCGGTGGGCTCGGCGGGGGCGAAGTCGGTGACGCGGCGGTCGAGCAGCGCGGTGTCGAGGCGACCCGCCTGTACGTCGTCGTCGGCCAGCAGGAAGCGCAGGAACTCGATATTGCTGGTGACACCGAGCAGCACCGTCTGTTCCAGCGCCCGGTCGAGCGCGGCGAGCGCATCGGCGCGGGTGTTGCCGCGGGCGATCACCTTCGACAGCATCGGGTCGTAGTCGCTGCCGACCACGGTTCCCACGGACAGCCCCGAATCAACCCGGATGCCTTCGCCTTCCGGCTCGGTCAGGGCGAGCACCGTGCCACCGGTCGGGAGGAATCCTCGGCCCGGGTCCTCGGCGTACACGCGGGCCTCGATCGCGTGCCCGACCAGGTGGATCTCGTCCTGGGTGCGCGCCAGCTTCTGCCCAGCGGCCACCCGGACCTGGCATTCCACCAGGTCGATGCCGGTGACCATCTCGGTCACCGGGTGTTCCACCTGCAGTCGCGTGTTCATCTCCATGAAGAAGAACTCGTCGGGCCGGTCGGCGGACACGATGAACTCCACGGTGCCCGCGCCCACGTAGTCGACGCTGCGCGCGGTATTGCATGCCGCGGTGCCGATCCGGGCCCGGGTGGCGGCGTCGAGCAGCGGCGAGGGTGCTTCCTCGATGACCTTCTGATGCCTGCGCTGCAAACTGCACTCGCGCTCACCCAGGTGCACCACATTGCCGAAAGCGTCTGCCAGCACCTGTACTTCGATGTGCCGTGGCCGGGTGACGAAACGTTCCAGGAACAGGGTGTCGTCGCCGAAGGCGGCACCGGCTTCACGACGGGCGCTCACCAGCGCGGCGGGCAGGTCCTCGGCCCGCTCGACCAGGCGCATGCCCTTGCCACCACCACCGGCCGACGGCTTCACCAGCACGGGGTAGCCGATATCGGTTGCGGCCGCGATCAATTGGTCGTCGGTCAGGCCGGGCTCGGCGATGCCGGGAACCACCGGCACCCCGAACGCCGTCACCGTCTTCTTCGCGGTGATCTTGTCGCCCATCACCTCGATGGCCTTGGCGGGCGGTCCGAGGAAGACGATGCCCGCGTCGGCCAATGCGGCGGCGAACGCCGAATTCTCCGACAGGAAGCCGTAACCCGGGTGCACCGCCTGCGCGCCGGAACGCACAGCGGCGTCGACGACCTTCTCGATCGACAAGTAGCTCTCGCGCGCGGGCGCCGGGCCGAGTCGCACCGCGACGTCGGCCTCGCGCACATGGCGCGCGTTCTTGTCGGCGTCGCTGTACACCGCGACGGAACGAATGCCCATGGCACGCAACGTCGTGATGACGCGCACCGCGATCTCACCGCGATTGGCGACCAGGACGGTGTCGAATTCGACGGGTTGGGATTTGTTCAGCATGTCGCTCACATCCGGAAGACGCCGTAGGAAACGGGTTCGAGTGGCGCTTGCGCACACACCGAAAGGGCAAGTCCGAGCACGGTTCTGGTGTCGGTGGGGGCGATCACGCCGTCGTCCCAGATGCGTGCCGTCGCGTAGTAGGGGTTGCCCTGGGTTTCGTACTGCTCGCGGATCGGGGCCTTGAACGCCTCCTGATCCTCGGCCGACCAGGGCTTGCCCGCGCTGTCGAGCTGGTCGCCGCGCACCGTGGCCAGCACCGAGGCGGCCTGCTCGCCACCCATCACCGAGATGCGGGCGTTCGGCCACATCCACAGGAAGCGCGGCGAATACGCGCGCCCGCACATGGAGTAGTTGCCCGCGCCGTAGGAACCGCCGATCACCACCGTCAGCTTCGGCACCCGCGCGCACGCCACCGCGGTGACCATCTTCGCGCCGTGCTTGGCGATACCGCCGGCCTCGTAGTCGCGACCGACCATGAAGCCGGTGATGTTCTGCAGGAACAACAGCGGGATCTTGCGCTTGTCGCACAGTTCGATGAAATGCGCGCCCTTCATGGCGGATTCGCTGAACAGCACGCCGTTGTTGGCGACGATGCCAACCGGATGACCGTGGATGCGGGCGAAACCGGTGACCAGGGTCTTGCCGTATTCGGCCTTGAATTCCTGGAAACCGCTCTCGCCGTCGACGATCCGGTCGATCACCTCGCGCACGTCGTACGGTGTGCGCGGGTCGACGGGGACCACGTCGTAGAGCTCGTCCTCGGGCTTGGCGGGCGGGGTGCTCGCCAGCACCTCCCACGGGGCCTCGGGGCGCGGGCCGAGCGTCGAGACGATATTGCGCACGATGCGCAGCGCGTCGCGGTCGTCGTCGGCGAGGTGATCGGTGACGCCGGAAGTGCGCGAATGCAGCAGGCCACCGCCCAGTTCCTCGGCGGTGACGACCTCACCGGTCGCGGCCTTCACCAGCGGCGGGCCGCCGAGGAAGATGGTGCCCTGGTCGCGCACGATCACGGCCTCGTCGGCCATCGCGGGCACATAGGCGCCACCGGCGGTGCACGAGCCGAGGACCGCCGCGATCTGCGCGATGCCGCGCGCGCTCATGTTCGCCTGGTTGTAGAAGATGCGGCCGAAGTGGTCGCGGTCGGGGAACACCTCGTCCTGGCGGGGCAGGAACCCGCCGCCGGACTCCACCAGGTACACGCACGGCAGGTTGTTCTGCGCGGCCACCTCCTGGGCGCGCAGGTGCTTCTTCACCGTGATCGGGTAGTAGGTGCCGCCCTTGACCGTCGGGTCGTTGGCCAGCACCAGGCATTCCCGGCCCGCGATCCGGCCGATGCCCGCGATCACGCCCGCGCCGGGGCATTCGTCGTCGTACATGCCGTTGCCCGCCAGCGGCGCCAGCTCGAGGAAGGGGCTGCCCGGGTCGAGCAGTTCGTCGATGCGGTCGCGGGGGAGGAGCTTGCCCCGGGCGACGTGGCGTTCGCGCGACTTCTGCGGGCCGCCGAGCGCGGTCGTGGCCAGCCGTTGCCGCAGGTCCGCCACCAGGGCGAGGTGCGCGTCTCGATTGCTCGTGGCGGCCTCGGTGTCATTGCCGAGGTCGTGTGTCACCGTCATCGGGCCATCCTGCCATCCGGTTAATCGCCAATAACTGAAATTCAGGTTAATGTTGATTAACCAAGTTGTCCAGAGGTGGAAGGAGCGCCGGTGGCCGAACCCGTCCAGGCGACCCGGCGCGAGCAGCTCAAGGCGCAGCGCCGAGAGCAGTTGCTCACGGCAGGCGCTCGCTTGATCGCCGACCGGGGTTTCCTCGGTGTGCGCCTCGACGACCTGGGCGCCGCTGTCGGCATCAGCGGACCCGCCGTCTACCGGCACTTCGCGAACAAAGAGGCACTGCTGGTCGAACTGCTCGTCGGCATCAGTGAGCATTTGCTCGCCGGCGGCCGCGCCGTGGTCGCCGAATCGTCGACGGCCGCCGAAGCCCTCGCCGGCCTGGTCGACTTCCACCTCGACTTCGCCTTCGGCAACCCCGAACTCATCCGCATCCAGGACCGCGACCTCGACAAGGTCCCCACCCCCGAACGCCGCGTCCTGCGCCGCACCCAGCGTCAATACGTCGAAGTCTGGGTGGAAGTCCTCCGCGAACTGCGCCCCGGCCTCGCCGAGGAGACAGCCCGCATCCAGGCCCACGCCGCCTTCGGCCTCATCAATTCCACGCCGCACAGCGCGTCGGCCGCGAGTGCGTCCCGAGCCAGACCGGTGCTGCGGCAGATGGCCTTGGCCGCACTGACGGCCGGCTACGAGAGCTGACTGGATCAATCGCGCGCGGAAGGTCGGGTACAGCCCGCGAGTCAACCGAAACGTCCGGCTCCGGAGCCGGTGGACGACCAGCGCCGCCGACTACTCCGCGATGCGGGTCCACAGCCAGCTCGGGCCGACGGTCTCGGCGCCATGCGCTGCGACCCTTGCGCGCAACTCCCGGTCGGCGGTGACGACGATGATCGTGTCGTAGTCCGAGGTGGCGACCACGTCGACGATCGCGTCGTCGCCCGACCTTTCGGCGAGAACGGCTTTCAGCGGGGCGGAGGCCGCGTCCGCGCCTGCTTTCGCGGCGCCTTCGAGCACCACGATGACATCGGTGGTGTCGGTGAGGCCGGCGAGTTCGGCAAGCAATCGCCGTGCGGCACCGGCACGGTCCTTCCACCACCCGTCGGGGCGCGAACCGATGACGTTTGCCGCATCGACGACGATCAGCTGGTCCATCAGCCCAGTCTGCCCCTCCCGCGAGGAGCGACAGGCCTCGCGGGTTCCTGGGTGGCGGCAGGGGAGGGGCCTACGCTGGGGCACATGACTTCCCTGACGGATCCTCAGGTGCGAGAGTTCCTTTCCCACGGCACACGGACGGGCAAGGTGGCGTTCACGGCCAAGGACGGGCGGCCGTTGGTGACGCCGATCTGGTTCATCGTGGAAGGCGATGAGCTGGTGTTCAATACCGGGAAGGAGACCGCGAAGGGGCGCGCGTTCGCGCGGGATCCCCGGGTTGCGGTGTGTGTGGATCTGGAAGAGCCACCCTATGGGCTGGTGGAGGTGCAGGGGACGGTCGAGTTGTCGGAGGATCCGGCGGAACTGGTGCGGACCGCGACCGCGATCGCCGCCCGGTACATGGGTGCGGACCGGGCCGAGGAGTTCGGCAAGCGCAACGGGGTGCCGGGGGAGCTGGTGGTGCGGGTGCGGCCGACGAAGATCATCGCGCATTTCGACATGACCGGGTAGGTCAACGGGGCGCGGGCACATCCGGTTCGGGCGGGAGGACGGGTACTTCGGTCGGGAAGACGGGCTCGTTGTCCATCGGTGCGGCGTCCGGGCCGGGAGTGGACGGGTCGTACGGCGCGGGATCGCGGTCGAAGATCGGATTGCTGCAGGAAGCGCCGGGTTCCGGTGTGGTGTAAGGGTTGTTGCGCAGGGCGGTGATGAACTGGTCGACGCGCGCGTCGGTCGCGCTGTCGAGGACGAGCTGGTGGCCCCACGACTGCAGCGAGATCGGATCGGCCATGTTCGGGATGGGCGACATGAAGGTGTATGTCCTGCCCTGCACCTTGTTCCGCAGCGTCGCCTGATCGTCGGCACTCACCCGCGCGGGGTCGTAGGCGATCCACACCGCGCCGTGTTCCATCGAGTGCACCGCGTTCTCGGTCCGGATGCCCTCGGGATAGACGACACCGTCGCAGGCCGCCCACACCGCATCGTGCGTGCCACCCATCGGCGGGATCGACGTGTACGCCACCCGCTGCGTGCTCGGCACATGATTGCCGAGCGGGTATTCGGCGGTGACGACACCGGGGATGTCCTTCGCTGGGTCCTGGTTGTCCTCGGAGGGCGCGAAGCTGTCCATGGCCGTCGTCGGATGACCGGTCTTGGTCTCGTTACACCCCGTCAGCGCGGCAGCCGCGACCACTATCAGACTCACACCCAACTCGACCCGAACCCGCATGGCGGCCGCTCCTCCTCGTCCTGGCGGCACACGCCGTCCGCGACCGAACCTACTGCTGGAACCCGCCGATCGCATCGGTCGGCCACCGAAGTCGACCCTACTGTTGATACGGCGACCACATGGTCCACGCGGCCGACTCCGCCGCGCGGGAGGGGTCTCCGGGCCGACTATCGACTAGACAGCACGAACTGTTTGCCCGGGTCGACCATCTTGCGCACGGTCGCGCCTTTCGAATACTCCCCGAGCGCGGTCATATTCCAGCCGTGGGCGGCGCGGGTGAGCATGGCGAGGAAGACGCCCGTGGTCGGTTCGCCCTTGGACAGTTCGAAGCGGACCAGTTCGGCGCCCGTGTGGTCGTCGAGGAGGCGGCAGTGTGCGCGGCCGACCTGGTCGAACTTGTGGCCCGCGAAGGAGTTCACGGTGAAGATCAGGGCGTAGACCTCCGGGGGAAGGGCCGTCAGGTCGACGGTGATGACTTCGTCGTCGCCGTCACCGTGGCCGGTCAGATTGTCACCGGAGTGTTCGATGGCGCCGTCGAATGCCTCGCGACGTAGGAACCAGACGTTGGTGAGTTTCTTGGCCCGGTCGTCGTAGGCGATGACGGAGGCGTCGAGGTCGACCTTGGTGCCGTGCGTCGCCGGGTCCCAGCCCAAGCCCATTCGCACCCGGGCGAGCGGTGGTGCACCGGTCTTGGTGAGTGACACGGTTTCGCTCTTGCGAAGGGTCACATGGCCTTTCGACAGGTCGACCGTCGGGTGTCCGAACCGCGGTGGTTCGGCGGGGGTCGTGGGCGCCGATCGAACCTCGGTCGGTGGGGCAGGCTGAATCTCGGCGGGTGACGGCTGAACCTCGGCCGGTTCGTCGTCGACGGTGATGCCGAAATCGGTTGCGATACCCGCCAACCCCTGCGCGTACCCCTGGCCGACCGCGCGGACTTTCCACCCGTCCCCGCGCCGGTACAGCTCGCAGGCGATCAACGCGGTCTCCGACCCGAGTCCGGTCGGTGTGAACGCGGCGAGCTGGGCGCCGGTCGATTCGTCGGTCACCGTGATCCGGGGCGGTTCGGCCCGGCCCCAATCGGCGGGCCCGGTGCCGTCGAGGCTGGCGGTGAAGGCGATCCGGTCGATGTCGGCGGGCACCGCGCCGAACGACACCTGGACGGCCTCGGCCGAGACGACCTCGACGCCGGGGGCGACCGGTTGGTTGTAGAAGACGAAATCGCTGTCGGAGCGCACCTTTCCGGCGGCGGTCAGCAACAGTGCGGCGAGGTCGGCTCCCGTAGCGGCCGCCACCGTGATCCGCACTTCGCTCGACGGCACCGGTGCGTTCGCGCCCTTGGACAATTCCATGGTCTACCTCAACTCGTCTCCGGAGCCCGCAACGGCCTTCGTCGTCACCGAACCTACTGCCGTGCCCGGCGGGCAGCCAGCCGAGCACACGCCAGGAAACCGGCGCCGCGCCCCGGGCCCGACCCATCGACAACCACGATGACCAGCAGGAATACGCGCGTCGCTGGCAGGTTGAGGCGACAACCAGGGCTACCGTTTCGACAAGTTTCGTAAGCAACGACGCTGGCGAACGGAGTTCTGGCATGGCCGGACGGACTGTGGCCCAGGCGTGGGTCGCCGCGTTTCTCGGTGTGGTGCTCGTGCTCGGCACGACGACGCTCGCGCGATCCCAGCCACCTGGCCCATCCGACCAGCGCCTGTCCGACCATTTCGAGGATTCGGAAACCGGCTTGTCGATCGACGTGTTCTATTGCAGCGACCGAACCCGGACCTACCGGGTCCCAGCGGGCACGACGAGCCTCTATATCGAGGCCGTCGGTGGACAGGGCCAGACACCGAACCCGAACTTCACCGGCATCGGCGGGCTCGGCGGCCAGGTCAGCGGCGGTCTGCGGGTGAGCCCGCAGCAGGAGTTCCAGGTCCAGGTCGGGTGCGCGGGTGGCGAGAACGGCGGCTTCTCGCCGTACGCCTCCGGTGGTGCCAGGGGCGAAGCGGTCGACCAGCTCACGAATTTCGGCACGGTCTACTCGAGCGGCTGGGACGGCGGTGGTGGTGGCGGCGCGTCGGCCGTGCTCGGGCCCGACAACGAGCCCGTGCTTGTCGCGGGCGGCGGAGGCGGCGCGGGTGGCAACGCCCCGGACTGCTATTCCGTGTCGCCCGTGCAGGATTCGACGTTCTTCTACTGCGGTGGCGGCTCCCGACGCGACGGCGGTGACGGTGGCGACGGCAGCGCGGCGGTCGGCTGGCAGGAAGGCCCGCCGTGGACCGGCGGAGCGGGGGAGAACAACCCGGCGGGCACCACGCCGAGCGGCCTGACCTGCGGCGGCACCCGAGCGGGCGGCGCGGGCCACACCTTCGACAAGACCGGCGGCGGTGGTGGCGGGGGCGGCGGGGGCGGCGGCTACCTGGGCGGAGCCGGGCAGGGCGGCGGCTGCGGCGGAGCGGCCGCACCGGAGACACCGATCACGCACGGTCCGCACGCCGCGCCGGGCGCCGGTGGCGCGGGTGGTGGTGGCGGGACTTCGTATGCGTCGCCGAGCCTTTCGAAGGCAAGCGTGACCACCGCGTCGGTCTCCGGTGACGGCTACGTCCTGTTCCTCACCTCGGCCGACGGTGTCCGCACGACGACCTTCGGTGTGCACGGCGAATCCGCGCAGTACTACTGCGTCGGCGACGGCGTGGACGAGATCTTCGCCGACGTACTCGGCGGGTCCGGCGCGGGCGGCGGTCACGACTTCGGCGATGTGGGCACCGGTGGCGCGGGCAGCGGTGTGCAGGCGGTGATCGCGGTGCAGGAACGCAAACAGTTGAAGATCGATGTCGGGCATTACGGCGGGCCCGGCGGCGGATGGGGATACGGAACCGGCGGGGCGCGTGGCACCGCCGACTCCGGCGCGTCCTACAGCGGGGCGGGCGGTGGTGGTGCGTCGGCGGTGAGCCAGAACGCCGCCGACTGCGGCACGCGACCGTCCTCCGACAACCGGCCGATCATCGTCGCCGGGGGCGGTGGCGGCGGCGGTGGCAACGGCTTCAGCGCCGACGGTGGCGACGGTGGCGACGGCGGTCCCCAGCCCGGTGACGGCACCAGTGGCGGCTTCGGTGGCGGCTTCGGCGGTGCGGGCGGCAGCGAGCGTGGCGTGCACGGCGGCCACGCCACCGGCAGCTCAACCGGCGGTGGGGGCGGTGGCGGTGGCGGCGGCAGTCACGGCGGCGGCAAGGGCCACGGCGCGCAGGACGGCAACGACGGCGGCGGTGGCGGTGGGGGCGGCGGCGAGTCGATCGTCGACAGCGTCGCGAACCAGCCACCGCACTTCTACAACGGGCCCGACGGCAGTCACGGCAATCGGGACCGGCTCAACGACGGCAAGGTCCAGCTGATCGTCCCCATCCCGTCGAAACGCAGTCGGGTGGAACTGATCTCCGGCAACAGCCAGAGCGCCTACTCGGGACAGCCGTTCGCCGAACCGCTGCGGGTGCGCTTCGTCGACGCCATCCACGGACCGCAGGCGGGCAAATCGATCACCTTCGCCATGCCCGCCGATCAGCCGCCCGCCGCCGTGTTCGACAACGGCCGCGACACGATCCGGGCGACCACCGACGCCGACGGCTACGCCCAGGTGAACCTGACCGCGCTGCCCGCGACGCGGCAGGGCGAACTGCCCGGCGGTTTCCTGGTCGACGCGTCGGCCACCGACGATCCGGCCCACCTGATCGGCGGCGCGGTGTTCCGGCTGCACGACGACCAGGTACCGACCGAGATCGAGGTGACGACGACCGCGCCGAACCACATCGCCCAGGTCGGTGAACCGGTCGGCTTCAGCGCGAAGGTGACCCAGAAGCCGGGAACCACACCGGCGTTCGGGACACCCACCGGGCATGTGCGCTTCGAGATCGACGGTGTCGCGACACCGGGACCCATCGAGCTGGTCGACGGGGTGGCGACCCTGCCGCCGGTCGACGGCCTGCGACCCGGCACCCACCACGTGCTCGCGACCTATCTGGCCGACGACCCGACCAGGGTGTTCGCACCCGTCTTCGGCAGTGTCGGAGTGCTGGTGCAGACGGTGAAGGTGCCCACCGAGGTCCATCTGACCCTCCCACCACCGCCGGTGCTCGCCGGTGCGGTCGTCGGCGCCACCGTCACCGTGCCGGCACCGAAGCCGGACGCGCCGAAACCCACCGGCGCCATTCAGTTCTCCCAGAACGGTTCCGCACTGGGCGATCCGGCGAGCCTCGGCCCGGACGGCACGGCGAGTTCACCGCCGTTGCGGGCAGGCTCGGGCACGGTCGAGGCGCACTATTCCGGTGACGAGGTCTACGAGCAGTCGACCGGCCGGGCCGAACTCACCGTGTACACCGCCACCTCGACGACGAAGGTGAGCGCCAGCCACAACCCGGTCACCTACTTCGAGCAACTCCATCTCACCGCGACGGTCACCCGTGACCCCGCAGGCGAGATCGACACCGGCACCGTCCAGTTCTCCGCAGACGGCAAGCCGCTCGGCGCACCGGTCCCGGTCGACGCCGGGCTCGCCATCGCCCGTGATGTCGACGTCTCCCACCTGGGCTTCGGCACCCATCTGATCACCGCCGACTACTCGGGCGACGCGGACTCCGGCGTGGCGCCCAGCCGCGGCACGATGACGCTCTGGGTCCTGAAGGTCGGCGGTTCGCCCGGCGACCACCCCAGCGATGTCGGCGTGCACCTCGACCTACCCCGCACCGCCGACCCTGGCCAGCGGGTGACCGCGACCGTCACCGTCACCAATGTCGGCGGACGACAAGCCGCCGACGTCGAAGCCCGGTTGTCGACCCAGGGCTGGCACCGCCTGGTCGATCCCGGCGGCGGTGAGGTGCGGCCAACGCATGTGCGATTCCGGCTCCCCACCCTGCAAGCGGGTGAGACGCGGACCTTCACCGTCGTCCTCGAAGCGCCACAGCGCCTGGCGCTGATCACCTCGTTCCTGCACGCGTCGAGTGCGAGCACCGATATGAACCCGGCCGACAACCTGCACCTCGCCTCGACCTTTGTCCGGGCGCGAATGAGCTGAGACCTTCTCGGCGTTCTACGCTGCTGCCATGACGGTGCATTTCATCGGGGCGGGCCCCGGCGCTGCCGACCTGCTCACGGTGCGCGCGGTGAACCTCCTGCGCGACAGCCCGGTCTGCCTGTACGCGGGCACCTACCTCGACCCCGAGGTACTGGCCCACTGCGCGCCCGGCACGGAACTGATCGACACCCAGCGCCTTGACCTGGACCAGATCACCGCCCACCTCGTGCAGGCCCATGAGGCGGGTAAAGATGTCGCCCGTTTGTGCTCGGGCGACCCGTCCATCTATTCGGCACTCACCGAACAAACCCGCCGCCTCGACGCACACGGCGTCCCCTGGGACATCACCCCCGGCGTCCCCGCCTACGCGGCGGCCGCGGCGATCCTCGGCACCGAACTCACGATCCCCGAGGTGGTGCAGTCGGTCGTCCTGACCCGCACCCAGGCCCGCTCGACGAAGATGCCCGAGGGCGAGGCCCTGGCGAACTTCGCCGCCACCGGCGCCATCCTCGTTCTGCACCTGGCCATCACGAGGATCGCAACCCTCGCCGACGAACTGGCCGAGGAATACGGCCCCACCTGCCCGGTCGCCGTCGTCTACCGAGCCAGTCAGCCCGAACAAGTGGTCCTGCGCGGCACCCTCGCCGACATCGCCGCCCAGGTCGAATCGGCGGGTCTGCGCCAAGCCGCCGTCATCCTCGTCGGCCGTGCGATGAACGTCCCCGCCACCTGCGCCCAGTCCCACCTCTACGACCCGGCCCGTCAGCGCGGTGAGTGATCCGCGCCCGGGCATGTGACCCATCACTCAATCGCTCGCGCGCACGACCGCGAGAGTCGGGATGTGAGGTGCACGGAACAGTCAGCAAACCGGGTGCAACGGATCTACCTGGGTCGATGCCCGCCAGCTATGGAGGTGGTTGGTTGCGGGGCAGCGGCACCGGTAGATTGGTGCGATGGTTTGCGACGAGCACACCGGCGCGGTCGGCCGGACGGTCCGAAGCATGGTCTCGGCCATGTAACGAGATCGGCTGAGCCGACAGATAGTGCCTATGGACATTTTTTGCCTGATTGATTTCGAGAATTGAACCCGAGACGCAGGCGCCACCGCTGGTTCTGGCTGGGCGTCTGCGTTCCGGTGTCGTCGGGGAGCGCCTGGAACGGGTGTTCCGGAAGCGAGGTTTGGGTTGGACCGGCTGGATTTCGGCGGAAACGGCGAAACTGGTGACGGACGTGGAGGCTCTTCGGAGTACTTCCCGCTCTCGCCCGCACAGCTGGGTATCTGGTACGCGCAGCACGTCGACCCGCTGGTGCCGATCAATATCGCCCAGTACGTCGACCTGCGTGGCCGCCTCGATGTGGCCGCGCTCGAGCGTGCGAGCGCCGGTGCCGCCACCGACCTCGAATCGGGCTGGCTGCGCATCGTCGAGATCGACGGCGAGCCGATGCAGACCATCGACCCCACCCAGGACGCGACGCTGATCTATGTCGATCTGCGTGGCGAGGCCGACCCGGAGGCCGCCGCCGCCGAGTGGATGCGCGCCGAGTACAGCCGCCCGCTCGACATCGTCGCCGACCGCCTGGTGCAGGCCGCCGCGCTGCAGCTCGAGGACGAGCGCTGGTACTGGTACGCCCGCGTCCACCACATCGTGCTCGACGGTTTCGGCGCCAACAACTTCGTCAATCGAACGGCACAGCTCTACACCGCCGAGGTCACCGGCATCCCGGCCCCGCCGAACAAGGCCGCCGATCTGCGCTCGCTCTACGAGTCCGAGATCGCCTACCGCGACAGCACCCGATTCCAGTCCGACAAGGAGCACTGGGCCCAGCGTGTCGCGGGCCTGGAGGAGGGCAGCAGCCTCACCGGTCGGTCGGCGCCGCCGTCGCCGGTCAACGACATCACGAGCGCCGCGCTGTCACAGGACCAGGACGACCTGCTCGCCGCCGCGATCACCCGCCACGACAGCACCGCCGCCCCGCTGCTGATCGCCGGCTTCGCCGCCTACCTGGCCCAGATCACCGGCACCGAGGACGTCATCCTCAGCCTGCCGGTCACCGCCCGCACCACCGCGACCATGCGCCGCTCCGGTGGCGCGACCTCCAATATCGTGCCGCTGCGCCTGCGCGTCGGCCACGACACCACGGTCGCCCAGTTGCTGCGTTCGGTCACCACCGAGGTGTCGGGCGCGCTGCGTCACCAGCGCTACCGGCACGAGGACATCCGCCGTGATTCGGCGGGCGACGGCATGGTCTCCACGGAGTTCTTCGGCCCGTGGGTCAACATCATGCTGTTCGACAACCAGCTGCGCTTCGGTGACATGGAGGGCACGCTCAACGTGCTGTCCACCGGGTCCATCGAAGACATGGGCGTCAACTTCTATCAGTCGCACGGCGGCACCCGCTCCCACATCGACTTCGAGACCAACCCGAACCTGTATTCGGCCGAGGAAGCGCGCACCCACCACGCCCGTTTCCTCGAGTTCTTCGACCGCTTCCTCGCCGCCGACGCCGAACTGCCCGTGTGGGCGCTGCCCGTCACCGGCGCCGAGGAGCTGGAACGCTCGCTCACCGAGTGGAACGATTCCGCGCACGAGGTCCCCGCGACCACGCTGCCCGCCCTGCTCGACGCCCAGGTCCCGCGCACGCCGGACAACATCGCCCTCGACTTCGAGGGTGAAACGCTCACCTACGCCGAGTTCGCCGACCGGGTGAACCGGCTCGCGCGTTTCCTGATCGCCGACGGTGTCGGCCCGGAATCCCTCGTCGCCCTCGGCATGCGCCGCTCGCTGGAGCTGGTGATCGGCATGCACGCCGTGCTGCGCGCCGGTGGCGCGTACGTGCCGATCGACCCGGATCATCCGGCCGACCGCACCGCCTACATCCTCGAATCCGCGGCACCGGTCTGCGTGCTCACCACCAGCCGTGACGAGCTCGACCTGCCCGCCGATGTCGCGCGGGTGGAGATCGATCGACTCGACACCACCGGTTTCGACGCCACACCTGTGTCCGATGCCGACCGGCTCGCCCCGCTGCGCCCGGACAACACCGCCTACGTCATCTACACCTCCGGTTCCACCGGCCGGCCCAAGGGCGTCGCGGTCACCCACCACGCGATCGTCAACCAAGAGCTGTGGATGCTCGACGAGTACCGGTTGACCGCCGACGACGTGTACCTGCAGAAGACCGCGACCACCTTCGACGTGTCGCTGTGGGGGTACTTCCTGCCGCTGATGGTCGGCGCGAAGCTGGTCATCGCCTCGCCCGACGGGCACCGCGACCCGCTGTATGTCGCGGACATGATCGAACGCCACGGCGTCACCGTGACGGATTTCGTGCCGTCCATGCTCACCGTCTTCGTCTCGCACGCCACCGCCGCCCAATGTGCTTCGCTGCGTGCGGTTTTCGTGATCGGTGAGGCGCTGCCGCCGGAGACCGCCGCCGGTCTGCGCGCCATTTCCAGCGCGGGCCTGCACAACCTGTACGGCCCTACCGAGGCCGCCGTCTCCGTAACCTATTGGGAGGCAACCGAAGCCGACACCGTCACGGTGCCGATCGGTATCCCCGAATGGAATGTCGGAGTCTACGTGCTGGATTCGCGGCTGCGCCCGGCCGCGATCGGGGCACCGGGTGAGCTGTATCTGGCCGGTCGCCAGCTGGCCCGCTGCTACCGCGGCCGCCCCGACCTGACCTCGGACCGCTTCGTCGCCAACCCCGTCGGTGGCCCCGGCGAGCGCATGTACCGCACCGGTGACCTGGTGCGCTGGAACAGCGACGGCGTCCTCGAATACATCGGCCGCACCGACTTCCAGGTGAAGTTCCGTGGTCAGCGCATCGAGCTCGGCGAGATCGAGACCGACCTGCTCGCGCACCCGAGCGTCAGCCAGGCGGCGGTGCTCGTGGTCGACACCGCGACCGGTCAGCAGCTGGTGGCCTACGTGGTGCCCGCGCCCGGTCAGTCCGCCGACCCGGCGACCCTGACCAGGTTCGTCGCCGAGAAGCTGCCGAGCTACATGGTGCCCGCGTCGATCATGGTGCTCGACGCGTTCCCGCTCAACACCAGCGGCAAGCTCGACCGCAAGGCCCTGCCCGAGCCGGTATTCACCGCGGCCGCAGGCGATTTCCGCGCGCCGCGCACCGCGGCCGAGCAGATCGTGGCGGGCATCTTCGCCGATGTGCTGAGCCAGGAACGGGTCGGCGCCGACGACAACTTCTTCGAACTCGGCGGCAACTCGCTGGTCGCCACCCAGGTCGTGGCTCGCATCGGCGCCGCGTTCGGGATCCAGCTCGGCGTGCGCGCCCTGTTCGAGACCCCGACCGTCGCCGGCCTGGCCGCGCGGGCGGAAGCCGTTGCACCCGCCGAGATCTCGTCTCGCCCGCCGCTGGTCGCCCAGGAGCATCCGGATCGGGTGCCGCTGTCGCTGGCTCAGCAGCGGATGTGGTTCATCAACCAGTTCGACCCCGCCGCGCCCACCTACAACCTGCCCTTCGTGGTGCAGATGAAGGGCCGTGTCGAGGTCGACGCGCTCATCGCGGCGCTCAATGACGTCGTGGTGCGCCAGGAGTCGCTGCGCACGATCTTCCCCGACGCCGACGGCGGCTTCCAGCAGGTGCTCGGCGCCGACGAGTTCGATCTCGGCATCACCGTGTCCTCGATCGATCAGGCCGAGCTGGCCGCCGAGCTGGTCGACTTCGCTTCGAGGGGTTTCGACGTCACCCTCGAACTGCCGATTCGGGTGCGGATCTACCGGGTCACCGGCGGAACCACCAATGGCACACCGGAATACGCGGTCGCCTTCGTCGTCCATCACATCGCCGCCGACGGTTTCTCCTTCGGCCCGCTGGCCCGCGATGTCGCCACCGCCTACCTCGCCCGCGCGGCGGGCCTGGCTCCCGCGTGGGAACCGCTGCCGGTGCAGTACCGCGACTACACGCTGTGGCAGCGTGAGTTGCTCGGTGCGGAGTCGGACCCGGAGTCCATCGCGGCCCGCCAGATCGATTACTGGCGCCGGGCGCTGGACGGCCTGCCCGACCAGCTCGACCTGCCCGCCGACCGGATCCGCCCGCAGCAGCAGAGTTTCCGTGGCGCGCAGCTGGCCTTCGACATCGACCCCGACCTGCACGCGGACCTGATCGCCCTGGCCCGTGCCAAGGGCGTCACGCTGTTCATGGTGCTGCACGCCGCGCTCGCGGTGCTGCTGTCGCGGCTGTCCAACACTCGCGACATCGCGGTGGGTACCCCCATCGCCGGTCGTGGTGAGCAGGCGCTCGACGACCTGATCGGCATGTTCGTCAACACCCTGGTGTTGCGTTCCGACGTGGATCCCGGCCTGTCGTTCGCCGATTTCCTGGCGCGTACCCGCGACACCGACCTGGCCTCGTTCGGCAATGCCGATGTGCCGTTCGAGCGTCTCGTCGACGTGCTCAACCCGACCCGCTCCCAGGCGCGCCACCCGCTGTTCCAGGTGATGCTGTCGTTCCAGGAGATGGCGCACGGCGAGCTGGAGCTGCCCGGTCTCACGGTGAGCGCCGACGAGCTCGAGGTCGCGATCGCCAAGTTCGACCTGCAGTGGACCATCACCGAACAGCACAGCAGCGGTGGTGCCCCGCAGGGTCTCGCGGCGGTCGCGCAGTTCGCGACCGATCTGTTCGACGCCGAGACCGTGCAGTCGTTCATCGACCGGCTGCTGTCGATCCTGCGCGCGATCACCGTCGACCCGTCGGTGGCCGTCGGTGACATCGATCTGCTCGGTGAGCAGGAACGCCTCGATGTGTCGCGCGAGTGGGTCAGTTTGGCCCCCGACGGTGGCACCGGGCAGTTCGCCGACCGGTCGACCACCCTGGTCGACCTGTTCGAATCCGCCGTCGCGGCGCATCCGGACAATGTCGCGGCCCGCTACGGCGCGGAGTCGCTGACCTATGCCGAGCTGGACCGCCGCGCGAATGCGTTGGCGCGCAAGCTGATCGCCGACGGCGCGGGCCCGGAATCGTTGGTCGCGGTGATCCTGCCGCGTTCGCTGGATCTGGTCGTCGCCCTGCTCGCGGTGGTCAAGACCGGTGCCGGTTATGTGCCGGTCGACCCGACCTACCCGGCCGAGCGCATCGCCTATGTGCTGGAGGATTCGCGCCCGACCAGCGTGGTGATCGATGCCGACTCCGAGGTGGAGCTGGCCGACGACCTGCCCGTGCTGGTGCTCGGCGAGCTCGACGACGCCGATGGCGCGCCGCTCACCGACGCCGACCGGCTGGCGCCGCTGTCGCCGGACAATGTCGCCTACGTCATCTACACCTCCGGCTCGACCGGTCGCCCCAAGGGTGTCGCCGTCGCGCACCGGAATGTGGTGCGGCTGTTCGCGAACACCGATCGTGATTTCGGTTTCGGTCCCGACGACGTGTGGACGCTGTTCCACTCCTACGCCTTCGACTTCTCCGTCTGGGAGCTGTGGGGCCCGCTGCTGTTCGGCGGCACCGTGGTGGTCGTCGACTACTTCACCTCACGCTCCCCGGAGCAGTTCCTCGATCTGCTGCGCACCGAGCGTGTGACGGTACTCAACCAGACCCCGTCGGCCTTCTATCAGCTGGCCGAGGCCGACCGCAATGCCGGTCCCGGCGTCGAGCCGCTGAGCCTGCGCTACGTGGTGTTCGGCGGTGAGGCGCTCGAGCTGCGTCGCCTGTCGGATTGGGTTGCCCGCCACGGTGATTCGTCGCCGACGCTGGTGAACATGTACGGCATCACCGAGACCACGGT
>NZ_JBPXLK010000033.1:0-48907 GCF_051843015.1 Nocardia sp. JW2
AGTCCGCCATGACCGCACTCCCAACCCCGCACGACCCGACCTCGAGGAGGGTCCGCCGCGAAGCGGCGCAGCGGCCCTCCAGGGGCCGCGCTCGAGCGCGCCAGCGCTCCAAAAACACAGCCCAATACCTTCGTGGTGCACAAAACACCGCAGTGGTCCCGTCCGGGCGAAAGTGCGGCAGGCACACCTACCAGCACCGCCCGAAACAACAACCACTCCCCCCCAACCTCACGGCTCCCAATCCAAAACCTTTCCCAGCGAACGAAACTGAGCACCGGCCGGAGTCATCCGCAAAGCCGCATCACGAACCGCGACCAACGGCCGCGCGGACAGTTGAGCGACAACCCCGATCGCCCCCGACCGCCGAGCGATCATCTGCGTACGAGGCCGCCGCTCGCAGTCATAGCGCCTCAACCCATCAGTCGTACCGGCCAACCGCGAAAGAACAACCGCATCCTCGAGCGCCTGACACCCACCCTGCCCGAGATTCGGCGTCATAGCGTGAGCGGCATCCCCGAGCAGCGCGAGACGACCTGCGGTGAACGTCGACAGCGCGGGAAGTTCATAGATGTCGTTGTGTAACACCCTATTCGGATCGGCAGCCGCGAGCAGCGCCGGAATGGGATGGTGCCACGCGGCGAAGCGGGCACGCACGTCGGCGAAACTACCGCCGGCACCTTCCTCCGCGTCGTAGACCGCGAAGCAGTAGATGCGCCCATCGGGCAGCGGCGCCATGCCGAAACGCGCTCCCCGACCCCATGTTTCGCCGAACTCGGTCAACGGCTCGGCGATACCGACCACCGCGCGCCACACCGTGTACCCGGCATATCGCGGCGCGACCTCCCCACAGACGGCCCGCCGGACAACGCTGCGGATACCGTCTGCGCCGACGACCAAGTCGGCAGTAGAGCTGACCTGGCCGACGTCTCGCCCCGAACCGGCCGAATGCACGACCGTCCCGTCCGGGTCGACCCGCTCCACCGAAACCCCGGTTTCGACAACCCCTTCCGACAGAGCACCCCGGAGGATATCCAGCAACGCAGCCCGATGGATCATCACCGGCGCCCCGAACCGACGCCGCATGGTCGCCACATCGGTCCGCGACAACCATCGCCCCCGCTCGTCCCGAATCCCCGCCGACACATCGTCCAACCCCTGCGCCCGCACCGCCTCGCCGACACCGAGCGCGTCCAGCGCCCGCAAAGCATTGGGCCACAGCGAGATTCCCGCCCCGACCTCGGTGTACCGCGCCGCTCGTTCGAGCACCCGCACCGACCATCCCCGTTCGATCAACCCGAGGGCGACCGCCGTCCCCCCGATTCCGCCGCCGACAACAATCGCTGTAGCCATTCCGAACCCTTCGTATCGAGTGACGATTCCTGTCCGGGTACCACTTGCGGACCGGAGAGGCTCGCGCACGAAGCCTTCCCGGTGCGATGCCACCGTACTACAGCTGTAGTGAACCACACTACGGATGTAGTAACCATCACTACGCCCGTAGTATCGATCTGTGGCAACCAAACGCGAACAGATCCTCGACGCGGCCATCGAGGTATTGGGCACGCGCGGCTCACGTGGCCTTACCCACCGCGCCGTGGACCAAGCCGCCGAACTACCCGCCGGCTCCACGTCCAACTACTTCCGTACCAGGGAAGCGCTGCTGTGCGGGGTGGCCGAGCGCCTCGAGCAGCGCGATCACGCCGACTGGACCGCCCTGCACCGCGTCCTCGGTCCGCCCACCGTCGACCACCTCGTCGACGCGCTCGCCCGATTCATCACCCGCGCGACGACCACCGACCGCGTCCGCACCCAGGCCCGCCTCGCGCTCTTCGGCGAATCCCAAGCGATGCCGACCGTCGCCGAATCGCTGCGACGCGGGCACGGCCGACTGAGGGAGCAGGCGGTCGAGCTCGCCGCTCAGGCGGGCATCGACCCGATCGATGCCGGAATCCTGGTCGACTACATGGACGGCGCGGTCATCCACCGCCTCACCGGCGCGGAGCACGGCAAAGACCCCCGCGACGCGCTCGAACGGCTGACTCGAACACTCTCGCCGCCTGCCCGAAAGGCACGCTGACCGCACCTCGCGATCGACTACCCGAACAACGCGCCGATGCGTTCTGCCGCATCCTCGCGACTGAACCCCACGCACTCCGGACATTCATCGACGATCGGGTGTACACAGCGCAGGACGTGGGCCAGGAAATCGATGGTGCGCGTGAGATCACGCACGCGCGCACCGAGTTCGGCCTGCTTGCCCGCGAAGAGTTCGACCCGCTCCGCACGGGACCGCGCCGCGAACAGGTCCTTGATCTCGGCCAGCGAGAGCCCAGCGCGCTGACAGAGCAGCACGAGACGCGCCCGCACCACCAGGTCGTCGCTGTAGACCCGATGACCGCCCGGCGCCCGGGGCGGGACGAGCACCCCGACGTCCTCCCAATGACGCAGAACATGGGCGGCGACACCCAGTTCGACGGCGACATCACCGATTCGGCGCGGTCCGGCGGTATTGGTCACGTTCGCCTCTTTACTTCAGGTCGACCTGAAGTTTTAGCGTAGCTCCATGACAACCGAACACAACCTCGCACAGGTGGGCGAGCGAGTAGCGACGCCGGATGTGTGGCAATGCTGCCGCGCCGTGTCCACGGCGATCACCGGTGCTGTGCTGCCGCGCCGACCCGATCGCCGATTCCTTTCCGCACTGCGCGACAACGGATTACCGCGTGGCTCGACAACGGTCGAGCTGGTCGCCTTGGCGCAGAACGCCCGCAGCGTGCCGACCGCCGCCGTCGTCGAAGGTGTGTTCACTCCGCGCCGGATCGAATCCGCGATGACGGCCTTCGTTGTGCGGCACCCCCGGGCGACCTTCCTCGTCGACCCGGGCATCTGCGTCGACGTGCGGCGCCGGGCGGTAGCCGAACTACCGCCGATACTGCGGCTCGCGGTGAACCCGCCGAGCGATGTGCTCGATATCCGAGAGTCCTTGCAGCGCAGCGGCATCGATGCCAGTGACGTCGACTTCGCGCTGCCGACTCACCTGCACTGGGATCATGTCGCCGGACTGCTCGATCTGCCGGACCTGCCGCTGCGGCTGCATCGACCCGAACACCGGTGGGCGATGACCGGCCCGGTCGCCCCCGTCGGCGGCGTGCGGCAAGCCGTCCGGGATCGCCCGCTCGACTGCTACGAACTCGACGGCCCGCCCGTCCTCACCTTCGCCGCGAGCCACGATGTGTTCGGCGACGGCGCGGTGGTGCTGGTCGATCTGTCCGGCCACACACCGGGCAGCATCGGAATTCTGCTCCGCACCGCACGCGGACCCGTCCTGCTGGCGGGCGACGCCGTCTGGCACAACCTCCAGACCACCGAGCTGCGCCAGAAGTCGGGCTACCCCGGTGCGCTGGCCGACGACGACCGCACCCGGGCCTGGCGAACGATCCATCGCCTGCACGCCGTTCGCGATGCGGTCCGCATCGTGCCCAGCCACGACCACCGGGCCGCGTGCGCGTGGACCGAAGACAGCGCGACCGGGCTGCCCACGCAGGACAGCCCGGTTTCCGCCGAACCGCTACACGATCGAGAACAGCAGCGCCGCGACCGCGAAACTCACCACTGACAACACGGTTTCGAGCACCGTCCACGTCTGCAGTGTCTGTTTCACCGTCATGTTGAAGTACTTCGCGATGATCCAGAAACCGCCGTCGTTCACGTGGCTGAGGATGATCGAGCCCGCGGCGATCGCCATGGCGATCAGAGCGATCGACATCTGCGAGTAGTTCTGCTCGGCCACCAGCGGGGCGACGATGCCGCCGGTGGTGACGATGGCGACCGTGGCCGAACCCTGGGCGATACGCAGGCCGCAGCTGATGAGGTAGGCGAGCACGATGACGGGCAGGCCGGCCGCCGACATCGTGTCGGCCAGGGCGGTGCCGATACCGGTGGCCGAGATGACCTTGCCGAAGAACGCGCCCGCACCGACCACCAGCAGCACCATGCCGACCGGCTTGAGCGATTCGGCCGTGATGACGCTGAGTTCCTGCACGGTGGAACCACGCCGGATACCGAGCAGGTAGAACGCGACGAGCACGGTGATGAGCAGCGCCACGGCGGGCGTACCGAAGAAGGTGAGCACCTGCAGCAGGGCCGAATCCTTGTCCAGCAGTTGGTATCCGAAGGTGGCGCCGAGGATCAGTACCAGCGGGATGGCGATGATGGCGCCGATCAACGCCACCGAGGGTGGGGCCTTGGTGACCACACCGGTGGCGACGATGCCGCCCTCCTCGTCGTCGGTGTCGGGTTCGAGCGGCACGAATTCCTCCGGCACCGAGACGATGACCCGCTTGCCGATGTAGGTGCCCCACAGGATGCCGGAGGCGATGAAACCCGGTATGCCGCAGACGAATCCCATCACGATCAGCCAGCCGAGACTCACCCCGAGCAGTCCGCCGAGCGCGACCGGTCCCGGATGCGGCGGCAGGAACGCGTGCGTCATGGACAGACCGGCCAGCATGGGCATGGCGTAGAGCACCAGCGAACGTCCACCGCGCTTGGCCGCGACGTAGATCAGGGGTGCCAGGACGAAGATGCCGATGTCGAAGAACACCGGGATGCCGAAGATGAGGCCGAGGATGCCCATCGCGACGGGCGCGCCCTTCTCACCGAACACCCGCAGCAGCTTGTCGGTGAGAACATCGGCGCCACCGGATCTTTCGAGGATCGCACCGAGCACGGTACCGAGCCCGATGATCACCGCGATGTGTCCGAGAATATTGCCGAAGCCGGTCTCGAGCAGCGATTCACCCGCCTTGAGCGGGGTGCCGACGATCTCGGAGACCGGAAGTCCGGCGGCCAGTGCCAGCAGCAGACCGGTGAGCAGCAGCGCGACGAACGGCTCCAGTTTGATCTTGATAATGGCGATGAGCAGTACGGCGATCGCGAGACCGCACAGCACCAGCAACCCGGGGGTGGTGGTGCGCAACCAGTCGACTGTGGCGCCCATGGACAAACCTCTCAATCCAGCGAATGAACGAAACGTGCGGCCCGCGAGCCGATCTCGGACCAGCGCGAGCTCGCGACGTCCAGGGGCGCGACCACCTCGGTGCCCGCGGTGACGGCGATGGCGCCCGCCTGCAGGTATTCCCGCGCGTTGTGCGCGTTGACGCCGCCGGACGGAATCAGGAACACATGCGGGAACGGACCGAGCAGGTCTTTGAGATAGGCGGGGCCGAGCGAGCGGGCGGGAAAGATCTTCACCGCTGCCGCACCCAGGTCGACCGCCGCCAGTACCTCGGTGGGCGTGAAGGCACCCATGATGACCGGGATCTGGTTCGCCACAGCGACTTCGGCGACCTCCGGGCGCACCGCGGGGGTGACGAGGAACTGCGCGCCGACGTCGACGGCCGCCGCCGCCTGGTCGCGGGTGGTGACGGTGCCGACGCCGATCACCGCGTCGGCGGCGCGGCGCGCCTTCGCGATCGCGTCGAGCACACCGAGGGTGGTGAAGGTGAATTCGACCGCACGCAACCCCGCACCGGCCAGTGCCTCGGCCAGTGCGACGGGATCGGGGACGGCGGGTGCGCGGACGACGGTGAGCGCCCGGTCGGCCCGGATCACCTCCATCGCCCGTGACGACGAGCTCAGCAGTGGATTCATCGGGTCTCCTCTCGCGTGGCGTCCATGCGCAGGGCACGACCGGCGCGGACTCCGGTCGCGGTGCCGTTCTCCACGGCGAATTCGCCGTTGACCAGCACGTGCTGGATACCACGCGCCTGCTGACGTGGCTGCTCGAACGTGGCCGTGTCGTGGACCGTCGCCGGATCGAACACCACCAGATCGGCGGCGAAACCGGGCCGGATCAGGCCGCGCTCGGCCAGCCGCAACCGGGCGGCGGGACGGCCGGTGAGGTGGTGCACGCAGTCCTCGAGACCGAGGACGCCGAGCTCACGGACATAGCGTGACAGGTAGCGCGGGAAGGTGCCCCACGCGCGCGGATGCGGGCGGGCGCCGACGAGCAAACCGTCGCTGCCGCCCATGTGCCCGGCGTCGACCATGATCGCGCGCACGTTCTCCTCGTGGCCGACGTGCTGCAGGATCGTGGTGGCCAGCTGGTCGCGTTCCAGCAGCTCGAAGAACACCTCGACGGGCGCGGTGCCGCGCTCGGCGGCGATCTCGGCGACGGTGCGGCCGACGTGCTCGGCGACGGTGCGGCCGACGTGCTCGGCGAGTTCGTCGTTGCCGACACCGCTGATCTGGATGGTCTCCCACTCGACGGTGACACCGTGACACCCGTCGGAACCGTGCACGTCCACATCGGCGGCGATGCGGCTGCGCGCGGCCGGGACACCGAGCCGGTCCAGCGCGGCGTCGGGACCGCCCGACATCGCCCAGCTGGGCAGCAATGCCGACAGCGTCGTCGAGCCCGGCAGGTACGGATAGGTGTCGAGGGTGATGTCGCAGCCGTCGGCACGCGCCTGGGCGATCATGGCGAGCAATTCCGGTGCGCGACCGCGATTCACACCGAAGTTCATGGTGGCGTGGGTCAGGTGCAGGGCGCAGCCGGTGGCCTTCGCCAGACCGATCATCTCGGCGTAGGCCTCCAGCGCGCCCGCACCGTAGGAGCGGGTGTGCGGAGCGTAGAAGCCACCGTAGGAGGCGACGACGGCGCACAGGGCGGCGAGTTCACCGGTGTCGGCATACATTCCGGGCGTATAGGTGAGCCCGCTCGACATGCCGACCGCGCCCTCGTCGAGCCCCTGTGCGAGCAGCGCGCACATCCGGTCGATCTCAGAGGTGGTCGCCGCACGCTGATCGGCGCCGACGACGAGCAGACGCAGCGTCCCCTGCGGCACCAGATAGGCGGCGTTGGGAGTGATGCCCTGGTCGAGCCGGTCCAGGTACTGACCGACGGTGCGCCAGGAGAAGTCGAAGTCGGCGGGGTTGCCGTTCCAGCCCGCGATCTGCTTGCGCACCAGCGCGAGTGCGGCGTCGTCGATCGGTGCGTAGGACAGCCCGTCCTGGCCGATCACCTCGGTGGTGACGCCCTGGGTGATCTTGGGGATGTGCTCGGGGTGGGTGAGCAGGTACAGATCGGAATGGGCGTGCATATCGATGAAGCCAGGCGCGAGTACGGAACCCGGCTGCACACCGACCACGCGGGCATCGGTGTGGATCGAGTCGGCGATCTCGGCGATGCGGCCGTCGCGGACGAGGACGTCGCCGTGGGTGCGTGGTCCGCCGGTGCCGTCGACGATATCGATGTCGCGAAAGAGCAAGGAGGTCATGGTCGTCCGTCAGAAGTAGGTGCGAATGAGGTCGACCACGCGCGGGTGCGCCGTCTCGGCGGAGTCGATCACGGGAATCAGCCGCCATTTGTCGAAGGCGGTACAGGGGTGGGAAAGGCCCAACCGCACAACACTTCCCACGGAAAGATCCGCGACCGTGGCGCCGGGCAGACGCAGGAAGGTGTGCTGGTCGTTGAGCGCGCTCACATGCGCGCCCGACGGGAGTGCCGACCCGCCGACCACGAGTTGCGGTGTCGGCAGGCCCTCGTCGAAGGGGAAGTCGCGTTTGCCGCCGTCGAGCAGGGCGAGTTCCGGCTCCGGACGGGAGACGACCCGAGCCCAGCCGTGCATCGCCGAACGCAGGCCGGGGTCGGCGGCGGGGGCGCTGAGCGGGGAGATGCCCGCGTAGAAGCCGTCGTCGTGCACGAGGTACGCGCCGCTGCGCAACACAACGGTGGTCGATCCCGGCGCGGTCGGCAGCTGATCCGAGGCGAGACCTGCCAGTTCTTCGACGACCAGTTCGGGATAGGCACTGCCGCCCGCCGAGACGATAGCGGGCCCGGAGTACAGCTCGCCGAGTTCGCGGTGCAGGGCGGCGAGTTCGCGCAGGTAGTCACGAACAGCGGTCAGCGCCGCGGGGGTGCGATCGTGGGCCAGCGCGCCTTCGTATCCCCCCACGCCTGCCAGCACGAGGCGTTCGCTGCCGACCAGGGCGTGCGCGACCGCGAGCGCCTCGGCACGGGTCCGTGCCCCGGTACGACCGTGCGCGCCACCCAGTTCGACGAGCACGCGGACCCGCGGACCGGGCGCGGTGTCGCGCAGGATCTTGTCCATCAGCTCGACGGTGGCGACGCTGTCGGCCCAGCAGTAGAACTCGAAATTCTCGTCGCGCGCCGACTCCTCGGCCACCCAGGCCAGCCCGATCGGGTCGACCAGTGCATTGGCCAGCAGGATCCGGCCGACCCCGAAGGAGCGGGCGAGCTGTGCCTGCCAGGCGGTGGCCAGGGTGATCCCCCAGGCACCTGCCCGCAGCTGTTCGCGCCACAGCTGCGGCGCCATGGTGGTCTTGCCGTGCGGGGCGAGCGCGACACCACCGGCACTGCTCCAGTCGGCCATCAGCGCCCGGTTGGCGTCGAGGGCCGCGCGGTCGAGGGTGAGCAGCGGCGTCTGCCAGTGCGTGAGTTGCGGTGTGCCCGTGAGGTATTCGCGGACCGTGTGTCCCCACGCGGCGGGTGGGGCGCTCTTGATGTGCGGACCGAGCAGCTCGGCGGCCAGCGCGTCGACGACATCGTTGTCGATGGTCACAGCATCCCTTTCCCGGCGGGTACACAGCCGGATCGGACATGTCCGGCGGCTATTGCACTATATGCAACGTGAGTTGCACTGAATGTTTCTGCTCGTTATTGTGCATGCAGACAGCAGTGACCGCAACCACGAAAGGTCCGACGAGGTGACCCACGCAACAAAGGCACAGCCCAGGGCGGTCACCGTCGGCGAGGGATTGGCGGTGCTCGTCGCCGAGCCCGGCCCGCTCGAACGCTCCGGGATGTTCGAACGTTGCGCCGGTGGCGCCGAGGCGAACGTGGCCTCGGTGCTGGCCCAGCTCGGGATATCGGCGGCGTGGCTGTCGCGGGTCGGTGACGACGGGTTCGGGCGCTACCTGACGGCCGAGCTGGCCAGTGCGGGAGTGGACGTGGCAGCGGTCGCGGTCGACCCGATGCGGCCGACCGGCATCTACATCAAGGAACGCGGCGGCGGCTCGGACGCGGCACACGACCTACCCCGGGGTGAGAGCCGCATGCACTACTACCGGTCCGGGTCGGCCGCCAGCGCCCTCTCGCCCGTCGACCTCGACGCACCGCCACTGGCGCGAGCCGACCTCGTGCACTTCACCGGCATCACCCCCGCGTTGTCCGAGTCGGCCTGCGCGCTCACCCGTGGCCTGCTCGACCGCCCGCGACACGGTTCGCTGGTCAGCTTCGACCTGAATTACCGTCCGGCCGTCTGGGGTTCGCGTATCGGTGCGGCCGCCGACGAACTCGCCGCGCACGTGCGTGGCGCCGATGTCGTGTTCCTCGGCGCCGACGAAGCCACCGAGATCTTCGGTACCGGTGATCCGGCGGCCCTGCGTGGCCTGTTCCCCGAGCCCGGGCAGCTCATCGTCAAGAACGACAAGCACACCGCGATCGGCTTCGACGGTGATCACGTGGTGGAAGTTCCCGCGCTGAACCTCACCGTCACCGAACGCATCGGCGCCGGTGACGCTTTCGCCGGCGGCTATCTCGCGGCGCTGCTGCACGGCGCCGACCTGCGCACCCGTCTGCGCTACGGGCACCTGTGCGGGGCCGCGACTCTCACCGCCTCGGGCGATTCGGCGAAACTTCCACCGTCCCAAGAACTCCGGCGACTGGCAGCGCTTCCCGACGATGCTTGGACGGGGCTCACCTATCCACCGCGAGCAGATGGGACGATCGGGCCATGAGTCAAAGCGTGTCGCGAGCCCTGTCCATTCTGATCGCGCTCGGCGAGGACTCCCAGTCCCTCGACGAACTGGCGGGCCGGCTCGGGGTGCACAAGTCGACGGTGCTGCGGCTGCTACAGACCATGCAGGCCGAACGATTCGTGGTCCGCGACGCCGCGCACCGCTATTCACTGGGCAGCCGCATGTTCGAATTGGCAAGCCACGCACTGGAAAACCGTGACGTGCGCACGGTCGCCCGGCCGCATCTGAGCGCCCTCGGCACGACCACCGGCCAGACGGTGCACCTGGCCGCCTACGAGTCCGGCGACGCGGTCTACATCGACAAGGTCGATGCCGAACAGTCGGTGCGGATGTACTCGCGCATCGGCAGGCCCGCTCCCCTGCACTGCACAGCCGTCGGCAAGGTTCTCGTCGCCGCGCTGTCTCGATCCGAATGGACCACGGTGGCAGCACGTTTGGACTACCACCCGTTCACCCCACGCACCCTGCGTACGCCGGAGCGATATCTCGCCGAGCTGGAAAGAGTTGCGGCCCAGGGCTTCGCCGAGGACCACGAGGAACACGAGAGCTTCGTCAACTGCATCGGAGTGCCCGTGCGCGACGGCATCGGCAATGTGGTTGCCGCCGTGTCGGTCTCGGTGCCCGATGTGCTGCTCGATCACGACCAGGTGCTCGCGCTGCTCCCCCAGGTGCGCGCGTGCGCCGATGCCATCTCCACCGAACTCGGCTGGGATCCCCGCCGAGCCGTCCCCGCGAGGAAAGGCTGAACCATGTCCGACAAGATCGCCGTCCGCACCTCCGACGCTCCCGCCCCCGCCCACACCTTCTCCCAGGGCGTGCGCAAGGGACCGTTTATCCAGGTCTCCGGGCAGGGGCCGGTCGATCCGGAAACCAACGAGTACCTGCACCAGGGTGACGTGGCCGCTCAGACCACCCGCACCCTGATGAACGTGAAGGCCATCATCGACGCGTCCGGCGCCACCTTCGACGACGTGGTGATGTTGCGCGTGTACCTCACCAAGCGCGAGGACTTCACGATCATGAACGAGGCGTACGGCGAGTTCGTCACTCAGCACATCACCGACGGGGTGCTGCCGTCGCGCACCACCGTGTTCACGGGGCTGCCGCGCGCCGAGATGCTCGTGGAGATCGATGCCGTGGCGATCGTGACCGATTGAGCGACTGCGTTTCCCGCGATGCGAAGGACACCGGAGTGAGGCTCGTGTTGAGATGGGTCGGGCCCCGCCTGGGGCCTGTTCGACCCGTCCTACCCGAGGATCAGCCTATGTTCGTCAAGACCGCCCGTCCGCTCGCCGTCGCCGCACTCGCCCTGTTCGTCACCGCCACCGGTGCGGGCACCGCCTCGGCCGCCACCGCGACGCCCGTCGTCGGTTCGGTGTCGATCTGCACCGGCATCCCGGTCGGGCCGCTCACCATCAGCGTCTGCCTGTGACCTAGGCCAGTCGAAGTAGCAGGTGGGGTGGTGCCGCACAGCGGCGCCACCCCACTGTGCGTTCCGGCTCAGTGTTCCGCGTCGCGAACCAACAGTGCGATCTGTACCCGATTGGCGAGGCCGAGCTTGGTGAACAGGTTGGTGGTGTGTGCCTTGACGGTGGCGACGGTGACCTGTAACCGCGCGGCGATCTCCGGGTTGCCGAGCCCGTCCGCGATGGCTCGCGCGGTATCGAGTTCGCGTTCCGACAGGGCGGCCAGCCGTTTCCGCGCGGCGTCGCGGGAGTCGCTGCGGGCTTCGGCGGAACCCGGCCCGGTCGCCGCGGCGATCACCCGCGCCGTGACCGTGGGAGACAGGACGGGGTTACCGGCCGCGACGGTGCGCACCGCCTCGGCGATCCGCGCGGGCGGAGTGTCCTTGAGCACGAAGCCGAGTGCGCCGGCGCGTAGGGCACGCAGTACCAGTTCGTCGGAGTCGAAGGTGGTCAGCATGAGCACCGCGGGCGCGGCCGGTTCGGCGCGCAGGCACCGGGTGGTGTCGACGCCGTCGCGGCCGGGCATCCGCACATCCATCAGCACGACGTCGGGTCGCTGTTCTCGCACAACCTCGATCGCGGTGTCCCCGTCGGCGGCCTCCGCGACGACGGTCAGATCCGGTTCGCCGTCGATGACGAGTCGTAGCGCCATCCGCACCAGCTGGTCGTCGTCGACGATGACGACGCGCACCGTCTCCTGATCACTGTGCACTCATGCTCTTTTCTCGTGATCGTGCTCCGGCCAGGGAAGTTGGGCGGTGAGAACGTACCCGTTGTCGGATGTGTGGTGGTGGTCGAGTGTTCCGCCTGCGAGGGTGATGCGTTCGGCGAGGCCGAGGAGACCGAAGCCCGAGGCCGGTGGCCGGGCAACGGCGGTGGTGCCCGCCGAATTACGGACGCTGACGTGTAATTCGCCACCGGGCGCCCCGTCCACGGTGACGCGGACCTCCGCCGCCGGCGCATGCTTCGCGGCATTGGTCAGTCCTTCTTGGATCACCCGATAGCCGGTCCGTCCCACGGTCTCGGGTGGGGTGCCGGTCACCGTGCCCGCGAGCGTGACGTCCAGGCCCGACGACCGGGCGTCGGCGACCAGTTCCGGGATCCGGTCCAGGGTGGGTTGCGGTGGTTCGGGGCGGTCTGGATCGGCGCGAAGGACGCCGAGGACGTCGCGGAGTTCTTCCAGCGCTTGGCGGGAACCGTCGGCGATACCTCGGATCAGCATGCGCTTCTCCTCGGCCGAGAGGTCTTCACGGTGATCGAGTACGCCGGCTTGCATGGCGACCAGCGAGATCCGGTGGGCGAGCACATCGTGCATTTCGCGGGCGATCCGGTTGCGTTCGGTAGCCCGGGCCTGGGCCGCCCGGGCACCCTGTTCGCGTTCCGCGCTGTCGGCGCGTTCGCGCAGCGATCGCACTTCGGCGCGGCGGGCGTCGATGGCCACGCCGGTGGCCACGGCGATCCCCGCGGTCGAGACCGTCAGTGCGAGTTGCAGCCAGACCGGGGCGGGCGGGGTGTCGACCGGGTAGAGACCCTGAGCGAACTGCGCCGCCGACACATAGGCCGCAACGACCACGGCGATCTCGACCGGACGGCGACGGGTGGACAGCGAACACAGTGCCAGCAGCGCGGCACCGGTCGCGAGCGCCGACGCAGCCGAGGCGATCACGACCACCAGCGCGACGGTGAACGGGAACCGGCGCCGCAACGGCAGCACCGACAGGCAGCCGAGTGCGATCAGCGGATCACCGGTCACCAGCCAGGAACATGTGTCGGCCGTACAGCCTGCGGGCAGTACGGCGGCGACGGAGAACCAGAGGGCGGCGCCGATGGCCGCGGCCGCCGTCAGCCGCCAGGTCTGCTGCCATGCCCCGAGTCGTGCCGGGCCGTCGGTGTCCACCCGGCCATTATGGCGACGACGACCGGCCTCGAGCACCCACCCAGCGGCTGAGATGTGCTCGACCCGGGGCGAATGGCCGACTCGACTTTCGTCGAACACGGTCGCCGCCGCCGGGGCGATGTGCCTGCGGCGCGGACTCGACAGACTCGATCATGTACCAGCCGGACACGAGCCCCGCTGACGGTCTGCTCGTGGTAGGCGCCATGTCGTCGGGGAGTAGCAGCGAATGAATCGACAACGGACCTGGAGCCTGCTTGCCGTGCTCGGTCTCACCGGAGCGCTGGTCGGGTCGCCCATGGTGGTCGCGCAGCCGACCGAAGATCCCACAGCGCAGGTGCGGTGGGGCGCATGCCCGGAGGGGGTCGAAGATCCCGCGGCCGGGCCTGCCCAGTTGCAGTGCGCCACCGTGGCGGTGCCCTTGAACTACAACGAGCCCGAGGGCGTGCGGATCGAGATCATGATCTCGCGGCTGGCGAGCAAGAACGCGGACAAGCGTCGCGGCGTGTTGTTACTCAACCCCGGTGGTCCAGGTGGTTCGGGCTTGGACCAGCCCAAGTTCCTGGCCGCTCACGGATTGTCCGCAGAGGTGCTGGACAGCTATGACGTGATCGGTATGGACACCCGCGGGGTAGGGCATTCGGCACCGGTGAGCTGCGGATTCACCGATGACCAGGCGTACTTCGGCAATATCCCGCCGTACGCGGTGAACGACGCGGCGGTCACCGAACGGGCCGGCGTCGCCGAGGGGGTTGCCGAGCAGTGCGCGGCCAACGACCACGAGGGCCGGTTGCGCCACATCTCGACGGCGAACATGGCTCGCGACCTGGACCGGATCCGGGCGGCGCTGGGTGAGGACAAGGCAAGCTTCCTCGGTTACTCCTACGGCACCGCATTGGGTGCCGCGTACGCCTCGATGTTCTCGCAGCAGGCCGACCGCATCGTGCTCGACAGCAATATCGGCGACACCCACCTCGACCACGACGGGATGCGCCTGTACGGCCTCGGCATGGAACAGACGTTTCCCGACTTCGCGCAATGGGCCGCCGACCGCCACGACACATACGGCCTGGGCCGCACATCGGAAGAAGTGCGGCACACGTACTTCACCCTCGCCGAGCGACTCGACGCGAACCCGGTGGACGGAATGGACGGCAGTCTCTTCCGTTTCGGTACCTTCTTCACGCTCTATCGTCCGGCGCTGTACGCGTCGGCCGCCGAGAGCTGGAAGTCGCTGCTCGAAACCGGACATCCCGGGCCCGCGGGCGGCCGCCCGCCGGGTACGGGCGCGCCTTCGCCGAACGACAACGGCTGGTCGGTGTTTCTGGCCGTGACCTGCAACGACGTCGAATGGCCCGAAGACATAGGGACCTACCGGCGTGCCGTCGCCGAGGACCGGGAACGGCACCCGCTCTACGGTGCGGCCGCCGCGAACGTGATGCCCTGCGCCTACTGGAAGCTCGGGCCCTCCGAGCCGCCGGTGCGGATCGACAACACCGGCCCGGCCGATGTGCTGATCGTGCAGAACCAGCGCGACCCGGTCACCCCGCTACGCGGCGGCCGGCTGCTCGACGAGAAGTTCGGTCAGCGGTCCCGCTTGGTCACCGTCGACGGGAGTGGGCACGGGGTCTATGTTCTCGGCGACGACAACCCCTGCGCGACCGATGTCGTCACCGGCTACCTGGTGGACGGCACCATGCCCGGCCACGACATCACCTGTCACGCGGACTAGGACCTAGCCCGAGTTGCGCAGGGCGGTGGCGAGACCGTTCATGGTGAGCAGGATCCCCCGCTTCACCAGTTCGGAATCGTCACCCCCGCGCAGCCTGCGCAGCAGGTCCACCTGGAGCTGGTTGAGCGGTTCCAGGTAGGGGAAACGATTGTGGATCGACTCCGCCAGCGACGGGTTGTCGCTGAGGAGTTCGTCATGGCCGGTGACCGCCTTGTACATGCGGATGGTTCGCGCGTGTTCCTCGCGGATCATCCCGAAGATCGTGTCGCGCAGGTGTTCGTCGTCGACGAGGTCGGCGTAGCGGGCGGCGATGTCGAGGTCGCTCTTGGCCATCACCTGCGCCAGGTTCGACAGCACGGTGCGCAGGAAGGGCCAGCGCTGGTAGAGATCGGTGAGCCGGGCCAGGCGCGCCGGATCGTCGCCGACCCAGTCCTCCAGTGCGGTGCCGGTGCCGTACCAACCCGGCAGCATGACGCGGGCCTGGCTCCACGCCATCACCCACGGGATCGCCCGCAGGTCCGACACCGAATTGGTCGGTTTGCGCGAGGCCGGGCGGCTGCCGATATTGAGGTCGCCGACCTCGGCGACCGGGGTGGACTGCCGGAAGTACTCGACGAAGCCGGGGGTGTCGTGCACCAGGTGCGCGTAGGCGGCGCGGGCCCGGGTCGCCAGGTCGTCGAGCAGTTCGTAGGCGGGTTCGGCGTCGTCGCCGAGACCCTCCACGTCGAGCAGGGTGGATTCGAGGGTGCCCGCGATGAGCGATTCCAGGTTGCGGTGTGCCGCACCGGATTCGGAGTATTTCGCGGCGATCACCTCGCCCTGTTCGGTGAGCCGCAAGGACCCCCGCACGGCGCCGGCGGGCTGGGCGAGGATCGCGTCGTAGCTGCGACCACCACCACGTCCGACGGTTCCGCCGCGACCGTGGAAGAGCCGCAACCGGATTCCCGATTTGCGCGCCACCTCGACCAGGTCCAGTTCGGCGCGGTAGAGCGCCCAGTTCGCCGCCAGGTACCCGCCGTCCTTGTTGGAATCGGAGTACCCGAGCATCACTTCCTGCCGCATCCCAGCGGCGGCGACGAGGTCGCGGTACACCGGAACCTCCAGTGCGGCAGCGAGAGTCGCCGCGCCCGCACCGAGGTCCTCGATGGTCTCGAACAGCGGGACGATCCCGACCGGGCTGTACGGCGAGCCGTCGGGCGTGCCGGGATCGAGAATCCCCGCCTCCTTCAGCAGCAGGGCCGCCTCGAGCATGTCGCTCACCGAGGTGCACATGCTGATGATGTAGTTCGGGACGGCGGCGGCGCCGAAGGTGTCGATCACGTCCTTGGCCGCGCGCAGCACACCGAGTTCCTTGGCCGCCAGCTCGCTCAGCCGCGCGTTCGGGCCGAGAAGTGGCCTGCGCGTGAGCAATTCGGACGCCAGCAGGTCGACCCGTTCGGCTTCACCCAGGCTTGCGTAGTCCTGGTGCACACCGGACCAGGCGAGTAGTTCGGCGACGACCTGTTCGTGCACCTCGGAGTTCTGGCGCATGTCGAGACCCTGCAGGTGGAACCCGAAGGTCTCCACGGCGTGACGCAGGGCGGCGAGGCGGTCCTCGGCGAGCAGGGCGTCACCGCTGTCACGCAGGGAGGCATCGATCGCGTCCAGGTCGTCGAGCACGGCCTGCGGTGTGGGGTACGGCTCGGCGTCGGTGTTGAGACCGTTGTCCGGGAGGCGGTCGAGCGCGCGTCGCGCGGTGGCACTGAGTCGTGCCCGGATCGCGTGCAGCGCACGGCGATACGGTTCGTCGGCGAACACGGCCGGGTCGTCGTAACCGGCCTCCGCGAGCGCGGTGACCGCCGGGCTCACCCGTACCAGCCGCGCCGACTGCGACAGCGACTTCTCCAGTTCCACCAGCTCGCCCAGGTAGCGGCCGAAGGCGTAGGCGGCGGCCTGCTCGGCGGCGGTGTGCACGACTTCGGCTGTCACATAAGGGTTTCCGTCGCGGTCGCCGCCGATCCAGGACCCCGGGCGCAGGATCGGGCGCTCGAGCAGGTCGACATCGGGCCAGCGGGAACGCAGGGCCGCACGGACCTCGGCGTTGATCGCGGGGATCACGTCGTAGAGGGTCAGGTCGTAGTAGCGCAGACCCACCGAGATCTCGTCCTGAATCCGCAAGCGCGCCAGGCGGATCAGCGCTGTGCGCCACAGGGTGAGCACTTCACGGCGAATGCACAGTTCGGTGTCGTCGTAACCGGGCTCGCCGGGCTCGAGCCTGCGCCGCAACCGCATCAGGGCGGTGATCTTGGCCTGCACGTCGAAGACCGTGCGCCTGCGCGTCTCGGTGGGGTGCGCGGTGATCACCGGGGACACCAGGGCGTCGGTGAGCTGTTCGGCCACGCTCGTGCCGTCGAGATCGGCGGCGTCGAGTTTGGCGTAGGTCGCGGCCAGCGAGGAGTCCTGCGGTGGTTCGCCCGCCGCCACGTGTGCGGCACGGCGGCGGTCGCGCTGGATGTCCTCGGCCAGATTGGCCAGCAGCACGAAGTAGCTGAACGCCCGGATCAGCGGCAGCGCCACCTCGGTGGGGGTGCCGTCGAGCATGTCGGCGACGGCGCTGCGCTCCACTTCCTCGCGACGCACCCGGAACGCCTCGATGCGGACCCGCTCGATGAGGTCGAACACCTCGGGTCCTTCGTGGTCACGGATGGTGTCACCGAGGATGCCGCCGAGGAACCGGATGTCCTCGCGCAACGGCCGGGTGGCTTCCTGCTCCTGCACGACTCGCGATTGGCCCATGAACAGACAGTATTGCCGCCGACCCACCGAACGCGACCCGGCGACGCGCGGATCACACCTACAGCGCCCGGATCACCCTGGCCGGATTGCCCGCCGCGAACACGCGGTCGGGCAGGTCGCGGGTGACCACACTGCCCGCACCGACCACCACGTCGTCGCCGATGGTGACTCCGGGACACACGATGACTCCGCCACCGAACCACACGTTGTTCCCGATCCGGATGGGAGCCGCCGATTCCCAGCGCTGCCTGCGCTTTTCGTGATCCTGCATCGGATGAAGGGCGGTGAGCAGCTGACAGCGCGGCCCGATCGAACAGTCGTCGCCGATGGTGATCGGCGCGCAGTCGAGCAGGATCGCGTCGTAGTTGAGGAAACTGTTGGCGCCGATCTCGATCAGATAGCCGTAATCGCACTGGAATCGCGGCATGATCCACGACCCCTCACCCAGTTTTCCGAGGAGATCGCCAAGCAGCTCGGTCCGCCGGTCGGTTTGGTCGGGCCCAGTGCGGTTGAATTCGTCGCACAACCGTTGCGCCCGTTGCCGTTCGGCCACGAGTTCCGGATCGCTGTCCTTGTACAGGTCCCCCGCCAGCATGCGCTGCTTCTGTTCGCCCACCCCGCCGAGTGTAGGGGTGGGCGAACAGGAAGCTCCGCGCCTACTTCGCCGGGTCGACGCCGAAGGTCGCGGCGATGTCGTCGAGCACCGCGTGCGCGCCGGTGAGACCGACCGAGGTCAGCCAGACCAGGTCGTCGACCGGGGTGATCTTGCCGCGCAGCTGGTTCCACAGCGGATTGGCCTCGGCGGCCGCCTTGCGCTGGGTGGCGGCGTCCTCGCCGCTGCTGGTGAGGAAGACGTAGTCGGCGTCGGCGTCGAGCAGACGCTCCGGGCTCAGCGTGATCGCGAAGTCGTTCTTCGGATCGGCCGACTTGTCGGGCTGGTTCAGGCCGGTGTCGGCGAAGATGTCACCGATGAAGCTGACCCGCTGCATGAGCCGGTCCTCCTTGCCCATGAAACGCAGCAGCGAGACGGTGGGCGCGGTGCCGCCGTTCTTCGCCTTGATCGCCGCGCCGATCGCGGCGGCACGGTCCTGGTAGGCGGTGAGTTTGGCCTTGGCGAGGTTCTCCTTGTCGACCGCCTTCGCGAGCAACAGCAGGTTCTCCTTCCAGGTGGCGCCGGTGGTCTGGCTGAACACCACCGGCACCGTGCCCGAACCGAGCTTGATGCCACGGAACTGCTCGTACTGCTTCTCGTGACGCACCTTGGCCGACACGATCAGGTCCGGGCGGGCGCCTGCCAGTTTCTCGATGTCGGGCGTCTGGACGCTGCCGACGTTGACCGCGCGGCCACCGCAGGTCTGTGCCGACGCACCGAGGAACGCGGGCAGCTTGTCCCCCATGGACTGGTAGGTCGTGTACGCGACGAGTTCGGTATTGAGCACCAGGGCGGCGTCGACGAACGTCTGGTCGAGCGCGGCTACGCGGACCGGGCGGGTGGCGATGGTCGCCGGGTCGACGACGGTGCCGACATCCGCACCCGCCGCGTCCTTCACCGCCCCCTTCTCGATGGTGCGCGGGTAGGCGCCACCGTCGAGATTGCTCGCGGTGTCGCAGTCGCTGCCCGCGGCGCCGGGGTTCGCGCGTTCCTGGCCGCACGCGGAAAGACTCAGTACGGCGGCGGCGACTGCCGCGGCGGCGGCGAGCCGACGGCTCAGTGGGGTATTCATCGACGTCTCCCGGGTGGTTCGGTTGTCCTCAGGGTTGCTAACGTAGCGAAGCCTTACCTAATTACCAACTACGAAGAGGGAAAGTGACCGCATCGCCGCCCGGAGCCGTGTTCGCCGACACGCGGTCTCGCCGGTTGCTACTCATCGCGGGTCTGCTGGTCGCGGTGCTCGCGGCCGTGCTGCTCAGCATGGCCGTCGGCTCGAAATTCATCGCTCCCCTGGAGGTTCTGCAAGCGCTCGGCGGCACCACCGACACCGAGACCGGTGCCATCGTCAACGGCCTTCGGCTGCCCCGCACCCTGCTGGGGATCCTCGCCGGGCTCGCACTCGGCGTCGCGGGCGCGGTGATCCAGGGCCACACCAGGAACCCGCTCGCGGATCCGGCGCTGCTCGGCATCACCCAGGGTGCGGCGCTCGGCATCGTCGCGGCGGTGATGGTCGGTGGCATCTCGAGCCTGTTCGGCTATGTGTGGTTCGGTTTCGCGGGTGCGTTGATCGCCACCGTCACGGTTTTCGTCATCGGGACGACGGGACGGGGCGGGCCGACCCCGGTGACTCTCGCGCTGGCCGGGGCCGCCGTCAGCTACCTGCTGCAGGGGCTGATCTCGGCGGTGGTGCTGTTCGACACCGACGTCACCGATATCTACCGCTTCTGGAAGGCCGGCTCGCTGGCCGGAACCAGCCTCGACTTGCTCGGTAAGGCAACACCTTTCGTCGTCGCCGGGATCGTGCTCGCCCTGGCCAACACCTCCGCGCTCAACGCGCTCGGCCTGGGTGAGGACACCGCCCGCGCGCTCGGACATCGCGTCACACTGGCCCGCACCGTCGGCATCGGCTCGATCGTGCTGCTCACCGGCGCGGTGGTGGCGATCGCCGGGCCGCTCGGGTTCGTCGGACTCGTCGTTCCGCACCTCGCGCGCGGCATCACCGGACCCGACTACCGCTGGCTGGTTCCGGTCGCCGGGCTGCTCGGTGTGATCCTGGTGCTGGTCGCCGACATCGCGGGACGAGTGGTGCTGGACAAGGGCGAACTGCCCGCGGGCATCATGCTCGCCTTCGTCGGCGTGCCGTTCTTCATCGTGCTCGTCCGTCGCCGGAAGCTGGTGACCGTATGAGTACCGTGCGGGCGGTCCGGCTGGGACCGGTGTCCTGGCAGTTGCGGTTACGCACCACGGCGGTCCTGTTGCTCGGCGTGTCGGTGCTCGGTGTCACCAGTTGTGTCGCGCTCGCACTCGGCACGTACACGATGCCCGACGGTGGCCCTGTCACGCCGCTGGATGTGCTCGCGGTACTCACCGGTGGTGGCGACGACGGGCTGGCATACGTGGTGTGGGATCTGCGGCTGCCGCGGATTCTCACCGGTGCGCTGGTCGGCGCGGCGCTCGCGTTGTCCGGTGCGATCACCCAGGGCATCGCGCGAAACCCGTTGTCCAGTCCCGATATTCTCGGTGTCACCGCGGGCGCGAGTGTCGCCGCGGTCGCGGTGATCGCGCTATCGGGCAGCCGGGGGCAGGTCAGCGGCGCGGTGGCCGAGATCGGGGTGCCGGTGGCATCCATGCTCGGCGGATTACTCGCCGCGCTGGGAGTTTTCGTGCTCGCCTGGCGCGGTGGGATCGAAGGGTATCGACTCGTACTGGTCGGCCTCGGCGCCGGTTCGCTGCTGTCCAGCGTGACGTTCTGGCTGCTCAGTGTCGGGGAAGTCGATGTCGCGACGCGGGCGGTGACCTGGCTGACCGGCAGCCTCAACGGCAGCGGCTGGATCCAGGTGACACCGGTCGCCATCGCCCTGGCCGTCCTGGTGCCGGTGGTCCTCGCGGGCACCCACCTGCTCGGCGCCCTGCACTTCGGCGACGACACCGCCCGCTCGCTCGGCATCCGCCTCAACACCGCCAGACTGACCCTGCTGGTGCTTGCGGTACTGCTCGCCGGGGTCGCGACCGCCTCGGCGGGGGCCGTCATCTTCATCGCCCTCGCGGTGCCGCAGGTGGCGCTACGGCTCACCGGTTCGGCCCAACCACCGCTGCTCACCTCGGCGATCCTCGGCGCGGCCTTCACCGTCGCCGCCGATCTCGTCGCCCGCACGCTGCTGCCCTCGGGCGAGCTGCCCGTCGGAGTGGTCACCGCCGTGCTCGGCGCCCCCTATCTGATCTATCTGTTGATGCGGCGCAATCGCGCCGGGAAAGCGGGCGTGTGATGACCGTTCGGCTCCAGGCCGACGCCTTGACCCTCGGTTACGGGACGACCACCGTCGTCGACGGGCTGGATCTCGAGGTCACCGGCGGCACGATCACCGCGGTGATCGGACCCAACGGGTGCGGAAAATCCACGCTCCTGCGCGCGATGGCCCGGCTCCTGCGGCCCACCGGGGGTCATGTGCACCTCGACGGCAAACGTATCGACCGGATGTCGACCAGGGACGTGGCGCGCGTACTCGGCATCCTGCCCCAATCCCCGCTCGCCCCGGACGGTCTCACCGTCGCCGACCTCGTCGCGCGGGGCAGGCACCCGCACCAGCGGTGGTACCGCCAGTGGTCCCAGGACGACGAGTCCGCCGTCACCGAGGCGCTGACCTGGACCGATATGGTCGAGTTCGCCGACCGCTCGCTCGACGAACTGTCCGGCGGGCAACGCCAGCGCGCCTGGATCTCGATGGCGCTGGCCCAGAACACCGACCTGCTGCTGCTCGACGAACCGACCACCTTCCTCGACCTCGCCCACCAGATCGAGGTGCTCGACCTGGTCCGGCGGCTGCACGCCGAGGCGAACCGCACGGTGGTGATGGTGCTGCACGACCTCAATCTCGCCGCACGCTATGCCCATCGACTGGTCGCGATGCGGGCCGGGCGCGTGGTCGCGGCGGGCACGCCCGCCGAAGTCCTCACCGAGGACGTGGTGGCGCAGGTGTTCGGGCTGCGCGCGAAGGTGATCGAGGATCCGGTCACCGGCACCCCGCTGGTGGTCCCGATCGGCCCCGTCGAGGCGGCCACCTCGTAGGGTCGTGGGGTGACATCTGGGCGCACTCGGCACAATTACACCGGCACTTCGGTCGCCGAGCGGCAGGTCGAGCGTCGCGCGCTGTTCATCGAGGCCGGGCTGACCGTCTTCGCGGAGAAGTCGTACGCCAACAGTTCGCTCACCGATGTGTGCGCGACGGCGGGTCTGTCGCGGCGGCAGTTCTACGAGCAGTTCGCCGGACGCGAGGAACTGCTGGTCGCGGTGTACGACACGGTGCAGGGTAGGGCGCGGGACGCCGTGCTCGCCGCGCTGGCGGCGGTGGGCACCGACGATCTGCGCACCCTCATCGAAGCCGCGCTGCGGGCTTACACGACAACCATCACCGACGACATCCGGGCGGCCAAGGTGGCGTTCGTCGAGATCGTCGGGGTGAGCCCCTCGGTCGAGGAACACCGGGCTCGGGTCCGGGATCAGTGGGGCGAGGTGGTCGCCACCGTCGCGGCCGCGCGCGACGGTGTGCGCACGCCGCCGGGCGGTTGGCGGATGGCGATGGCGGCCTTCATCGGCGCCGTCAACGGGGCCGTGCACCAGTGGAGTCTCGACGACCCCCGGCCGCCCGTCGACGATCTCGTCGATGTCTTCACCACCCTGCTCAATGCCCTGACCTCGCCTGCGTAATCCGCAGCTGATTGCGATCCACACCACACTCGTGCCATAGTAGCCGCCATTGAGACGAAGGCGTCTCAATTCCTGTGAGGACTGTGCACGATGAGATCTCCCCTGATTCCGCGTTGGCTAGCCCTGGCCACGAGCGTGCTCGCGGCGGCAACGGTGGTGGCGGCCGGTCCGGTCGCGGCCGAGCCGACGGCGATCCCGCCCGCCCCGGTGATTCCGCTGCCGCCCGAGCTCGACCCGGGTTTCTACCTCCCGCCCGCCGATGTGGTGGCGGCGACCGAACCCGGCGCGATCATCGCGGCCAGGCAGGTCACCATCGCCGACTTCGGCGTGCTGCCGGTCGATGTCGACGCGTGGCAGGTGTCCTACCGCTCCAACAACAGCCGCGACGAGGCGATCCCGGCCGTGGCCACGCTGATCAAGCCACGCGGACAAGCGGTCTCACCGCGCAAGCTGCTCTCGGTCCAGCTGGCCGAGGACTCGACCGCGGGCTATTGCGCGCCGTCCTATGCGCTGCAACATCTTTCGATCGCGCCGGTCGCCGGACAGATCGTGGTGCCCGCCGAATTCCTGTTCGCGCAGGCGGCGCTGGCGCAGGGCTGGGCGGTCGTCGTGCCCGACCATCAGGGTCCGTACTCGGCCTATGCCGCCGGGCCGCTGGCTGGCCGGATCACTCTCGACGGCATTCGTGCCGCGACCGGATTCGCGCCGCTCGAGGTGGGGCCCGACGCACCGGTCGGCCTCTACGGGTACTCCGGCGGGTCGATCGCGACCGGGCACGCCGCCGAGCTGCACGCGAGTTACGCACCCGAACTGAACATCGTCGGCGCGGCCGAGGGTGGGGTCGGCGCGGATCTGGGTGCCGCCCTCACCATGGCGAACAACCAGCTCACCTCCGGCCTGGTCTTCGCCGCCGTCCTGGGCCTCACTCGCGAATACCCTGATTTCGCAACCTATCTCGATCAACGGCTGAACCCGCTCGGCAGGGGGCTGATGGCGGTCAAGTCGCCGCTGTGCGTGCAGTACCAGTCGGCGCTGCTGCCGTTCCTCGACCTCACCGGCATGATCGGTTCCGACGGAAACCCGCTCGACGATCCGCCGGTGGCGGCCATGCTCGACGACACACGCATGGGCAAGTCCGTCCCCGATATGCCGCTGTTCCTGTGGCATTCCGCGTGGGACGAGATCCTCCCCCTCGCCGCGACCGACACCCTGGTCGACACCTACTGCCGGGACCCGAACACCTCCCTGACCTACACCCGCGACCACGCCAGCGAACACATCGTCGCCGAGGTCGTCGGCGGCCCCGCCGCCCTGCTCTGGCTGCGCGACCGGCTCGACGGGGTCCCCGCACCGCAGGGCTGCACCACCTCCGACGCAGGGACCATGGCCGCCACTCCCGGCGCCCTGTCCTTCCTCGGCGACACCCTGTCCGCCAAGTTCGCCACCTTCTTCGGAGCCCCGCTGGGCAGCCGCTGAGGCATCGGATGTCGTGGCGGCGCGTGCCATACCGCGCCGTGCGACACCCGTGCCCACCGCTCCGCCGACCCTGCTCAGCTGACTTCCCGGTGGCGGGGCAGGGCGCGGTGCAGCAGGACCTGCTCGAGGAGTGCCACGAGGATGTCGCGCACGGAGTCGCGGTCGCGGGCGTCGCAGTCCAGGACGGGGATCCAGTCGTCGAGGCCGAGGGCTTCGCGGACTTCGGACAGGTCGAAGTGGGGTGTATCCGGGAAGCGGTTGACCACGACGACGAACGGAGTGTTGTGGTCTTCGAAGTAGTCGAGAACGGGATAGCAGTCTTCGACGCGGGCGGTGTCGACCACGATCACCGCGCCGAGGGCGCCGTCGACGAGGTCGTCCCACAGGAAGACGAAGCGGTCCTGGCCGGGGGTGCCGAACAGGTACAAGATCAGGGAGTGGTCGAGGGTGATGCGGCCGAAGTCCAGTGCGACCGTGGTCGCGGTCTTCTCGGCGTGGCGGCCGGGGTTGTCGATACCGATCGATACCTCGGTCATCGCGGCCTCGGTGACCAGTGGCTCGATCTCGGAGATGGCGCCGATGAAAGTCGTCTTGCCGACGCCGAAACCGCCGCTGACCACGATCTTCACCGATGCCGGCATCGACGCCGCGATGCGTGTTTCAGAGTGCGCGGACAAGATCGGTGATCCTTTCGATGGCGGCGGTCGTCAGCTCGGGCGCGTCGCGCACGGTCACCTGACCGGCTGCGGCCAGATCGCTGACGATCACCTTGGCGATACCGGCCGGAACCCGCAGAGCGGCACCGATTTCGGCGATGGAATGGGGGTGCTGGCACAACCGCACGACAGTGTGCTCCTCGAAACGCAATGGTGCCGACAAGGCCGAGGGTGCTGCCACGACCAGGGTTTCGAGGCGCAGGCCGTCGAGGACCGGGACCGTGCGGCCCGCGGTGACGACGAAGGGGCGGACGAACCGATCGTCGTCGGTGTCGTCGGCCGGCCGGGCGACGGGTGGCCCGGCGCTCCAGCTCGTCGGCTGGTTCAGCGGGACCATACGTGGGTCGGGCAGGCGGGGCCGGTCGGAATCCCTCATCGGCGCAACGTCTCTCGCAGCTCACCGATCAACATCGGGTCGAGCAGGGCGCCCGCTCGTTCGGCGAGCACGGCCATCTCGTAGCCCACCAGACCCACATCACAGCCACCGTCGGCGATCACGCCGAGGCAGCTGCCGTCGCCCAGCGCCGAGACGAGCAGGAAGCCGCGCTTCATCTCGATCAGGATCAGCTTCAGGCCGTCGAAGTCGTAACTGCGCGAGGCACTTCGGGCCAGGCTGGACAGTCCCGACACCATGGCGGCGAGCCGGTCGGCGCCCGTACGGTCGAGACCTTCCGACATGGCGATGAGCAGGCCGTCCGACGAGACGGCGACCGTGTCGCGCACCCCATCGGTGTTGCGCACGAAATTGCCCAGCAGCCAGTTGAAGGTGTGCGGGTCGGCGGTCGGGAGGTGGGTGGTCACCGTGGCTCCTTGCTGTCAGCGGATCGGGTCGTCTTCGGCTGTCCCGCTGCCGCTTTCGTGGCCGGTACGGAACGCGGCGAGCATGCTGCGGGTCTGGTCCGGAGTACGTTCGGCGACCGGCGGGCGGTCGTGAAGCGGGGCTTCGCGGCGGGGACGGTCCGAAGGTGTAGTGCGTTTGGCGCGCTTCACCAGGCCGTTGCGGGTACGTTCGACCGACGCCTGACCAGGAACGTCGAGGTCACCGCCCACCCCGTCGCCCCGAGTGCCACGCGGTTCCGGCGACAGGTTCAAACCGCTCCGGGCGGTCGCGTCTGTGCCGGTGAGGAATTGAATGTAGGGCGAGGGGACGACAGGGGAACCCTGGTCGGCGCCGGGCGGATCGGCGGGAAGAACGACGGGCTGCTGAGCCGGGTGGTGGCCGTTCAGCGGCTCGACTCGTAGTTGTCGGCCATCTTGCTGATCGAAGTTCGGCAGCGGCGTGCCATTCCGCGTCGGCGTCGGCGTCGGTCGGTTGGAGGCGTTGTGGCCGGCACCGCGTCGAGGGGGTTCTGGGACGCGGTCGACTCCGCTCGCCGCCATCTGTCCCCGGCTGTGCCGCGCATCGGCGGGCGCGCCGTTGACGTCGCCGTCGTGGCTCCCCGTGGACTGTCGGCCCACTCGAGCACCACCGGATTCCGGTCGCCCGGAGGAACTTTCGTCGGCGATCAGGCTCGATGGCAGCAACAGCCGGGCGACGATGCCGCTCACCGGTGAGGTGTTGAGTTCCACTTCTATACCGAGACGGCCGGCGAGGCGGCCGACGACGTAGTGGCCGAGGTAGCGGGTGGAGGCGACGATGAAGTCCTGCTCGCCGCGTAGGCGGGCATTGGCTTCGGCGAGCTGTTCGGCGGACATGCCGACGCCGTGGTCGACGACTGCGAGCAGATATCCACCGGCCACCTTGCGCCCGTAGATCTCCACTTCGAGGTCGGGTGGGGAGAACGCCAAGCCGTTCTCGATGAGCTCGGCCAGAGCGTGCGCGAGCTCGCTGACCACCGCACCGGTGATCGCGACCTCGTCGACGCGACGCAGCACCACCCGCCGGTAGTCGTCGACCTCTGAGAGCCCCGCCCGGATGACGTCGGTGAGCGCGATCGGTTCGGCCCACCGGCGCGGGCTCGCCTCACCGACCAGGACGAGCAGGCTTTCGGCATTGCGTCGCATGCGGGTGGCGAGGTGGTCGAGTTCGAACAGGTTGGACAGGGTTTTCGGGTCGAGTTCCTCGCGTTCGAACTCGCTGATGAGGCCGAGTTGTCTGCGCACCAGATTCTGGTTGCGCCGGGCCAGGTTCGCCATCGACTCGGTGGTGTTGCGCCGCACCAGCGCCTGTTCGGACGCGAGGTCGAAGGCGGTGCTCTGCACCCGGTCCAAAGCGCCTGCGACAGCATCGATCTCGGCACTCGCACCCGGTGGGGTGCGGACGGGCGCGGGTGGGTCGGGGCGGGTGTCGGCGGATCCGCGCCATGCGGCGATCACCTCGGGCAATCGGGTGGAAGCCACGTCGTCGGCCTCGGCGGCGAGCGCGGCCAGGGGTCGCACGATGGCCCGGACACTCGCGAACACCAGCGCGACCTCGGCGGCGATCGCCAGCAGTGCGGCAAGGGCGAAGGCGGCCAGCACGATGGCCGCGGTGCGGCGCAGGTCGGCGGCGCGGGCCCGCACATCGTCGCCGACGGCCTGCTGCACGGTGCGCTGTGCGTCGATCACCTCGGTCATCTGCGACCACCACACCGCCGGGTCGACCGGAGCGGTCAACGGTCCGGCGGTGGACGCGATCGCGATGTTCTCCGATTCCGCTGCCCGCATGGCACTTTCACCGCCCATGACGGCGGCGAGCCGGTCGCGCTGTGCCGGAGTCGCCTCGCGGTCGAACTGGGTGAGCGCGGCGGTGCGGGCCGCGCGCATGTCGAGGAATTGCACGTACTCCCCCGCCACGAACTCCCCCGCCGCGAAAACGCCGTTGAGGAAACCACGTTCGCGGGCGGTGAACTCCTTGGCGTCGCCCAGGGCGTAGAGCGCTTGCAGGCCGTGGCGCACGGCGGGGTCGCGGGCTTGATCCAGGCCGAGGGCGAGCCGGTTGAGCGCGTCGATGCTGTCGGAATAGAACTGGAACGCGGCCTGTCGGGAAACGGTCCTGGTGTCGATCTGCGACCGGACGCCGGGCAGACCGCCGAGATGACCGAGCGCCGAGCGCACCTCCCCCGCACCGGGTGGGTCGGCGGTCAGCGCGGCGCTCAGGGTGCGCAGCGCCGCGTCGGTGGCGGGACGCTGGTCCCCGACCGCCTGCACCAGCCGCGCGTCACCGCCGAGCAGACCGTTGCTGAGCCCGCGTTCGCGCTGCACCTGGTGCACCAGATCCTGTGCGGCCAGGGCAACCGCGACCGCGTCCACGGTTTCCCCGCTGCGCCGGAACGCGGTGATCTGGGTCGACATCGTCACCCCGAGCAGCACGAGCACCAGCACCAGCGACACCGCGAGAATCCGGGCGAGCTGCCCGGAAATGGTGCGCGGCCGGATCAGCCCGCCACCCGCGGCCCGCCGACGGGAATGTGAACGCACCACCTGCTCCTCTGAAACACCACACGCGGTATTTCGCGGCGGCCCACCGAAAGTCAGGTGTCAACTTGCACTGCGCCGGGGGCGCGGTCAATCCGGGACGGCGTAAGAACGGGATTCGTGCATTGATCTCAACATGCCGGAAATCAACGGGGCTCTCTGTGTCGGAAAGCTCACCGCTCCCACCGTAATTCGGTGACGGATTCGTTCGATGTCCGACTTGTTCCGCACAGTTTCCGCTGTGACGCCACCCACACTTCCCGAGCCATAAAGCCGAGAAGACTTGCGGTGAACCGGATACGAACGATAACGGTCCACTGCGATAATTCGGGCAATTCGCCGAAATTTCCGCAACGCCGCCGCGGCCACATCCTTCTGCGTGAGCTTCGGACGCGCCCGGTGCCGGTAGTGGTCGACCACGATCAGGACGGCACCCCGCTGAACCGAGATCGAGGTGGCAGCGGTGTCCTCACCCGAGTCGACCCTCGCCAGGACACGGAAACCCGCATGTGGTTGGAAGGAATCTTCGCCCTCCGGCCCGCTTCGAGCGGCGGATCGGCACTCATTCCCCGGCGAGAATACCGAGGACCTGATCGGAGTAGTAGAAGGGTTCGAGGCGTTCGCGCAGGAGTTGGGCGAGGACGCCATTGCGCTTGGCCGCTTCGATGACGGCAGGCCCGTAGCGCAGGATTTCGGTGCTGATGTCGTCGGCGTTCAGCCCGAGTTCGGGAAGCATCGAGGACAGGGTGTGGTCGGCATAGCGGGTGTAGAACACCTCCACGCATTCGCGGACCAGCAGGCCGAAGTATTCCTTCTCCCTGGTGGTGACCGCGATTTCGTAGCAGATCTGGACCAGTTCGTTGAGGTCCTTCTGGGTGAGGTATTCGCGCAGGCCCGCCACCGGTTCGTCGGCGTGCAGGTCCCAGAATTCCATCGCCGCCGAGTGCACGGGGGCGTCGCGCAGCATGTCGCGGATGGCGTTGTTGGTGCGCTTGAGCGCGAACAGCGCGCCCTTGCCGGCGAGGTCACCGACGAAGGTGCTGTCGGCGGCGACCTTCTTGGCGCGGTTGGCCGCGGACTGGCCGAGCGACATCAGCGAGGACACGCCCGGGATCTTCTCGGCGCGTTCCCGATTGGCCTGCATGAAGTCGCCGATCAGCTTGTCGACGAAACGCGACGCGACGGTCGCCACGAGCGGGCTCTCGGTGAGCCGGTCCAGAATGCGTTCCTGGGCCTGGTGCATACCGAAGATCTTCTCCAGCAGCGCTTCCACCGGTTCACGGTCGACGACATCGCCGAGGGTGTAGTCGGTGTTGGTGGCGATGTGGTCGTAGATGGCGTCGGAGAACACCCCGACCGTGTCGGCGATGACCGGCGAACCGCCGATGCGGTCGAAGACCCGTGCCACCGTCTCCTCGCCGTCGGCCAGGGAGACCACATCACCGAAGCGGATGGTGTCGCCGACGGCGAGTACGGCCGCCACGTCGCGGGCGATCACCTCGGCGAACCGTTCACCGGTCACCTCGCCGAGCAGGTAGTCGACCTGCGCGTCGAGCAGTCGTTCGGCGATCTGGCGCGCCTGCGTCATGTATGTCCACCCAATCACGGTTGTCGCTCGGTTGGGAGGACGCGAGGCTAGGCGCCGGAATCGTTGTCCCGCATCGCCTTCCGGATCTGATCCAGACGCTCGCGCGCGGCCTTGCCCCGCGCCTCCCATTGTTCGTCGGCGCTGCGGCCCGCCGGGGTCTGCCGGTCGAGTTCACCCATGCCCTGGGCGGTGCCGAAACGCTGCTCGACCTTATCGCGAACCGCGTCGAATGTCGGCACTCCAGAAGTGGAATATCCGCCGGTCACAGCGTTCGCGGCGGGCCCGGAACCCCCCAACGGTACCGGCGGTACCGCATGACCATCTCCGACCTGCTCGGATGCCACCGGCTCCGCGTCGACGATCTCGGCCTCGGTGTCGAGCATCACAGGCGGGCCGACCTCGGCATGACCGGCCTCCACCTGAGCCAGCGCGGCGGCGACGGCGCCGAGCCCCGGCCTGCCCGCCACCGCCGCGCGCAGCAGCGATACCAGCTCGGCGTCGGGCAGCGCGGCCAGCCGGCCGAGGATCTCGCTCGTTTCGCTCATACCGCCAGGCTACGCAGCCGCGCTCACCTGTCGAGGAACTCACTCCACTGCGCGATGAGCTGTGGCCAGCGCGGTCCGAGCGTGTCGATGACATCGTTGTGGCCCGCACCGGGAACCACGATCAACTGCTTGGGCTCGTTCGCGGCCGCATACAGGCGTTCGGCATGGCGCAGCGGCAGCAGTTCGTCGTGTTCGCCGTGCATCATCAACACCGGCACCCGCAGCGCGGAAATGCGGCGCAGGTTCGGGTAGGCGTCGGGAACCAGCGGTGCGGGCAGGAACGGATAGACCGAGCGGGCGGCGTCACGCATACCGCTGAAGGTCGACATCAGGACCATGCCCGCGGGCGGGTGCTCGCCCGCCAGCTCGAGCAACACCCCACCACCGAGCGATTTGCCCAGGTAGACGACCCGTGCGGGGTCGACCTCCGGCTGCTCGAGCAGGGCGGTGCGCGCCGCACGCGCGTCCAGGTAGGTGCCGTGCTCACCGGGGGCGCCGCTGCTGTGCCCGAAACCTCGGTAATCGAAGGCGAGCACGTCGAAACCGGCGGCGACCAGCAGCGCGATGATCGACACCCGGTCACCGATGGTCCCGGCGTTGCCGTGGGCGTAGAGGATGTGGGCGCGCGGGCGTTCGGCCCGCACGAACCAGCCGTGCAGATCGATACCGTCCGCGGTGCGCATGTGCAGATCGCGGTAGTCCAGGCCGAGCGCGGCCGGTGTCTGCGCGAGGTGCCGCTCGGGGTGGTAGACCAGTGCGTTGAGCACCCTGGTCGCCGGATGCCGCATCACTTACCGCGTCCCGCTTGAAAACCGAAGTCCCAGTTGTAGAGTCGCGCGATCTCCATCACGCCGCCACCCGGCTGCCCGGCCGGTGGCCGGACGAAGACACCCTCGCGGCGCACCACGAGTTCACCGTTGACGTTCTCCAGCACCGCGAGCACGGCGTCGCGGGAGTTGTCGGTGCACCCGTCGAGTGTCATCTCGATCGGCGCCGAATTCACCGGGTGCAGGGTGACGGTGGCGTGGACGTTGCGGAAATCGCTTGCCCCGTCGTAGATCGAGGCGAACACGAGGATGCGGCGGAAGAACCGGGTGTAGTCGAGATTGATCGACAGGTTCTCACCGGTGATGCTCGCGCCGGTGCGGTCGTCCTGGTCGAGGTGGATGAACGGCGGTTCGTAGAGCGCGCCGAAACGCCGATCCAGCGCCCGGACGGACCCGATCGCGCCGTTGACCAATTCGAAGAAACAGCACAGGTCGAGATCGATGTTCTTGCCGCGCAGTTTGCCGAAGATGCGGCCGGTGGCGGCCATCGACGTCCAATTGAGATTCACCCGCATCACACCGCCGGTGGCGCCGTGCTTGGTGAGCGAGACGCTCGGGGATTCCTTGGTGAGGGAGACTTTCGCGAGGTTCACCGGAGCTTGCCCGGATGGCGTTGCAGGCGAGGGGAATCGAGCGCCCGGATGCGGTTGACCCTGCGGCGGCGCGTAGGGCTGGGTCGGTGGCGGTGCCGGCTGCTGCGGTTGAGCAGCGGGAGTCGGCCGGCTCGGGGGCGGAGTGAAGGGCTGGTCTACCGGGGCATCGTCGACGGTGATGCCGAAATCTGTTGCGAGCCCGGCCAGTCCGGTGTCGTACCCCTGGCCCACCGCGCGGAACTTCCACGCACCCTGACGGCGGTACAACTCGCCGAGGACGAACGCGGTCTCGGTGGTGGCGCCGGTGCTGTCGAATCGGGCGACCTCCCCACCGGTCGCCGCGTCGAGCACCCGGATGCAGAGGTCGCGGAACTGGCCGAAGGTGCCGCCGTCGGCGGAGGCGGCCAGCACGATCTTCTCGATCTGTGGTTCCACCTGCGCCAACCGCACCGACAGGGTGTCGACAACCGTCGGGCCCTGGTGTTTCCCGGCGTGGCGCACCGCCCCGGAGGGGTGCACCGCCTGGTTGTAGAACACGAAGTCGTCGTCGGAGCGCACCTTCGCCCCGGCGAGCAGCAGGGCGGACGCGTCCGCGTCGGGCACCCCCGGCCCCGCCTGCCAACTCACTTCGACCCGGACCTCGGCGGCGGGCACCACGACATTGGCGCCTTTCATCATCGACACGCTGCCAACCTATCCCGCCCCGCCATCGGCCCACCACCGATCCGGCTACGGCTTGGCGAACTCGGTGATGAGCACCGGGTACTGCTCGGCCCCGTGACCGGCGGCGATCGCCCTTTCGGCCATCGCCTTCAACAGTTTCGGCAGCTCCGCGTTCACCCCGAGCGCTTCACACTCCTCGACGAGGTGTGTCATCGACGCGGCATCGGTCGACAGGGCCGCGACCTCGGCGGGATAGGCGCCGTTGTCGACCTGTTCGGCGTATCCGGGCAGCCAGGTGGCCACGCCGGTGGCGATCTGCGCGGCGAACGGCGCGTAGGTGCGTGCGTCGACACCGGCGGTCCGCAGCATCGCGGTGCCCTGCAACCAGGCGTTGAGCACGCTCCACATCATGGCCAGCCCGGCGCCGTCGTAGAGGGCGGCCAGACCGTGATCGGCGCCGAGATGGGTGACGGTGCCCAGTGCCGCGAGTACCGGCGCGGCCGCATCGAAGTCGGCCTGCGCGCCGCTGTGCAGGAGGACTGCGTCGGCGGTCCCGATCACCGGCGGAACGGCCATGATCGCGCCGTCGAGATACCGGGCGCCACGCTGCTCGGCCCAGCGGGCCGCCGCCCTGGCCTGGGCGGAGTCGCCGGAGGTGAGGTTGACGACGATGGTTCCGGCCAGGTCGGCCTGCTCGAGCACCGCGTAGACGGCCGGGTAGTCGGTCAGGCAGACCACGATCACCCGGCCGGCGTGCACGGCGTCGGCGACGGTGTCGGCGTGCCGGGCGCCGCCGGCGATCAGCTCGTCGGCGGCGGAAGGGGTGCGGTTCCAGACGATGGTCGGGTGCCCGGCGGAGAGGAAGGCACGGGCGAGTGCCCGGCCCATCAGGCCCAGGCCGAGAACGGTGACGGGAGTGGTTGTTTCGGTCATGGCACCATCGTCAACGTTGATACCGGTGTGAAGGTCAAGTGAGGATGTCGTGCGGATCGGCGAATTGAGCAGACGAACCGGCGTGCACACGCACCAGCTGCGCTACTACGAGGCCCAGGGGCTGCTCGAGGCGAACCGCCGCTCGAACAGTTATCGCGATTACGACGAGAGCGCAGTCCTGCGGGTGACCCAGATCAGGCACCTGCTCGCCGCGGGCCTCTCCTCGGCCGACATCGCCTACCTCCTGCCGTGCGCCCATGGCGAGGTACCGGACCTGCCGGGCTGCCCGGAATTGATCGGGGCGATGCGGTCACGACTCACGCGCATCGAGGAACAGATGGCCGCACTCGCCCGCTCCCGCGACGCCCTCACCACCTATATCGGCGCAGCGGAAGAGATGGGCGGTGAACACTACCCGCCCTTGACGGGAACCGAGGCGCTGCGATCCTGAACCACCCGGGTCCGGCTGCTGCGACGGCCAGCAGTCGCGCCGTGCGACCGTCGCCGCGCGCACAGCCCCGCCCAGGGCCGGGCCAACGCGACGATCTGTCAGAGGGTTGACGCTGCCCGAAGCCGACTGAGGCCGCCCGGATACCGGACGGCCTCAGCTTCAGCTGGAATCTCAGGCGCGCAGTTCGGCGCCGACCGCTGCAGTGGCCGAGGCGACGGCGGCATCGCGCGCCGCGCTCGCCTCGTCCTCGGTGAGGGTGCGGTCGGGAGCGCGGAAGCGCAGGGCGTAGGTGAGGGACTTGCGGCCCTCACCTGCCTGCGTGCCCTCGTAGACGTCGAACAGGGCGATGTCTTCGAGCAGGTCACCACCGCCGGTGCGCAGGGCAGTCTCCACCTGGGCGGCGGGGACGGCCTTCTCGACGCTGATCGACACGTCCTGCAGCACGGCGGGGAATGCCGAAACCGTTGGGGCAGGGCGAGATTCGACCAGGGGAAGCGCGTCGAGGTCGAGTTCCAGCGCGCAGGTGCGCGGGGGAAGACCGGCGCGTTCCAGCACGGCGGGGTGCAGTTCGCCCGCGTGGCCGACGACCACGCCGTCCACCAGCAGTTCGGCGCAGCGGCCGGGATGCCACGGCAGGTAGGCGGCGGCGCGGCGCTCGATCACCACACCTGCGGCGTCGGCCACCTCGTCGACCAGGGCGAACGCGTCGGCGGCCTCGGCCGGACGACCCGGCCCCCACGGTCCGCGCGGATCACGCTTACCGCTGAGCACCGCCGCGACGTGCACCGGCTGGGCGGGCAGTGAGGCGTTCAGCTCGGCGATCTGCTCGTCGGTCGGCCGGCGATCCACCGGCAGCGCCTCGACCGCACGGGTCTGCTCGCCGGGCAGGACCACCTGGGCGATGCCGTAGATCGTGAGGTCGCGTGCGCCGCGAGAGATATTGCGGGCGGCCACTTCCAGCAGACCGGGCAGCAGCGTTGTCGCCAGTTCCGGACGCTCGGCGTCGAGCGGGTTCAGCACGCGCGTGGTGTTGCGGCGCGGATCGTCGGCATCCAGCCCCCACACGTCGAACACGCCACCCGGCAGGAATACCGGCGCGGGTACTTCGACGGCACCGGCGAACGCCAGCGCCCGGCTCACCGCACGTCGACGCTTCTGCTGCGCGGTCAGACCGCGACCGGCGGGCGCCGACGGCAGCACCGACGGGATCTGCTCCAGCCCCTCCAGCCGCAGCACCTCTTCGACCAGGTCGGCGGGCTGGGACAGATCGGGACGCCAGCTCGGCGGAGTCACCAGCAGCTGGGTCTTGCCCGCGTCGTTGACCTCGATATCGACGTGCGCACCGATCTGGGCCAGCCTGCGCACGGCGGTGCCCGCCGGGTAGGTGACGCCCGCGACGCGGTCGGGCAGGTCGATGTCCATCGCGATCGGCGCCGCCGCTTCCAGCGGCACCCGGATGTCGGTGAGCGTGGATTCGATGGTGCCACCGGTGATTTCGGCGAGCAGGGTGGCGGCGCGATCGAGGGCGACGATATTGATCTCGGGATCGACGACCCGCTCGTAGCGCTTGGCCGCCTCCGACGACAGCTTGTGCCTGCGCGCGGTCCGGTAGACGCGCAACGGGTTCCAGGTGGCGGCCTCGAGGATCACGTCGGTGGTGTCGGCGCCGACCTCGGTGCTCGCCCCACCCATCACACCGGCCAGCGAGATGACACCGGAATCGTCGGCGATCACCACGTCCTCGGCATCGAGGGTGCGCTCGGTGTCGTCGAGGGTGCGCAGGGTCTCGCCCTTGTGCGCGGAGCGAACGACCAAGCCGCCGTTCAGTTTCGCGGCATCGAAGGCGTGCAGCGGCTGCCCCAGTTCGAGCATCACGTAGTTGGTGACGTCGACGGCCGGGGAGATCGGGCGCATGCCTGCCAGCATCAGCCTGCGCTGCAACCACAGCGGGCTCACCGCGTTCGGGTTCACCCCGGTGACGCGCCGGACCCCGAAGCGGGTGCATTCGGAATCGGCTTCCAGCCGCACCGGCCAGGCCTCGGACTCGCCGTCGGGCAGCGTGCGCACGGCGGGGTCGGCGTATTCGAGATCGAAACCGCACGCCAGCTCGCGGGCCAGACCGCGGACCGAGAAGCAGTAGCCCCGGTCCGGGGTGATGTTGAGTTCGATGATCGTGTCGTCGGTGCCGAGCAGTACGTTGGCGTCGTCACCGGGCTGCGCCGAACCCGGCTCGAGCACCAGGATGCCGTCGTGATCCTTGCCGATGCCGAGCTCGGCGACCGAACAGATCATGCCGTTGGAGGTGTGGCCGTAGGTCTTGCGGGAGGAGATCTTGAACCCACCGGGCAGCTCACCACCGGGCAGCACGACGACGACGAGGTCGCCGACCGCGAAATTGCGGGCGCCACAGACGATTTCCTGCAACTCCGGGTTGCCGACATCGACCTTGCAGAAGCGGATCGGCTTCTTGAACTCGGTGAGTTCGGTGATCTCGGCGACGCGTCCGACGACCAGCGGCTTGTCGATGTCACCGCCGATCGGGGTGAGCTTGTCGACCTCTTCGACCTCGAGGCCGACCCGGACGAAGCCCGCGTCGAGTTCCTCGGCCGACACCGACCACTCGGGGGTGGTGCGCTGCAGGATCTCGGTCAGCCAGGACTGTGCTACTCGCACGTTTTCGCTCTCTCTCTACGACCGGATACCGAAGGGCAGGGTGAACCGCACGTCACCCTCGACGATGTCGCGCATGTCGGGAATCCCGTTGCGGAACTGCAGGGTTCGCTCCATGCCCATGCCGAACGCGAATCCGGAATACACCTCGGGATCGATGCCGCTGGCGATGAGGACCTTCGGGTTGACCATGCCGCAGCCGCCCCACTCGACCCAGCCCGCGCCGCCCTTCTTGTCCGGGAACCACACGTCGACCTCGGCCGAGGGCTCGGTGAAGGGGAAGTAGTTGGGGCGCATGCGGGTTCGGGTGTCGGGGCCGAACAGGGCGCGCGCGAAGGCGTCGAGCGTGCCACGCAGGTGGGCCATGGTCAGGCCCTTGTCGATGGCCAGACCCTCCACCTGGGAGAACACCGGGGTGTGGGTGGCGTCGAGTTCGTCGGTGCGGAAGGTGCGACCCGGGCACACGACGTAGATCGGCAGCTCACGTTCCAGCATCGAACGCACCTGCACCGGGGAGGTGTGGGTGCGCAGCACCTGGCGCGACCCCTCGGGGGCGATGTGGAAGGTGTCCTGCATGGTGCGCGCCGGGTGGTCGGGCAGGAAGTTCAGCGCGTCGAAGTTGAAGTGCTCGGTCTCGACCTCGGGGCCCTCGGCGACCTCCCAGCCCATGCCGACGAACACGTCGGCGATCTGCTCGGAGATGACCGTGATGGGATGCCGGGCACCGGCCGGACGGCGACGAGCGGGCAGGGTGACGTCGATCTTCTCGGCCACCAGCACGGCCTGATCGCGCTCTTCCAGCAGCGCCGCGCGGCGCGCCTCGAAGGCGTCGGAGACCCGCTTGCGCGCGATATTGACCCGCTTGCCCGCGTCGGCCTTCTCTTCCTTGGGCAGACGACCCAGCTCACGCTGCGCCAGCGCGATCGGCGACTTGCCGCCGATGTAGTCGGTCTTGGCGACCGCGAGCGCGTCCAGATCGGCCGCCGCGGCGAACGCCTTCTCGGCCTCCGCCGCCGCTGCCGCGAGTGCCTCCTCGGTCAGTTCGGCGCCCAACGGGCCTGCGCCCTGCTCGACTCCACTGTTGTCGTCGGCCACGATTGTTCGACTCTCCCCTGGGGATCGGTTCACGGGTGCGTCATTGCCTACCCGTATCGGTGCTGCATAAATCCTATGGGATGGGGTTCGCTCGGTTCATCCGGATTACCGGGGGACACCGCGGGGGCCTGCGTGGAGTCGCAATCAGGACTGACAAGTCCAGGTCAGACCGGTTTTCGGAGGGTTCTCACCAAGATCACCACGGAACCGAAATTCGAGGGAACCGAATCGCCCCGAGTTCCGTCCAACCGTTCAAACACATCCGCCGTGTTCGACGCGAGACAGGACGACTCGATGGCTGAACAGACCTGCGACTCCACCCCACCCCGGGGCAGGCGCATGCGACGCACCGCCCCGGGCAGCGGACTGGCACTGTGCGGCCTCGGCATCCGCCCTTCCCGCCCCCGCCCATTCCCCCGCGCGACCGGTCCCTGCCCCGAGGGAAACACACAATCCCACCAGCCCGAAACCCCACCCGACCAGGACTAGGGCGGATGGGGCCTCGGACCCTGATCGCGGACTCGAACCGGAGGCGCCGGGGCGAGGACGCATCACTCGATGCTCTTGATCACCCGTGCGGGCACGCCCGCGACCAGTGTGCGGGCAGGCACGTCTCGGGTGACGACCGCACCGGCGGCCACGACGGAGCCCGCACCGATGGTCACGCCCTGAGTGATCACGGCGGACGCGCCGATCCAGACGTCGTCCTCGATCACGATGGGAGCGCTGGTGACGTACTCACGTCGCTCGGCCGGCGGGAGTGGATGTCCACCGGTGATGAGGCATACCTTCGGAGCGATCATGACGTTGTCGCCGATGCTGATGCCGCCGTTGTCCATGAAGGTGCAGCCTTGGTTGACGAAGACGTTCGTTCCGAACCTCGTGCCGAGCCCGTACTCGGTGAAAAAGGGCGGATAAATCGTCACCGATTCCGGCAGGGGGCGGCCGAAAACAACCGCGAGTAGTTGCGCCCGACCGGCGGTGTCTCCGAACGGAAGGACGTTCAGTCGAGAGGTCGCATCGGTTACCTGTGCGATCCTTTCCGTATAACGCGTGAACTCGGGCGTTTGGACGTACATGATCTGCGCTGTGCGGGTAGACATGACCCTGATACCAGCACCTGCCGAAGGCCGGATCAAACAACCAATCCGATCCCGACACAACTGTTGGTTGTTCCTAGGGTGGTGACATGGACATCGAAGCGCTGCGCACCTTTGTGGCCGTCGCCGAGGCCGGACAGTTCCAGGCAGCGGCCGACGAGCTCAGGATCAGCCAGCAAGGAGTCTCCAAGCGGATTGCGGGTTTGGAGAAAAGCCTCGGGGTCGCACTGCTGGTGCGCAGCTCCCGTGGTTCGCGGTTGAGCCTGGACGGGCAGGCCCTCCTCCCCTACGCCAAGAAGGTGATGGTGGCACTCGAGCAGGCAGAGCAGGCTGTGCGCCCCGGCAGCCGACCCCTGCGGGTGGATGTCCTCAACCGGCGCATCGCTCCGGCCCAGGCCGTCTACCGCTACTACCGATCCCGCCCCGGTATCGTCTTGGACACGGTCACGCTCAGCGACGCGAACGCCGCCCACGCGGCCCGGGCCGTGCTCGACGGCAGTCTCGACGCTTCCTTCCGCGCTCTGCCGGGCGACCAGGTACCCGTCGGCATCAGAGCCGAACGGCTTCTGGACGTGCCATTGCAACTGCTGGTCGGACCCGCCCACCCGTTCGCGGGCGAGAACCACGTCAGGCTCACCGACCTTGCCGGTCATCGCATCTGGATCCCCGGCATCAGACCGGGGACGGAGTGGGAGCGGTACTACCGGTCGCTGTCGCAGACCTTCGGGCCGAGCATCGACGCACTCGGTCCGCACTTCGGCGACGAGGCAATCATGGACGCCCTGGCGGACTCGGCCTCGCTCGCTACCCTGGTCGGCAGCGGCGACCGGTACTTGTGGCCCGCGAACTACGACCTGCGACGCATCCCGCTGCGCGAGCCGACGCCGATATACCCACACATACTGCTCACGCGCTCTGATCACGAGCATCCGGTGCTGACCGGCCTGCGCGACTACCTGCGAGCCTCCGAACCGGAGGACACCGACGACGTGTGGGTCCCGGACTGGGCGGCCTGCTGATCGCCCAGTCCGAATCGCCGGACTTTTCGTGCGCGCCGCCAGCCCGGGTACCCGCGTGAGTCAGGCGATAGCTCTGGTGTGCCGGGGCAGGAAGGCGGCGATGATCGCGGCGGCGGCGACCAGGGCGGCGCCTACCCAGACCGCGGGGATCAGGCCGTCGACGTAGGACTGGGGGTCGGTGTAGGAGCCGGCGGTGGCGAAGACCGAGGCGAGGACCGCGATGCCCATGGCGACGCCGACCTCGCGGACGGTGCTGTTGATGCCCGAGGCCATGCCCTGGTCGGCGGGTGAGGCGCTGGCCATGACGATGGTGGACGACGGGGCGAAGGTGAGGCCCATGCCGATGCCGCCGAGGACGAAGGGCGCGACGAAGGAGATGTAGGGGACGTCCGTGCTCGTGATCAGCGCCATCCAGGCCAGGGACACGGCAAGGCAGACCTGGCCGGTGGCGATGAGGACGCGCGGGCCGACCCGGTCGACGACGAGTCCGGCCAGCGGGGCGACGACCATCGGAACCATCGTCCACGGCATCGTGCGGATTCCGGACTCCAGCGGCGAGTACCCCTGCACCACCTGGAAGAACTGCGCGAGCAGGAAGATGGCACCGAACACACCGGCGGAGAACCCGAACGACACGAGGTAGCTCAGGCTCAGACCGCGGTTGGCGAACATGCGCAGCGGCAGCATCGGTTCGGCGGTGCGGTGCTCCCAGGCGACGAACGCGACCAACAGCGCGAGACCACCGACCAGGGCGGTGAGCACCTGCGCAGCGGTCCAGCCGTCCTCGGCGCCGTGGATCACGCCCCACACCAGTGCGAGCACGCCAGCGGCGGAAAGGACGAGGCCGGCCAGGTCGAGTTTGCGTGCGGCACCGCGTGATTCGCTCAGCATCCGGGCGGCGAAGGGCAGCGCGAGCAGGCCGACGGGCACGTTGAGCCAGAAGATCCACTGCCAGTTCAGGCCCTCGACCACGGCACCGCCGACCACCGGGCCGACCGCGACACCGAGCCCGGCCAGACCGCCCCAGATCCCGATCGCGGCGCTGCGCATCCGCTCGGGCACGGCCGCGGCGAGCAGTGTCAGCGACAACGGCATCACCGCGGCGCCACCTGCGCCCTGAATCGCACGGGCGAAAATCAGCATCCACGGCTCGGTGGCCAGCGCGCAGGCCGCCGACGCGACGACGAACACCGCGATTCCCGCCAGGAACATCCGGCGGCGGCCGAGGCGATCGCCGAGCGCCGAGGCGGTGAGCAGCAGCGCCGCGAACGACAGCGTGTAGGCGTTGACGAACCATTGCAGGTCCGAAAGCGATGCTCCCAGTTCGGTTTTGATCACCGGCAGGGCATTGGTCACCACGAGGTTGTCCAACGTGACCATGAACATCGGAATGCCGACGGCGGCGATTACCGCACCGAGGGGCTTGGCTTTCGCGCCGCCGGGTGACGGCGCGTCGGCGAGGACGGCGTCACCGGGATCGAGCGTCTGTGTCATGGTCCACCCTTGTTGTAATCCACTGATAACTTGAGTCCAATGGTTATGCATCGACTGATAACATGTCAAGAGGAATCCGCGCACCGACCAGAGGGGAAGGCATGAGCGAGACGACGAGAACCCGGATGACCGCGGCCGAGCGCAGCGCCCAGGTCCTCGCCGCCGCCGTCGACGCCTTCGCCGAAGCCGGATACAACGCGACGAAGACCGACGAGATCGCCCGCCGTGCGGGGGTCTCCCAGCCGTATGTGATCCGGCTGTTCGGCACCAAACAGCAGTTGTTCGTGGCGGTGTTGCAGCAGGTGTGCGCTCGCATCGAGGCGGTGTTCCGCAGCGCCGAGATCGCGCCGGATGCCGACACCGCCGAAGCGCTGCGCAGCCTCGGCACGAACTACGACGTGTTCCTCGCCGAACGCCAGCTACCGCTGGTCCTGCTGCACGGCATCGCCGCCAGCGCCGACCCCGAGATCGGTGACCATGTGCGCGAGCACTTCGGCCGCATCTATCAGCTGATCGTCGACCGCACCGGCGCCGACACGCTGCACGCCCGCCGCTTCCTCGGCACCGGCATGCTGCTCACCATCATGACCGCGATGCAGGTGGCGGGCCCCGACGCCATCGAACTGCCCTGGTCGACCGCCGTTCTCGACGACCTCCAGTGCGGCTTGGAACTCTGAGTCCCCGACGAGCGGTTCGTCAGCGGCGTCGATCCCGGGGCCGCGGCTACTTCGCGTGCTGGACGCGGGCGTTGGCGTAGAGGCAGATCGCCGCTGCCGCAGCCAGATTCAGGCTTTCGGCGCGGCCGTGGATGGGGATGCGGATGCGGTGGTCGGCGCGGGCGGCGACGGCGGGGTCGAGGCCGTGGGCCTCGTTGCCGAAGAGCCAGGCGACCGGCCCGGTGAGGATGTCGTCGGCGTCGTCGAGGTCGACCTCACCGTGAGCGGTGGTCGCCAGCAGCGTGATTCCGGCCGAGGACAGCGCGTCGAGGGTGGCGTCGATACTGCGGCTGCGCGCGATCGGGACGTGGAACAGGCTGCCCGCGCTGGCGCGGACGCATTTGCCGTTGTGCGGATCGACCGCGTCACCGGCGAGCACGACACCATCGGCACCGACGGCGTCGGCAACCCGGATGAGGGTGCCCGCGTTGCCGGGTTCGGCGATCTCCACGGGCACCGCGAGCATGCGTGGCGCACCGTCGAGGATCTGGCCGAGCGGCACGTCGAGCTGCTCGCAGACGGCGACCAGGCCCGGCGCGGTGACGGTTTCGCCAAGGTGCTCGGCGGCGCGATCGCTCACCAGCGTGGTGCGCACACCGTCGGCGTCGGCACCGGCGATCAGCGCGACATCGCGCTTGGCCGCGGCGAGCGAGTAGAACAGCTCACGCACCCGGCCGGTCTCCAGCGCGGCGGTGACGGCATTGGCGCCTTCGGCCAGGAACAGGCCGGTCTTGCGGCGGTGCGCGGCGCGCTGGAGCTTGACAGCCGAAACGACCCGCGGGTTGCGCTCGGAGAGCGCGTCCACGGGTCGTTCCGACAGATCGTTGTGCGTCGTCAAGCTCAGGCAGCCGAGGCCGGGGCGTTGACGTCGGCGGGCAGCGCGGCCTTGGCGACAGCGACGAGACCGGCGAAGGCCTCGGCGTCGGAGACGGCGAGCTCGGCGAGGATCTTGCGGTCCACCTCGACACCAGCGGCCTTGAGGCCCTGGATGAAGCGGTTGTAGGTGATGTCGTTCAGACGCGCGGCGGCGTTGATACGAGCGATCCACAGCTTGCGGAAGTCACCCTTGCGCGCCTTGCGGTCGCGGTAGGCGTAGGTCAGCGAGTGGAGCTGCTGTTCCTTGGCCTTGCGGTACAGGCGCGAACGCTGGCCCCGGTAGCCCTTGGAGGCCTCGAGGATGGAACGGCGCTTCTTCTGAGCGTTGACAGCCCTTTTGACGCGTGCCACTTTTCAGTCCTTGATCATCTGGGGGGCGCGGCGGCGCCCGAATTCGGTAGTTGTCGGCGTCCGGTCATCCCGGCCGCGCAGTCGTCGGGGTGCGACGGTCTGCCTGGATCAGGCGAGACCGAGCAGCCGCTTCACGCGGGGGGCGTCGACGTCGGCAACGGACTCCGTGCCTTCCAGACGACGAGTCCGGCGGGAGGACTTGTGCTCCAGGAGGTGGCGACGGTTCGCCTGCTCGCGAAGCAGCTTGCCCCGGCCGGTCACCTTGAATCGCTTCTTGGCGCCGCTGTGGGTCTTGTTCTTCGGCATGGATTCCTCTATCTAGTCGGTGAAATCGGTGTTACTGCGGGTCGGCCTGCGCCTGCTCCGCGGGCGCGGCCTGCTCGGCGGCGGCCGGAGCGGTCGGCTGAGCCGGTGCCGGGGCGGTCGGCTCGGCCGGACGCGGGGCCGGTGCCGAGTCCTGCTGCGCCTTCACCCGCGTCTTCGCGCCCTTGTGGGGGGCGAGGACCATGGTCATGTTGCGGCCGTCCTGCTTGGCCGAGGTCTCGACGAAGCCGAGTTCGGCGACGTCGGAGGCCAGCCGCTGCAGCAGCCGGAAGCCGAGTTCGGGGCGCGACTGCTCACGACCGCGGAACATGATCGTGACCTTGACCTTCGACCCGGCTTCGAGGAAGCGAACGACGTTGCGCTTCTTGGTCTCGTAGTCGTGGTCGTCGATCTTCGGGCGGAGCTTCTGCTCCTTGATCACGGTCTGGACCTGGTTCTTGCGGGACTCGCGCGCTTTCTGCGCGGTCTCGTACTTGAACTTGCCGTAGTCCATGATCTTGCAGACCGGCGGACGGGCATCGGGTGCCACCTCGACCAGGTCGAGATCGGCTTCGAGCGCGACGCGAAGTGCATCTTCAACACGCACGATCCCAACCTGTTCGCCGCCGGGTCCGATGAGTCGAACCTCGGGAACTCGGATGCGATCGTTGATGCGGGTCTCAGTGCTGATGGGGCCTCCTAGGTCAAGCGGTGTCGTCTTAACGACCGCACGCAATAACTGCAACCCCTGATTCAACGCGAAAGCCCCGTTGCGGTATTTCTCCGCGACGGGGCCCGAGTCGACCGATCATCGGACACCACGCCCGAGGGCACAGTGTCGACCCTCGCGCGAACAACACGCGAGGAACCCGCCACAACGAGCGGGTGACCGGGACCGTTTGTCCAGTACGATTGCTCGCCGGCAACGGTGGGAGTCGGGCTCCACTTATCTGCCCCAGGAAGTGCATGACACGACCAGGGGCGGTCGTCAGCGGAAAGTCTAGCATCGCATTCCGCTATCGCCGAATCGGCCCGGCGGCGGTGGCCCGCACGGGGCTGGCGATAGCCTGATCCCCATGACTGACGAGCTCGATCCTCCCGTGCGCGACCTGGCCGACATTCCCGCGGTCGAGGTGATCAGCCGGGCCGCCGTGATGTTGATGAGTTCGGCGGCGGAGAAGCTCGGCCTTGCCGAGGAGAACCCGAACACCGGCGCCAATGTCGACCTCGACGAGGCGCGCCGGGTCATCACCGCGCTGGCCGGCCTGGTCACCTCGTCGGTGGAGTACCTCGGGCCGCACGCCGGGCCGATCCGCGAGGGCCTGCAGGCGTTGCAGCGCGCCTTCCGTGAGGCGTCGTCGGTGCCGGACGCCCCGGGCGCGGGCCCGGGCGAGAAGTACACCGGCCCGGTGCACTGAGCCCCGAAACGCGAAGATCCGCCGGCACCTGCGTGCCGGCGGATCCTTTTACGTCGTGAGCGCCGCTCAGACCGTAGGGGTCGGAGTCGGCGGCTGACCGGGGGTGACCGAGACGGCCGAGCCGGAGGAGATCATGTTGGCGAGGGCGGTGAAGATGGCCGCGCTTCCGGTATCCATTGCTGGTGATCCTTTCGGGGCTGCCGGGTCAGGCAGTCGGCGTCGGCGTCGTGGGCTCGTAGGCCAGCGAGGACCCGCCACTGAGGAAATTCAGAATCTGGCCGATGAGCGCCATCGTGGCTTCATCCATGGGGACGTTCCTTTCGTACTGCACGACATCCGCGACCGCGCTGCCCACGCCGCGCGTGACACCACTGGATGTCGATCGACAAACCGCTACTGACCGGTCTTCCGGCGACGGCGAGGCGAATGTTACCTATGGCCGTTTCACTTCGTAGCGTTTTCGGGAAGTCCCGGGCGGAACGGTAACCCGTTCCGCCCCGACGCACCTGCCGGTCAGCGCAATGCGGCCGCTTTCCTGGCCAACCGCTTGGCCGTCGCCGTCTCGGCGGGTGCCTTCTTCGCCGCCGGTGCGGCCTTCTTCTTCGCCGCGGGCTTCTTCGGAGCCGGTGCCGCGAGGACTTCCTTCAGGAACTGGCCGGTGTAGCTGTCGGCGACCTGGGCCACTTCCTCGGGAGTGCCCGTGGCGACCACCGTGCCGCCGCCGGAACCGCCTTCCGGGCCCATGTCGATGACCCAGTCGGAGGTCTTGATGACATCGAGGTTGTGCTCGATGACGATCACCGTGTTGCCCTTGTCGACCAGGCCGTTGATGACCTTGAGCAGCTTGCGGATGTCCTCGAAGTGCAGACCGGTGGTCGGCTCGTCGAGGATGTACACCGTGCGACCGGTCGAGCGTTTCTGCAGCTCGGCGGCCAGTTTCACGCGCTGGGCCTCACCGCCGGACAGAGTCGGGGCACTCTGGCCGAGGCGCACGTACCCGAGACCGACCTCGACGAGGGTCTTGAGGTACCGGTGGATCGAGGTGACCGGTTCGAAGAACTCGGCGGCCTCGTCGATCGGCATGTCGAGGACCTCGGCGATGGTCTTGCCCTTGTAGTGCACCTCGAGGGTCTCGCGGTTGTAGCGGGCGCCGTGGCACACCTCGCACGGGACGTACACGTCCGGCAGGAAGTTCATCTCGATCTTGAGCGTGCCGTCACCCGAGCACGCCTCGCACCGGCCGCCCTTGACGTTGAAGGAGAACCGGCCCGGCTGATAACCGCGCACCTTGGCCTCGGTGGTCGAGGCGAACAGGGTGCGGATCTTGTCGAAGACACCGGTGTAGGTGGCCGGGTTCGAGCGCGGGGTGCGCCCGATCGGCGACTGGTCGACCTGCACCAGCTTGTCGAGCTGGTCGACACCGTTGATCCTGGTGTGCCTGCCGGGCACCTGCCGCGCGCCGTTGAGCTTGTTCGCCAGCGTGGTGGCCAGGATGTCGTTGACCAGCGTCGACTTGCCGGAACCGGAGACGCCGGTGACGGAGGTGAGCACACCGAGCGGGAACGCCACATCGATGCCCTGCAGATTGTGCTCGGTGGCACCGACGACGGTGAGCTTGCGCTTCTTGTCCACCGCGCGGCGCACCAGCGGCAGCTCGATCTGCTCGCGGCCGGAAAGATAAGCGCCGGTGAGGGATTCGGGCTCGGTGAGCAGTTCCTGGTAGGGACCCGAATGCACCACGCGTCCGCCGTGCTCACCCGCGAGCGGACCGATGTCGACCACCCAGTCCGAGGCGCGGATGGTGTCCTCGTCGTGTTCGACGACGATCAGGGTGTTGCCCAGCTTCTTGAGCCGCAGCAGGGTTTCGATGAGCCTGCGGTTGTCACGCTGATGCAGGCCGATCGACGGTTCGTCGAGCACGTAGAGCACGCCGACCAGGCCGGAACCGATCTGGGTGGCCAGCCGGATGCGCTGCGCCTCGCCGCCCGACAGCGTCGCCGCCGCGCGCGAGAGCGTGAGGTACTCCAAGCCCACGTCGAGCAGGAAGCCCAGGCGGGCCTGGATCTCCTTGAGCACCTGGCCGGCGATCGCGGTCTCGCGCTCCCCCAGCGTCAGCGAGTTGAGGAAGTGCGCGCACTCCCCGATCGACAGATCGCTGACCTCGGCGATCGACCTGTTCTTGCCGTCGGCGGCCAGCGTGACGGCCAGGATCTCCGGGCGCAGGCGGGCACCGTTGCACACCGGGCACGGCACATCGCGCATGTACCCGTCGTAGTGCTCCTTCATCTGCTCGGACTCGGTGTTGTCCATGCGCCGCTGCAGGAACGGCATCACGCCTTCGAAATCGGCGTAATAGGAGCGTTTGCGTCCGTAGCGGTTGGTGTAGGAGACGTGCACCTGGTCGGAGCTGCCCTCGAGGACCGCCTTGCGTGCCTTCGCCGGGAGTTCACGCCAGGGGGTGCCCATGGAGAAGCCGATGGCCTCGGCCAGACCCGACAGCAGACGGTTGAAGTATTCGGCCGTCTGACCACGCGACCACGGCGCGATCGCGCCCTCGGCCAGGCTCAGATCCGGATCGGGGACGACCAGTTCGGGGTCGACCTCCTTGCGGATACCGAGACCGGTGCAATCGGGGCAGGCGCCGTAGGGCGAGTTGAAGGAGAACGAGCGCGGTTCGAGATCCTCGATATCGAGTGGGTGGCCGTTCGGGCAGGCCAGACGCTCGGAGAAACGGCGTTCGCGATCGTGCGCGTGTTCGTCGCGGTCGACGAAATCGAGCACGACGATGCCGTCGGCCAGCCGCAACGCGGTCTCGATCGAGTCGGTGAGGCGCTGCTTGGACGCGGCCTTCACCGACAGGCGGTCGACGACCACCTCGACGTCGTGCTTCTCCTGCTTCTTGAGCTTGGGCGGATCGGTGAGCGGATACACCACACCGTCCACCCGCACACGCGAGTAACCCTGGGTCTTGAGCTGGTCGAACAGATCGACGAACTCGCCCTTGCGGGTACGCACCACCGGCGCGAGCACCTGGAACTTCAGGCCCTCGTCCATGACCAGCACCTGGTCGACGATCTGCTGCGGGCTCTGCTTGGCGATCAGCTCGCCACAGACCGGGCAGTGCGGCGTGCCTGCGCGGGCATACAGCAGGCGCAGGTAGTCGTAGACCTCGGTGATCGTGCCGACCGTCGAACGCGGGTTGCGGTTGGTCGACTTCTGGTCGATCGACACCGCGGGCGAGAGGCCCTCGATGAAGTCCACATCCGGCTTGTCCATCTGCCCGAGGAACTGGCGCGCGTACGCCGACAGCGACTCGACATACCGGCGCTGTCCCTCGGCGAAGATCGTGTCGAACGCCAGACTCGACTTACCCGAACCGGACAGACCGGTGAACACGATCAGGCTGTCACGCGGCAGATCGAGGTCCACACCCTTCAGGTTGTGTTCCCGAGCTCCGCGCACAGTGAGGCGTTCCGCCACCTGGTGAATCCCTTCTCCATCGTCATCCGCTCGCCGGACATGAACCCCCAGGAATCAATGCTAGGTGGACCCACCGACAAGAACGCTCGAGCGCTTGCGCCCCGGGAAGTGCTGGCTGTGTTTTTGGAGCGCTGGCGCGCTCGAGCGCGGCCCCTGGAGGGCCGCGCGAACAGCGCTCGAGACTTGCGCT
>NZ_JBPXLK010000034.1:0-45779 GCF_051843015.1 Nocardia sp. JW2
CTCGAGACTCGCGCCTGCGGCGCATGCGCTTCGAGCGCTGTTCGCGCGGCCGGGCCGCTACGCCGCTTCGCGGCGGACCCTCCTCGAGGTCGGGTCGTGCGGGGCTGGGAATGCTGTCATGGCGGACTTAAGTGGTCCCCGCCTCACACCCTCTCGAGCACTGCCGAGGCCCCGATCCCACCCGCCGCGCAAATGCCCAGCAGCGCGGTCTCTTTTCCGCTCCGAGCCAGCTCATTGGCCATGGTCGTCACCATTCGGGCACCGGTGGCGCCGAACGGGTGGCCGAGCGAGATGGAACCGCCGTGCACGTTCAAGGTGTCGATATCGACGGACCCCACTGCTTCATCGCGGTCGAGCCGGTTTTTGGCCCACTCCGTACTCTCCAACATACGAAGCACCGAAAGGGTCTGCGCTGCGAAGGCTTCATGGATATCGACGAGGTCGATATCGCCCAGGGACATCCCTGCCTTGTCGAGCGCGCGCGGCATCGAGATCGCCGGTCCGATGAGGACCTGGTCCGCTGGGTCGACGCTCACATAGCTCCACGAACGGAAGGCGGCCAGTGGCGTGAGCCCCAGTGCCCGAGCCTTCTCCTCGCTCATCAACAACACCGCCGACGCACCATCGGTGAGCGGGCTCGCGTTACCTGCGGTGACAGTGCCGTTCTCGGCGAAGACCGGCTTCAGCGCGGCCAGCTTCTCCACGCTCGTATTCGCCCGGACCAGACCGTCGGTCTCGATCCGTTTGCCGGACGGCGTCTCGATCGGCACGACCTCGTCATCGAATCGGCCCGAGGCGATAGCGGCGGCGGCGCGCTGGTGGGAGCGGGCGGCGAAAGCGTCCTGATCGGCGCGGGAGATACCGTTGATCCTTGCCATCTTCTCGGCGGACTCGCCCATCACCTCACCGGTGGTCCGCTCGGAGATCTTGGGCTGACGCGGCAGGATGTCGGTGAACGGCGCGAGCTGACGCACGACGTCGAGGTAGTCCTTGGCCGACGGTTTCCCGAGCGCGACGGGTGCGACCGCGTGCACCACTTTCTGCGGCAGTTTGATCTCGGCATTGCTGGTGGAGTCGCTGCCACCCGCGATCATGATGTCGTATTCGCCGCGTTCGATCGCCGCGGCCGCCGAGGTGACGGCCTGCAGGCCCGACGCGCACGCCCGGGTGACCGTGTATCCCTCGCACCCGAAATCCAGGTTCAGATCCAGGGCCACTTCGCGCGCGATGTTCGGCGCATGACTTGGCAGGATCACCCCGCCCCACACGATGGACTGGATCTCGGCGGGCGCGATGCCGGTGCGCGCGAGCAGACCACGCACCGCCGCACCGGCCAGGGCGATACTGTCGAGCCGGGTCAGGTCGGTGAACGCGCGGACGAACGGGGTGCGGGCACCCGCGATCACGACGGCGCGGCGGCGGTTCTCGGCCATGGGAGTCCTTTCGTCTGAACCCCCACGGTATCCGATACCGTCGGTACTGGGTACCGTTTCGGTCAGGCGGGCGTGATCTCGAGACCGATGGTGCCGTCCTTGCCCCGGCGCAGGTTGCTGAAGAAGATCACCAGCGGGCCGGTGAGCCGGTACTTGCGCCGCAGCAACGAGCGGACCTGCTCGGTTTCGGCCCCGTCGAGTACGCGCGCGGTACCCGACATCACCGCACCGTGCGTCTTACCGCGCGCATCGCACGGCTGCACGGTCACCTCGGGGTTGCGGCGGATGCGCTTGACCTTCCAGCTGTCGGTCACCGTCCAGACATACAGCTTGTCCTCGCGCGACACGGCCCACACCGGGGTGCCGACGGGCGTGCCGTCCTTACGAAAAGTGGTGAGCAGAACATAGTTCGCGGTCGCAACCTCGCCCAGGCGGTTCGTCATTCTTCGAGCCTAGCGGTGCGGAAACTGGTACGGGCGGGGCGGCGGAAAGGTTCGTAGGCTCGGATTCATGAGCGATGCCGCAGTGCCGATGTTGTGGAGTGGTGATCTCGGGGCCACGTTGGCGTTCTATCGGACGCTGGGGTGGACGGTGACCCACGAGCAGACACGGCCGTATGCGTACGGGGTGGTCGAGGGTCATGGGACCGCGTTGCATTTCTCGCCTGCTCCGGGCGGGGTCGAGCTTCCCCTCGAACATGTCGCGGCGCTGCTGCTGGTCGACGACGTCGCCGACCGGCACGCGAAGTTCACCGCCGCGCTGCGCGCCGAATACGGCAAAATCCCCGTGAAGGGTTGCCCGCGGATCACCCGTTTCCGGCCCGGGCAGTCGCGATTCACCCTGGTCGATCCGGTCGGCAATACGGTGCTGGTGATCCAGCGCGACGAACCGGAGTCCCTCGAATACGGCGGTTCCCGCGATCTCCACGGCCTGCCGAAAGTTCTCGACAATGCCCGAATCTTCCGCGATTTCAAGAACGACGACCGCGCCGCCACGCGAGCCCTGGAAACCGGTCTACGGCGTTTCGGCGCCACCGCGGCCGCGACCGACATTGCCCGCGCGTACGCCGCACTGGCCGAACTCGCCGTCGCCGCAGGTGATTCCGAGCGCCTCGCGCACTGGAAATCCGCGTTGAACGCCCTCTCCCTGACCGCCGAGGAGCGCGCCGCCCTGTCTGCCGACGCCGCGGCATCGGACCAGCTGGCCACATGGCTCGCGACCACCGACTGATCGACCTGCTCCCAGCCGCTCGCCGAACGGTGGGCCGCCATCGGGTTGATCGCGAAACCGGAGGATTCGGCTGCCGGCCGGATCGGTCGGCAACAGATCGGCAGGCACATCAGCTTCTGACCGGCCCCGACCTGGAATTCGTAATCGACATCGACCACCCGGCATCGATCGTCACCGCGCGCATCGTAGGTTCGACCGGCGCCGTACCTTGCGGAACAGTAAGCTGCCACCGTGCAGGGGCGGAGCAGTAAGCAATTCATCAAGCGTTGCGTAGCAACAACCTTCGTGGCCGTCGCAGTAGTCGGTGCGATTCCGGTGACCGTCGCCCAGGGACAGTCGCACTCCTGTGCCGACGGCTGGCAGGCCGACGTGCTCGCCACCGATCTGGGCGCTCTGGAAAACCTGGAGTACGACGGAGCGGGCGGCTTCTACGTCAGCGGCCTCTTGCGCGGTGAAATCCTGCACGTCGACGCGGCAGGCACCGTCACCCTCGTCCTGTCCGGCCTCGATCATCCGGCGGGCCTGCGATTGTCCGGCGACACACTGTATTTCGTCACCGGCGACGGCAGCACCCCGAACGGTGGCGGCACCCTGCGCGCATTGGACCTGCCGACCGGCACTGTCACCATCCTGCTCCCCGATCTGGTCCAACCCAACGGCCTGCTCCTGCTGCCCGACGGCGACCTGCTGATCTCCCAGCTGTCGGTCCCCTGGCCGCCGGTCGGCATCAGCCGCTACCGCCCGTCGACCGGCGAGTTCACCCTCGCCTGGTCCCCCGTGCACCGCCCGAACGGCCTGGCCATCTCCCCCGACGGCCGCTCCATCTACACCGATGACATCGCCCTGTCCCAGGTCCTGCGCATCCCGCTGGACGCACCGGACGAACCCGAGGTCGTCGCCACCATCACCGACGGCTTCCTCCCCGTCCTCGACGACCTCGACGTGGCCGCCGACGGCACCGCCTACGTCACCGGCGACTTCTCGGGCAATGTCTACCGCGTCGATACCACCACCGGCGCCTGGTGCACCATCGCCACCGGCTGGACCACCCCACCCACCCCACTGCCGTCCCCACCGCCGATCGGCCCCACCTCGGCTCGTCTCGCCCCGGACGGCCCCTCCTGGTCCCTCTACGTCACCAGCATCGACGGCACCGTCCGCCGTCTCCGCCCGCCCCCGACCCTCGACCTCACCCCACCGAACCACCAGCTTTGACCTCCGGCCGGACACTACGTCAGGTCTTCCGCTCCCGGTGAGCAGAAGTCTGCCCGGCCCACGTTCCGGCTGGTTTCCTCTCACTGAACAGACGAAAGCACTGACCGGACTATCCGTTTCGATGCGGAGATCGGAGCGGAACCATGAGCCCGAGGTGGGCCAGGCAGGAAGGGTTCGGGATTCGCCTCGACTGGGGGCCGACGGGTGCCGCAGTGATCGGCGCGGGTGCGGCATGTGTAGTGGTGGTCGATGTGTTGTCGTTCAGTACCGCTGTGTCTGTTGCCGTCTCGGCGGGCACAGCGGTCTACCCCTACCGCTGGCGTGACGATTCCGCGCTGGAGTTCGCCGCCCGGCACGGTGCCGAGCTCGCCGTCGGACGACGGGCTGTCGATGCCACCCATCCGTGGTCACTGTCTCCGGCGGCGCTCCGCCGAGCACCGTTCACCGATCGCCTCGTCCTACCCTCCCCCAACGGTTCCACCATCGCCTCGGCTGTCGTGGACGCACCCGTCGTCGCGGCCTGTCTTCGCAATGCCGATGCGGTCGCCAGGTGGATCGCCGAGCGGCGGTGGGGCACGCCCGAGCAGCCGATCGCGATCGTTCCCGCTGGTGAGCGTTGGGCGGACGACGCGACACTTCGGCCCGCTGTCGAGGACTTGCTCGGCGCGGGAGCCCTCGTGGCCGCGCTGATCGACCGAGGTCGTGGTCGCCCCTCGCCCGAAGCGCGTTCCGCCGCACACGCTTTCCTCTCGGTGACGAACATCGGTACGGAGCTGGACGAGTGTGCGTCGGGCCGAGAACTTCGTTCGGGTGGGTTCGGCGACGATGTCGACATCGCGGCGCAGATCGATGCGGACACCGTCGTTCCGGTCCTCGCCGACGGCGCGTTCACCGATCACAGCCTCTGAGCCGCCCTCCCCGTCGGCCGGTGGGCGGTGAGCCGCGGGCCGCTGACCCACCGCCACGGTTTTACTGATTCGCGCCGATCACCCCGCCGATCACCGCACCGATAATGCACCCCGGAATGGCGCTGACCAGCAGGAAGATCAGGCCGATGAGCGCGCCGACGACGCAGCCGATGGCGACGCCTGCGACGATATTGCCGGTCTGATCGATGTGCTGCAGAGCCGCCGGGTTCGGGGCGGGTGCGTTGACGGGCGTGAGGGTGAGTGACGTTGCGGTAGCGTCGATTTCGGGAATCAGCTGCACGGCGGGACCAGCGACCATGGCCACCGTGGTGGGGATGAACCCGACCCGCGCGCCGTCCGGCGAGAGCACGGCCACGCCCGCGTCCGGGGTGAGTTCGAAAGTGCCCGAGGTCAATTCGACCGTCGCCTCCGACCCGTCCGAGGCGAGAGCGGCGGAGTAGGCGACGGCGCCGTCGACACCGGCGAGCGACGGACCCGCCACGGGAGCGCCGTGGGCGGTGGCGGCGGTGATACCGGTCGCGGCGACGGTGAACAGACCGGCGGCCAGCAACTGCGTGAATTTCATGGGATGTCCCTCCGATGCGCTGATCCGACTACCCCGGGACCAGCTCGACACCACCGATGATGCATCATTGCTATGTGCCATAAGTCCGATTCGGCAGAGGATACCGATCAGTTTCGCGAGGTCAGCACGCTCGGCCCGTCGGCGGTGACGGCGATCGTGTGCTCACTGTGGGCGCAGCGCGATCCATCGGCCGAGCGGATGGTCCACCCGTCGGCGTCGGTATAGACCTTGTCGGTGCCCGCCGCGAACCAGGGCTCGATGGCGATGGTGAGCCCCGGCCGCAGCAGGAAACCGCGCCCGGCCCGGCCGTTGTTGGCCACGTGCGGATCTTCGTGCATGGTTCGCCCGATGCCGTGCCCGCCGTATTCGGTGTTGATCGGATACCCGTATCCGCGTGCGACGTCGGCGATCGCGGCCGAGATGTCGCCCAGCCGGTTGCCGGGCCGCGCGGCCGCGATCCCGGCGGCCAGCGCCTCCTCGGTGGCCCGGACCAGCCGCAGATCGTCGGCCGAGCCGGTGCCGACGGTGAACGAGATCGCCGAGTCGGCGCTCCAGCCGTCGATGGTGACGGCCAGGTCGGCGGTGAGCAGATCACCGTCGCGCAGCACGTAATCATGCGGAAGCCCGTGCAGCACAGCATCGTTGACAGCCAAGCACACCGTATTGCGGAACGGTCCACGCCCGAAAGAGGGCGAGTAGTCCCAGTAGCACGACACCGCACCACGCTCGCGGATCCGTTCGCGCACATAGGCTTCCAGCTCCAGCAGGTTCACCCCCACCAGCGCTCGTTCGCGCACGCCGGCCAGTACGTCCGCGACGAACCGGCCGGTCACCCGCATTCGTTCGATCTCCTCGGGAGTCTTCAACTCCACCATCACGCCTCCACTCGGTATTTTCATACCGACACTAGCCGTGCCGGTATAAAAATACCAAGCTCAGCGGTTGAGGTTGCCCATGTCGACCGGGATCTGCGCGCCCGTCACCTGACCCGCCTCGTCCGAACACAGCCACGCCACCGCCGCCGCGATCTCCTCCGGCTGACAGATGTAGCTGGGCAGCGCGTTCATGAAGATGGGGCCGAGGGTGCTCGCGTGTGCCTCGAGCAGCGGGCCCATCTCGCCCATCTGCATCCCGGTCGCCACGCCCGCCGGGTGCACGGTGTTCACCCGGATGCCGTACCCGCCGAGCTCGTTGGCCATGGTCTTGGCCAGGCCGGTGATGGCGTGTTTGCTGGCGACGTAGTGGCCGACGAACGGCATGCCCTTGAGACCGGCCACCGAACTGGTGAACACCATCGCGCCGCCGCTGCCCTGCGCGATCAGGTGTGGCACAGCGGCTTTCGCGGTATGCCACACACCGGTCAGGTTCACATCGATGGTCTCGCGCCACTGTTCGGGCGTGATCTCCCACGACAGCGCCGCCGAGCAGATGCCCGCGTTGGCGACCACCACGTCGAGCCTGCCGAGCTGCTCGATCCCCGCGGCCAGCGCGGCCGAGAGCGCGTCGAAATCGCGCACGTCGACCTTGCTCGCGACGATCCGGCCACCGGCGGCCTCGACGAGCTTCACCGTCTCGGCCAGGTCGTCTTCCGTCGCCCCCGCGTATCCGGTGCTGCCGAATTCCGCGCAGGCGTCGACGGCGATCACATCGGCGCCTTCCTCGGCGAAACGCACCGCCTCGGCCCTGCCCTGTCCGCGCGCCGCGCCCGTCACGAAGACCACCTTGTCCTCGAACCGTCGTGCCACGTTCCTACCTCCGAACCTCGTCGTCCTTCATGAACACTTCACCACCACGGAACGGGCCGTGCGGTCCGAAACCGGATTTTCGGCGGTGGGCCCTACGCGGCGGCAGGATCGTGGGCGAAGCTCGCCCACGCCCGGACGACGATCTCCCCCGAGCCGTCGACACCGGTGAGAGTGACATCGACGCGCGGCTCACCGTCCTGGATGTAGTGCTGGGTGATGTGGCCGGAGCAGGTCACGGTGTCGCCGGGCGGCAGGGCGCGCAGCACGCGGGTGCGGAACCGGCGGATGTTCTCGGCGCCGAGCCAGTCGGTGGCGTAGGTGGCGAGCAGTTCGGCCGAGTGCGGTGTGCTCTCCTCGGCGACAACGGATTCGGTGACCGACGCCCACGACTCGGCGACGAGCCCGCCGGTGCGGTCGAAGTACTGGACGAGAGATTCGGAGCCGTCCGGATCGTGCCGGTCGATCGCGCGGACGGCGGTCAGCCGATCACCGGCGCGCGGCGGCGGCCCGAAGAACCGGTGGTCGGTCTCGGTCCGGCCACCCGTGACGCGCCCACCAGCGGGCAGGAACGTCGGCGGGACCACGGGCCGTTCGGCGAGCCGGTAGGCCGGATCCCGCGACAACGCCCGGGCCGCGAACAACCGGATGTCCTCGGTGTCCAGATCGACGGCCACCGCCCTACCTGCGTGCACGCTCACGATCACTCCTCTCGTCCTGCTCGGCGGCCACGCTAGGCGGCCGCCGGTGTTGTGACCGGTTCCTCTCCCGCTGATCGGGACATCGCGACGCGGGCGGGAAAACATGTCCACTGACCGGGACGACCCCATCACCGCCGGGCCCGCGCGGGCACACCATCGGCGCAGCTCATCCCCACTCCGCCCGAACATGGAGGTTTCGATGCCGGAGAACCCGCCGAACGGCCGAACCCAGTCCGCCACACCCGAATTCCGGGAGATCGAGGCCGCTGCCGCACCCACCCGCTTCGCCCGCGGCTGGCACTGCCTCGGCCTGCTCTCGTCGTTCCGCGACGGTGTGCCCCACGAGGTCAAGGCTTTCGGCACCACCCTGGTGGTGTTCCAGTCCGAGACCGACGGCGCACTGCACGTGCTCGACGGCTTCTGCAGGCACATGGGCGGCAACCTCGCCCACGGCACCATCAAGGGCGACTCGATCGCCTGCCCCTTCCACGATTGGCGCTGGGGCGGCAACGGCAAGTGCACGGCGATCCCGTACGCGCGCCGGGTTCCCCCGCTGGCCAAGACCCGCTCCTGGCCGACGCTGGAACGCAACGGCCAGCTCTACATCTGGCACGACCCGCAGGGCAGCAAGCCCACCGACGCGGTGACCATTCCCGAGATCGAGGGCTATGGCAGCCCGGAATGGACCGATTGGACGTGGAACTCGATGCTCATCGAAGGCTCACACTGTCGTGAGATCGTCGACAACGTCGTCGACATGGCGCACTTCTTCTACGTGCACTACGCGTTCCCGCGCTATTTCAAGAATGTCTTCGAGGGCCACGTCGCCACCCAGTACATGCGCTCGACACCGCGCCACGACATCGAGGTCGGCACCAGTTACGACGATCCGAACTCGACGTTGCGTTCGGACGCTTCGTATTTCGGCCCCTCCTACATGATCGATTGGCTGTGGAGCGAGGCCAACGGCATGACGATCGAGACGGTCCTCATCAACTGCCACTACCCCGTCAGCGAGAACTCCTTCGTGCTGCAGTACGGCGCGATGGTGAAGAAGCCGCAGGGCATGTCCGATGCCGACGCCGAGGCGATGGCCGCGCAGTTCGCACGCGGTGTGGAGGTCGGCTTCGAGCAGGACGTCGAGATCTGGAAGAACAAGGCGCCGATCGACAACCCGCTGCTCTCGGAGGAGGACGGGCCGGTCTACCAGCTGCGCCGCTGGTACAAGCAGTTCTACGTCGATGTCGACGAGGTCACCGAGGACATGACCAAGCGCTTCGAATTCGAGATCGACACCGAGCGGGCCGTCACCAGCTGGGAGGCCGAGGTGGCCGACAACATCGCCCGCGGCCGGGTCGTCGACACCACCGCCTGATCCGCACCCCCACCCGAGAGAAAGCACCACCCATGACCAACGTGCTCGACAACATCATGGCGATCGCCGACCGCCTGCGCGAGCAGAGCCCCGAGGCCGAACGCCTCGGTCAGCTGCCCGACGCGACCGCGAAGATGCTGAAGGCGGCCGGCCCGATCCGGTTGCTGCAGCCCAAGAAGTACGGCGGGTTCGAGGCCCATCCGCGCGAGTTCGCCGAGACGGTGATGGCCGCCGCCTCGCTCGACCCGGCCACCGGCTGGATCTGCGGCATCGTCGGCGTGCACCCGTGGCAGCTGGCCTTCGCCGATCCGAAGGTGCAGGAGGAGGTGTGGGGCTCCGACAGTGACACCTGGATGGCCTCGCCCTACGCGCCGACCGGCATCGCGCGCCCGGTGGAGGGCGGCTACATCTTCAACGGCCGCTGGCAGTTCAGCTCCGGCACCGATCACTGTGACTGGATCTTCCTCGGCGCCATGCTCGGTGACGCCGAGGGCAAGATGGCGATGCCGCCGACGATGCTGCACATGATCCTGCCGCGCGCCGACTACACCATCGTCGAGGACTCGTGGAATGTGGTGGGGCTCAAGGGCACCGGGTCCAAGGACATCATCGTGAAGGACGCCTTCGTGCCGTCCTACCGGGTGATGAACGGCGATCACGTGATCGACGGGACCGCGCAGCGCGAGTACGGCGTCACCGACACGCTCTACAAGATGCCGTGGTCGACGATGTTCCCGCTCGGCATCAGCGCCGCCGTGGTCGGCATCGCCGAAGGCGCGCTCGCCGCGCACCTGGATTACCAGCGGGAACGGGTCGGCGCCCAGGGCACCGCCGTCAAGGACGACCCGTACGTGCTGTTCGCGATCGGCGAGGCGGCGGCCGATATCAATGCCGCGCGCCAGGAGCTGCTGGCCAACGTGGATCGCGTGTGGGACCTGGTCGACGCAGGCAAGGAGGTCGGCTTCGCCGATCGCGCGGCGGGCAGGCGCACCCAGGTGCGTGCGGCGTGGCGGGCGGTGATGGCGGTGGACCAGATCTTCGCCCGGTCCGGCGGCAACGCGCTGCGCATGGACAAGCCCCTGCAGCGCTTCTGGCGCGACGCGCACGCCGGCCTCAACCACGCCATCCACGTGCCGAGCACGGTCTACCACGCCTCGGCGCTGAGTTCGCTCGGCATCGACCCCGCCCCGAACCTGCGCTCGATGATCTGAGCGAATACCGAAGAAGGACAACGCACATGACAGATATCAAGAGCCTCGGCTATGTGAAGATCCAGACCGCCGACATGGACCGCTGGCGCAAGTTCGCCTTCGAAGTCCTCGGTTTCGCGCAGGGCAGCGGCCCCGACGAGGACGCGCTGTACCTGCGGATGGACGAGCGCGCGGCCCGAATCGTGGTCGTGCCGGGCGAGTCCGACGCGGTGGTGACCATCGGCTGGGAGGTGCGCGACCACGCCGCCCTCGTCCGGGTGCAGGAGGCGGTCACGGCGGCCGGTATCGCGGTGAAGCCGCTGTCGGTCGAGGAGGCCGACGCGCGACGGGTCGAGGAGGCCATCACCTTCCAGGACCCCACGGGCGCCACGCTCGAGGTGTTCCACGGCGCGCTGCTCGACCACAGCCCCGTGGTCACCCCGTTCGGCGCGAAGTTCGTCACGGGCGCACAGGGTCTGGGCCACGTGGTGCTGCCGACGATGGATCTCGGCGGTGCGTTCGAGTTCTACACCGAGGTGCTCGGCTTCCTGCCGCGCGGCGCCTTCCGCATCCCCGCGCCGCCGGAATACGGGCCGGTGCGGATCCGGTTCCTCGGCGTCAACGAACGCCATCACAGCCTGGCACTGTGCCCCGCGCCGCACGGCGGGGCGCCGGGCCTGATCCACATCATGGTCGAGGTCGACAGCCTCGACGCGGTCGGCCAGGCCCTCGACCGGGTGAGCAAGGACGGCTTCTCGGTGTCCTCCACTCTCGGCAGGCACACCAACGACAAGATGGTGTCGTTCTACGTCCGGGCGCCCGGCGGCTGGGACATCGAGTTCGGCACCGAAGGCATGCGGGTCGACGAGCAGTACTACACCGCCGAGGAGATCACCGCCGACAGCTACTGGGGCCACGACTGGTCCGGCAGCGAGCCGCTCGCGGCGATGTAACCCGGCACACGCGCCGACCAGCCCCCGTTCCGAGCCTCTCGCTCGGAACGGGGGCTTTGTGTTTTCGCCATGCGATGCCCCGCTTTCCTGTGACAGCTACCACAGGAGGTGGTATAAATAGGCATATGCCTAATCGAAATATGCGCTAGGCATCAGCTCGTTGATCCGAATGGAGAGCTCATGGTCATCCAGGCCGAGGCCACCACCCCGAGCGCGATTCTCGATCGCGCGTCCCTGCTGCTCGACGCCTTCGACGGGCCGGGCAGGCTCACCCTCGCCCAGATCGTGCGCCGTACCGGCCTACCCAGGTCCTCGGCGCACCGCATGCTGGAGCGGTTGGTGCAGTTGCGGTGGCTACGCCGCGAAGGCCGTGACTACGAGCTCGGCATCCGGCTGATGGAACTGGGTTCGCTCGCGGTGCACCAGGATCGGCTGCATCGCGCCGCCATGCCCTTCCTGCACGAATTGCACCGCGCCACCGGGCTCGTCGTGCATCTCGCGGTGCTCGACGGCGCGGATGTGGTGTACCTGGACAAGATCGGCGGCGACCTGGCCGCGGCGGTGCCCACCCGGGTCGGCGGACGACGGCCCGCGCACTGTACCGCGGTCGGCAAGGCGATCCTCGCCTCCGCCGACGAGCGCCGCCTCGCCGAGGTCCTCACCGCCCAGGCGGGCACGCGCACCCGCTACTCGATCAGCACGAAGGCCCAGCTCGACGCGGACCTGGCCAAGGTGCGCGCGCACGGCGTCGCGGTGGAACGCGAGGAATCACTGCCCGGATTCGGCTGTATCGCCGCGCCGATCGGCGACCTCGGGCAGGCCGCCGTCGCGGCGGTCTCGGTGTGCGGGCCGGTGGACCGGATGCAGTTCGATCACCGCCTCAGTGCCCCGGTGCGCACGACGGCACTCAATATCTGGCGTCACGTCGACGACGGACAGGTGCGCGTGCGCCCGACTCTGCAGCAGCACGCGCGCCCGCTCAATGTCGGTCCCCGGCCCCTTGTGCCGGTGGACCGGCGAGCACGCGACTACGCCTGAGGAGCCGGAGCGCCGCCCGGTTCGCGGAGACGACGGTCGTGCGTCCGCGTCGGGCGGCGCGCGAATCTTGCCGATGCGTGGATGTACTCACCCACGCATCGGCTCATTGACGCAGAAACTGTGGCAGATGCGATCGCGCACAACGACTTCCGGATGCTCAGGGTCGAACCAGCGGTCCACGTGGGCCCAGTGGACGGGGTGCATGAGATACGCGCCGTCCAGCCCGTCGAGGTCGGTGAATTCCTGTTCCCAGACGTGTGTCCACGACGCGGATCCGGTCGCGCGCGTGGTCCGGCTCAGCTGCCAGGACCGGATGGTGGAGATGTAGCGGGGCATGCGCAGCAGATCGGCCTCGAACCGGTCGAGCGTCTCCGGCGCGGTGGCGGGTGAGACACGCAGCAGCAAAACGCGATACACCGATCCGGTGGGCGGTTCGGCGGCACCGCCGATGCCTGCCCGGTACTCGGCGCCGTCCACGTGAGCGAACCCGTCGACCACCGGGTCCCACTGTGGTGCAACGCTTTCCCAGGCGGACGCGTCGTCGAAGCGCAGGTGCACCAGGATGTCCCCACCGTTGCGCACGCCGTGCAGGGTCGGCTGGACGAGGACCCGGTGGGCCGGTGACGCGAGCGCGCGGGCCCGCAGATCCGCGAGTACCCGGTCGGCGTCGGCCGTAGGGGTCAGGTGAACGAGCCGGACGACGTCAAACATTGCCGAGCCTTTCGATGTCGGCGGGTGCGGCGCCGGTGGTCCTGGTGCGTTCGAGGACGAGATCGTCGACGTCGTCCCACCAGCGCCGCACCGATTCGTCGAGGCGGCCCTGCCAGGTCATCGCCCACCAGCCGGCGGCACCGTCGAGGACCCAGGTGGCGGTCACCGTGTTGGACTCGTCCGGGAACCAGACGGGCGGGCTCACGACCAGCCGTTCCAGTGTCATGCCGCGGGCCCGGGCACCCGGCGCGTACCCGCTGAGATAGGTGTCGACGAACTCCTTGGCCCGGCCGGGTCTCGTGACGACGGTGTCGATGACATAGACGTTCGTGGTGTCCATCCGCCGACGATAGGCAGCCGTCGCGGCAGGTCGGCGGGTTGTTTCCGCCCAGCGGGAGAACCCGGTCCGGCGCACCGGGCTGCCGCCCTACGGTGAGGCGCACGACGCGCCGACCGACCGCGTCGGCACATTCACAGGAGGATCAGTGACAATCCGTGACTACCCGACCACGGGGCCCGGTGCTGTGCCGGATCCGGAGGTGGCGGCGATGCTGGCCGTCCTCGACGCGGGATTTCCCGATGTGGCCGCGATGTCGGCCGCCGACGCGCGGGCCGCGATCTTCGCGAGACGCGGTGCGCCACAGCGACTTCCCGATCTTCCGTCGGTCGGCGACGTGATCATCGACGGACCGGGCGGTGCGTTGACGGTGCGTGTGTACCGGCCCCACGCCGACGGGCCGCCCCGGCCGGTGATCGTGTTCGCACACGGCGGCGGATTCGTCTTCTGCGATCTCGACAGTCACGACGAGTTCTGCCGCTCCATGGCAGTGGGTGTCGGGGCGGTGGTCGTCGCGGTCGACTACCGCCTCGCCCCGGAACATCCCGGTCCCGCCGCCCACGACGACATGCTCGCAGCGGTCCGGTGGGCAGCCGAACACATCGCCACCTACGGCGGCGACCCGGCGCGCATCGCACTGGCGGGTGACAGCGCGGGCGGCAACCTCGCCGCCACGGTCGCGCTCGCGGTGCGTGACGGGAACGGCCCGCCGGTGGCCGCCCAGATCCTGCTCTACCCGGTGATCGACGACGACTTCGACACCGAGTCCTACCGCCGCTTCGGCACCGGCCACTACAACACCACGAGGGCGATGCGCTGGTACTGGCAGCAGTACGCCCCGCACGGCACCGACGACGTGCGCCTGGTCCCCACCCGCGCGGCAACCCTCGCGGGCGTGGCGCCGGCCGTCGTGGTGACCGCCGAACTCGACCCGCCGTGCTCGGCGGGCGACGCCTACGCCGCACGCCTGGAAGCCGACGGCGTGCCGGTGCGCCACCGCCGCTACGACGGCCTGTTCCACGGCTTCCTGACCATCCCGTCCCTGGCCGCGACCCAGTCGGCCCGCACCGAGATCTGGGCGATGATCCGCGAAGCCCTCGGCCTGGACTAGACCAGATCCCGGGCCACCCGGCGATGCCTACTCGGGCGCGTCCGGGTGCCCGCCCGCCGCCTGCACACGCTGCTCGATCTCACGCCACCGTCCTGGCGTGGGGTGCGGGTATTCGGCGCGGTCGTCGTGTTCGGCGCCTGCCAGGATCGTCGCGGCCTGGTCGATCTCGTCGATCAGTTGCTGGGCGAGTTCGCGTTCGGCGGCGTAGTGGCGCTGTGCCCATTGCAGCACGATCTGCGAATAGGCCCAGCCCGGTTCGGATTTGGCGGCTTCGGCGTCGACGGCGGCGCGCTGCTCGAGCTGGTCGACGTCGGCGATGTGGTCGCGCAGGATCTGCTTGAGCCGCTCGGGTGAGCCGAGGTGGCCGAACATGACGCGCAGCAGCACATGGTGTTTGAGCACCGAGGGATCGACGGGCGCCTCGTTCCACCAGGTGGTGACGGCGGCACGGCCCGCGTCGGTGATCTGGTACAGCCTGCGCCCGCGCATGGCGTTGTCGCTGTCGAGCCGGGAGGAGGCGAAACCGTGCTGTTCGAGCTTCTTCAGTTCCGCGTAGATCTGGCTGTAGGACGGGGTCCAGTAGAAGTAGCGCAGGCTCCAGTCGGCCCACTTCTTCAGGTCGTAGCCGGAGATCTCCTCTTCGAACGAGAGCATCGCCAGGACCGCCCAACTGGTCGGCGGCAGGTTGGGCACGCCGGGGTCGGGGTCGGTGTTCGGCACCGGTGCATGGTAGCAACCGGCCCGGTCACCTCGGCTGTGTCGGCAACCGCTCACCGGGAGGACATCTTGAGAGCCGCGCCGTCCGGCACCGATTCTGGGGGTATGAATGCAGACAATGTCGTCGTCGACGCAGGTGTTCCCAGCCCGGCCGAGCTGCGCGCGGTGCTCGGGCATTTCGCGACCGGGGTGGCGGTGATCGCCGCGCACGACGGCACCCGGCCGATCGGTTTCACCTGCCAGTCGGTGGTGTCGGTGTCGCTGGACCCGCCGTATGTGTCGTTCTGTCCGGCCAAGAGCTCGACGAGCTGGCCGCTGCTGCGCCGCACGGGGACGCTGTGCATCAACATCCTGGCCGAGGATCAACGCGCGGTGTGCGGGCGGTTCGCGGTGAGCGGCGGCGACAAGTTCGCCGGTGTCGAGTGGAGCCCGGCGGGCAACGGCGCGCCCGCGCTGCACGGTGCGCTCGCCCATATCGAGGCGTCGGTGGAACTCGAGCACGACGCGGGCGACCACACCGTCGTGCTGGCCCGGATCAGCGGTCTGCGGGCCACCGAGGGCGCGCGACCGTTGCTGTACTACCGGGGTGGTTTCGGCGGGTTCGCCGGCTGACACGGCAAACGGGGTGGTCGTCCGAAGACGAACCACCCCGTTACCGGCGCTTCACGCCCCGAGAACGTCGAAACCCTTGTAGCCCGCGGCCGCCACCTCGGCGATGATCTGCCCGTAGACGCCGAACCCGCCGACGAACGGCATGAACACCCTCGGCTTGCCCTCGATATTGGCGCCCAGATACCACGAATTCGCTTCTAGCATCAGCGTTCCCGCTGCCCGGTCGGCGCATTCCCGCACCCAGGCCGCGACCGCGTCGGGCCGGGCTTCCAGCGCCACCGCGCCGCGGTCGTCGAGGAACCCGATCGCCTCGGCCACCCAGTCGACGTGCAGTTCCGAGTGCAGCACCATGTTCGCCAGCACCGAGGGACTGCCCGGGCCGGTCAGGTTGAACAGGTTCGGAAAACCTGAGATACCAAGTCCGAGATAGGTTTTCGGTCCCTCCGCCCAGGTCTCGTTGAGGGTGACACCGCCCCGGCCGACGATGTTCATCCGCGAGACCGACCCGGTCATCGCGTCGAATCCGGTGGCGAGCACGAGGGTGTCGAGCGGGTAGTGCGTCTCGGTGGTGTGCACACCGTCGGCATCGATGGCGGTGATCGGGGTGGCGCGCAGGTCGACGAGCTCGACATTATCGCGGTTGAAGGTCTGGTAGTAGTTCGTGTCGGTGCAGATCCGTTTGGTGCCGATCGGATGATCGCGTGGGATCAGGATGTCGGCCACGCGCGGGTCGTCGATCACCGCGCGCACCTTCTCCTCCCAGAACAGCCGCGCGGTGTCGTTGGCCTCGCGGGTGAGGAGCTGATCGGGGAAGGTCTTGGAGAACAGCACCCCACCCAGCTCCCACCGGCGCTGATACGCCTCGCGACGTTCCTCGTCGGTCGCCTCGACCGCGAGCTTCGGGTGTGGCTGGTGCGGCGAGCCGCCGCCACTGGCCATCGACAGCCGCCTGCGTTCGGCGTAGTTCGCCTTCTGCGCCTGCCGCTGTTCCTCGGTGAGCGGCGTATTACCCGCCGGGACACTGTAATTGGGCGTGCGCTGGAAGACGTGCAGACGCGCGACCTCCTCGGCCAGGCACGGAATCGTCTGGATCCCGGACGAACCCGTGCCGATCACACCCACCCGCTGCCCGGCCAGATCGACACCCTCGTGCGGCCAGTGCGAAGTGTGCAGTACCCGACCCGCGAAGGTGTCGAGGCCCGGGATGGCCGGGGTGTTGGCGTTCGACAGCGGGCCGGTGGCCAGCACCACGAACCGGGCCGACACCGCGCGCCCGGTGTCGGTGCCGACCTGCCAGCGCAGCGTCGGCTCGTCGAGCACGATATCGGTGACGCGGGTACCGAATTCGATGTCGCGGCGCAGGTCGAACCGGTCGGCGACGTGTTCGAGGTAGGCCAGGATCTCGGGCTGGGTGGCGTACTTCTCGCTCCAGTTCCATTCCTGCTGCAGGTCCTCGTCGAAGGAGTACGAGTAGTCGACGCTCTCGACATCGCAGCGGGCACCCGGATAGCGGTTCCAGTACCAGACGCCGCCGACGCCGTCGGCGACCTCGAACACCCGCACGGTGAGTCCTTGCTCGCGGAACTTGTGCAGGGCGTAGAGCCCGGCGATGCCCGCGCCGACGACGACCACGTCGACCTCGGCCGGACCCTTTCCTGGTGACGATGGGGTCTTCACTGTGCCTGCCTTTCGATGGAGACCGGTTCTCCGCCGCGACGCTAGGGATCCGGTCGGCATCCGAGCAGGTGGCCTTCCCGCTGACCGGCACGTTCGCCGGATCGTTGTCGCCTCCCGGTGATCGGGATGACCCGCGTCACACCGGCGGACACCGGCTTACCGTCGGGACAAGTTCAGGCGGTATCAGGAGGAACAGTGGTGGACTGGAACGACGAGGTGGACGTGCTGGTCGCGGGCTCCGGCGGTGGCCTCGCGGGTGCGTACACCGCGGCCCGCGAGGGGCTCACCGCCGCGGTGGTCGAGGCGACCGACAAGTTCGGCGGCACGACAGCGTATTCCGGTGGCGGCGGCGTCTGGTACCCCTGCAACCCCGTCCTCGAGCGGGCGGGCACCGACGACACCCTCGACGACGCGCTCACCTACTACCGTGCCGTCGTCGGTGACCGCACCCCCGAGGACCTGCAGCGGACCTATGTGCGGCGCGGTCGCGACCTCATCGAATACCTGGAAGCCGACGAGCATTTCGCGTTCCAGATGCTGCCCTGGCCCGACTATTTCGGCAAGGCGCCCAAGGCGCGGCTCGACGGTCAGCGCCACATCATGCCCACCCCGTTGCCCGCCGCCGAGCTGGGCGATCTGCGGGAATCCCTGCGCGGTCCGCTCGACACCGACCGGCTCGGGGCACCCCTGCCCGAGCTGCTGATCGGCGGGCAGGCGCTGATCGGGCGGTTCCTGCGGGCGCTGTCGGGTTATCCGAATGTCACGTTGCACCTGTCCTCGCCGCTGGTCGAGCTGGTGATCGAGGACGGGGCGGTGACCGGTGCGATCGTCGAACGCGACGGGCAGCGCCACGCGATCCGCGCCCGCCGGGGTGTGGTGCTCGCCGCGGGCGGTTTCGAGCAGAACCAGCAGTTGCGCGAGCAGTACGGTGTGCCCGGCCAGGCCCGGGACACCATGGGGCCCTGGGGAAATCAGGGGCTGGCGCACCAGGCGGGGATCGCCGCGGGCGCCGACACCGACCTGATGGATCAGGCCTGGTGGTCGCCCGGTCTGACCCATCCCGACGGGCGTTCGGCGTTCGCGCTGTGGTTCACCGGCGGCATCTTCGTCGACCGGAACGGCGAACGGTTCGTCAACGAATCCGCCCCCTACGACCGGCTCGGCCGCGAGGTGATCCGGCGGCTCGAGGCGGGCGAGATGACGTTGCCGTTCTGGATGATCTACGACGACACCGAAGGCGAGGTGCCGCCGATCAAGGCCACCAACGTGTCCATGGTCGAGACCGAGAAATACGTCGCCGCGGGCCTGTGGCACACCGCCGACACACTGGCCGAACTGGCCGCGAAGATCGGAGTGCCCGCCGACAAGCTCGAGGCCACCGTCGAACGGTTCAACAGTATGGTCGCCACCGGCGTCGACCCGGACTTCGGCCGCGGCGACGAGGCCTACGACCGTGCCTTCTCCAACGGCGAACCACCGCTGGTTCGCATCGACAAGGGTCCGTTCCACGCGGCCGCCTTCGGCATCTCCGATCTCGGCACCAAGGGCGGCCTGCGCACCGACAGCGCCGCGCGCGTCCTCGACCGCGACGGGCAACCGATCCCCGGCCTGTATGCCGCCGGCAACACCATGGCCGCGGTGAGCGGCGAGGTGTACCCCGGCGGCGGCAACCCGATCGGTGCGTCGATGCTGTTCAGCCACCTCGCCGTCTTGGACATGCTGGGCAGTTAGGCCCCGGTCTCCTCGAAGGTGGCGCCACTGTGCGCCATCCGTTCGAGGGCGTAGGCGGGGTCGATCAGTGCCTCGGGCAGGTGGACACCCGGTGGCACGGCCGCACCGCGGAGCCCGAGCAACCGTTCGACCCCGAGTGCGATCCCGAGCGCGGTCAGCGGACGCTGCCCGGCCGGATGCGCGAGTGTGCGACGCACTCGCGCGGCGGCGCCCGAGAAGTCGGTTCCCGCGACGTCGACGACGACCTCGAGGGAAGCTCCCCCGCCGCGCCGTCGGCCCGCGGACTCACCGACCGCCAGGTCGAACCGGACATTCGGCGCGCCCGTTGCCAGCGCGAGACTCGGCACGTCCAGGATCGGAATGCTCTGCCCGGCGAGCACCACCCCGTCACCGACCCGTACGTCGGCTCGGGCGTCGTCACCGCTCACCCAGGTGAACACGCCGTCGCGGCGGATCAGTCCCGCGGTGGTGACTGCCGACCAGCGCTCCATGTCCGCGATGCCCGCCGGTCCCCCGGTATCGGAATCATCCAGTGCCGCGGCGATTCCGATGCGTTCGACCCGCTCGAACTCCGCCGCGACGGCGAGGGTGGCGAGCACGACGATCCCGGCGAGATAGTGACTGGCCAGCAGGATCGGCGCCGCACTCGCCCGCCCACCGCCCGCGACGACCTCGGGAGCGATGTCGAGCAGACCGCTGGACAGGCTCAGATACGGCACGCCGTGGCGCGCGGCGAAGCCGAGCCCGTGCAGGTGGTCGTCCCACAGGGCCGCGACCACCGCGGAATACGCGGCGTCAGCGGGCAGACCGAGGTCGGCGCGAGTGATGTCGATGGTGACCGCGTTCGCGCCACCGAGGCTCTCGGCGACCCGCCGCGCGCGTTCGATGTCACGGCCCGCGATCGTGAGCTCGAGGTCCGGATACCACTGGCGCAGCACCGCCGCTGCCCCTGCGCCCGCCTGCCCCGAGCCGCCCATGATCAGTACCGATGTCGCCTGTCGCGTCACGTCTTCTCCTTCGTCCCATAAAGCTACATTTTGTAACTTACACTTTGTAGCTAAACTGGAGCGGCAACGCAAGGGAGGAAGATGCCGACCACGTCGACGCGCCTGTCCAGACCCGCCAGGCACGAACAATTGATCGAGACCGCGCTGGCGATCGTGCGCGCCGAGGGCGCCGACGCACTGACCCTGCTCAGCCTCGCCGAGGCCGCGGGGGTGAGCCGGCCGATCGTGTACGACCACTTCGGCACCCGTCCCGGACTGCTGCTCGAGCTGTATCGACGGCTCGACGAACGCCATCGGACCGCGACCACCACCGCGCTGGCCAGCGCCGCCCCCACCCCGACCGGGATCGCGCGCGTACTGAGCGGCGCGTACTTCGCGTGCGCCACCGACATGCCCGAATTCAGCGCGATCTCCGCCGCGCTCAAGGGGAATCGGGACATGGAGACGATCCAGCGGGACCTGCTCGATGCCTATCTCACGGTGATGACGGACGCGCTGATCCCGCACAGCGACCTCGCGGCCGACGCTCTTCGACTGCGCTGCGTCGGCATTCTCGGTGCGGCCGAAACGATCGCCGAGGAGCTGAACGCGCGGCGCTGCTCCCTCGATGCCGCGATCGGAGCCCTCACCGATCTGATCGTCGGCAGCATCGCGACGGGCGTCGCGCCCTAGATCTCCCGCTGGCTGGGAATCAGCCGCCCACCCACCCACCTGCCGTGATTGCGTTCATCGACCACTCCATCACCCATCTCCAGGAGCGACACGATGACATCAGCGGACCACATTCGAGACACGGTGCGGCGGTATGTGGAGACCGTCGGCACCGGGACGGCCGCCGACGTCGTCGCGCTCTACCGCGAGGACGCCACCGTGGAGGACCCGGTCGGCAGCGAGGTGCGAGTCGGTCACGCCGCGATCACCGAGTTCTACGCCGCCATCGAGTCCCTCGACACGTCGACGGAACTGCTGAGCATCCGGGTCGCGGGCAACAGCGCCGCGTTCAACTTCCGGGTGGTCACCCGCTTCGGCGAGCAGACCTTCACGCTCGAACCGATCGATGTGATGACCTTCGACGAGGACGGGCGCATCACCAGCATGCGGGCGTTCTGGTCGCAGGACGACATGGTAGTGAGCTGAGGAGCCCGAGAATGACTGCGAACCAGCAACAGTGGGATCACGAGGTCGGCTTCCTCGTCGTCGGCAGCGGTGCGGGTGGGCTCACGGGCGCGCTCGCCGCGGCCGACCGCGGCCTCGACACGCTCGTCATCGAGAAGGCCGCCTACTACGGCGGGAGCACGGCTCTCTCGGGTGGTGGTATCTGGGTACCGAACAATCCGACCCTGCTGCGGGAGGGTCTGCGTGACGATCGCGCCGACGTGCGCGCCTATCTCGACGCGGTGGTCGGCGACCGCGTGCCGACCGCCAATCTCGACCGTTTCATCGACGAGGGCCCGCGCATGCTGGAGTTCCTCGAGACCAGCCCGCACCTGCGATTCCAGTGGTGCACAGGCTATTCCGACTACCACCCCGAGGCGCCGGGTGGCCGCCCGGCGGGCCGGTCGATCGAACCGCTGCCCGTCGATCTCAAGCAGCTCGGCCCCGACGAGGATCTGCTGCGCCCGGCGGCCCTCGCCACCCCACCGGGTCTGTTCATCACCTCCAAGGACTTCGTCCAGCTCAATATGGTGACCCGCACCTGGAAGGCGCGCTGGACCGCGCTGCTCACCGGGTTGCGCGCGATCAAGGCCATCGTGTTGCGCAGGCACATGGACACACTCGGCCGCGCACTGATCGCCCGGCTGCGCCTTGCCCTGCGGGACGCGGGGGTGCCGCTGTGGCTGAACACCCCGCTGCGGTCGCTGGTCACCGACGACACCGGCGCGGTGATCGGTGTGGTCGCCGAGCGCGGCGGCCGCGAGATCCGCATCCGCGCCCGCGACGGCGTCCTGCTGGCCACCGGCGGGTTCGAGCACAACCAGGCCATGCGCAAGCAATATCTGCCCGACGGTGGCCGCGACAATTTCAGCGCGGCCTCGGCAGACAACACCGGCGACGGCATCGTGGCCGGCGAGAAGGTCGGCGCCGCGGTGGACCTGATGGACGACGCCTGGTGGATGCCGTCGTTCCAGCGCCCGGAGGGTGTCAACCAGGTGCTGGTGTCGGAGCGGTCGATCCCGTGCTCGATCATCGTCGACAGCTCGGGCGCCCGCTTCACCAACGAGGCCGCGCCCTATGTCACCTTCGTGCACGCCCAGCTGGCCGGATCGCACGACCCGGCCTGGCTGATCTTCGACGCGAAAGCCAAGAGCCGCTACCCGATCGGCGGCATCGTGCCGGGCCAGAAGTTCTCGGCGTCCTGGCTCGAGAGCGGTCTTCTGCGCACCGGCGCGACGGTCGACGAGCTGGCCACGGCCATCGGTGTGCCCGCACTCGGCTTGCGCGCGACCGTCGAGCGGTTCAACGGGTTCGCCCGCGACGGCCACGACGACGACTTCGGACGCGGTGACAGCGCGTACGACAACTACTACGGCGACCCGACCCTGCCCCAGCCGACCCTCGACCCGCTCGACCGTGGTCCGTACTACGCGCTGCGGATTCGCATCGGTGATCTCGGCACGAAAGGCGGGCTGGTCTACAACGAGAACGCCCAGGTGCTGCGCGCCGACGGTTCCGTCATCGACGGGCTCTACGCGGCGGGCAACACCTCGGCCGCGGTGATGGGCAACGACTACGCGGGCGCGGGCGCGACCATCGGTCCGGCCATGGTGTTCGGGTACGTCGCCGCCGACCACGCCGCGGCAGCGCGCTGACCCGAGGAAAGATCATGCAACCCATCCAGTGCGCCACCTGCGGAAACCGGGTGCTCGCCGAGAAGTTCAGCCCGAGTCACACCAGCGTGCAGTGGCTCGACGACGCCGAGTCCGCCTGCCCGGAGTTCGCCCGCCGGGCGGCCCTCGGCGAGCCGAGCAGCTGGATCCCGACCTGCCCGGCGCTGCGCGATTCCATCGACCGAGCTGTCGCCGCAGGCGAATTGGCGACCGATCAGCTCCGCAACGAACCGGTCCCCGGCCGCCTCGGCTGAGGCGACAGAACCAGGAGAACATCATGCACAGACTCGACGGTCATCGGACGCTGGTCACCGGCGCCGGATCCGGTATCGGCCGCGCGACGGCGTTGCGCCTGCTCGACGAGGGCGCCACGGTGGTCGGCGCCGACGTGTCGGCCGACGGCCTCGCGGCCACCGCCACGCAGGCGAAGGACCGCGGCACGGGTGAGCGTTTCAGCGTCCTCACCCTCGACATCGGCAGCGAGGAATCGGTGGTCGAGGGTGTCCGGTCGGCGACCGCCACCCTGGGCGGTCTGGATTCGGTGGTGAACGCGGCGGGCATCCTGCGCGCTTCGCACACCGAGCAGACCTCCCTCGAGTTGTGGAACCAGATCATCGGGGTGAATCTCACCGGCACGTTCCTGGTGGTCCGTGAGGCACTGCCCGCGCTGCTGGCCAATCCGCGCTCGACCATCGTGAACTTCAGCTCCACCTCGGCGGCCTTCGCGCACCCGTACATGGCGGCGTACGCGGCGAGCAAGGGCGGCATCCAGTCCTTCACCCATGCCATCGCCCTCGAGTACGGCGGCAAGGGTGTGCGTGCGGTGTCGGTGGCGCCGGGCAGCATCAAGTCCGGGATCACCGATGCCACCGGTGGTTACGTGCCCGCCGATGCCGACTGGTCGCTGTTCGCCAAGCTGTCCCCCGTGTTGCCGACCTCGCTGGAGTCCGGTGGCGCCGGGATGGGCGATCCGGACGCGGTGGCGGGTGTGATCGCCATGCTGGTGTCCGAGGACGGCGCGTTCATCACCGGCACCGAGATCCGTATCGACGGGGGAACCCACGCCTGATGAGCATCACCTATGACGGCACGTTGCGCGAATTGCCCACCGACGCAGGTGTTCTGCGTTACCACGAGGCCAGTGACGGCCCGCCCCTGCTGTTGCTGCACGGCTCCGGTCCCGGGGTGACCGGGTGGCGCAACTTCCGTGGCAATCTGGCCACCTTCGCCGAGCGGTTCCGCTGCCTGGTTCTCGAGTTCCCCGGTTTCGGGGTGAGCGACGACTTCGGCGGGCACCCGATGGTGACCGCCCTGGACGCGGTGGCGCGCTTCGTCGACGGGCTCGGCCTGGAGCGAGTCGATATCATCGGCAACTCGATGGGCGGTGGCGTGGCGTTGAATTACGCCATCACGCAACCGGATCGGGTGGGCAAGCTGGTGACCATCGGCGGGATCGGGCGCAACCTGTTCAGCCCCGGCCCCGGCGAGGGCATCAAGCTGCTGCAGGAGTTCACCGAGGAGCCCACGCGGGAACGTCTCGTGCAGTGGTTGCATTCGATGGTGTTCGATCCGGCGATGGTGACCGAGGAACTCATCGAGGAGCGCTGGACGCAGGCCACCGATCCCGCGACCCTGGACAGCGCCCGGCGCATGTACAGCAAGGCGGCGTTCACGGCGATGGTGCGGGCGATGGAAGCCTCGGACGCGCCCCCGCCCTGGGCCATGCTGCACAAGGTGCAGGCGCCGACGCTGGTCACCTGGGGCCGCGACGACCGGGTGAGCCCGCTCGACATGGCTCTGATCCCCATGCGCACGATTCCGCGCGCCGAATTGCACGTGTTCCCGAACTGCGGGCACTGGGCGATGATCGAGCGGAAGGAAGAATTCGAATCGACGGTGCTGGCGTTCCTCACGCGCTGACAGCGTCTCTTTCCACCTTCACTGTATACCGTAAAGGGGGCCTTGCCACAAGGCCCCCTTTGTGGCGCATAATCGTCGGCCGCAGCATTTCACCTGCGGAAACACCGAAAGTGAGGGCTTGTGCCGGAACACGGTCACGACGAGGAATTGCGGTCGGAGCGCGAGTACGTGGCGCGCCTGTACGCGCGGCTCGACGCCGAGCGCGCACAGGTGAAGGGCCGCTACAGCGCCGCACTGCGCGGCACCGGTAACTCCCCGATGGAGCGCGACAACGAGGTGCGCGCGCTCGGCAAGGAGATCCAGCGCCTGAACGTCGCCGACAACGGTCTGTGTTTCGGCAGGCTGGACGCGGTGTCGGGCGAACGGTCCTACATCGGCCGCATCGGCCTGTTCGATGCCGGCGACGACTTCGAACCACTGCTGCTCGACTGGCGCGCACCCGCCGCCCGCGCGTTCTATGTGGCTACCGCCGCCAACCCGGAGGGCATGCGCAGGCGACGGCAGTTCCACACCCGCGATCGCCGGGTGCTCGACTTCACCGACGAGGTCCTCGGCAGGCCCGACGCGGGCGAGGGCGGCGACGCGGCGCTGCTGGCGGCGGTGAACGCACCGCGTGGGGACGGGATGCGCGACATCGTGGCGACGATCCAGGCCGAGCAGGACGAGATCATCCGCCTCGAGCACCCGGGCGTCACCGTGATCGAAGGCGGTCCGGGTACCGGCAAGACCGTCGTGGCATTGCATCGGGTGGCCTATCTGCTCTACACCCAGCGCAAGCGGATGGAACGCCAAGGTGTGCTGGTGGTCGGCCCGAATCCGGCGTTCCTGAACCACATCGCGCACGTGCTGCCCGCGCTCGGTGAGACGAATGTCGTCTTCGCCACCACCGCCGATCTGATGCCCGGGCTGCACGCCACTGCGGAGGACACACCGGAAGCGGCGCGCGTCAAAGGCTCGCTGCGCATTCTCGATGTGCTCGGTGCCGCGATCGCGGACCGGCAACGACTGCCCGCGGCGCCGCGGGACATCGAGCTGGCCGATGCGACGGTGCGCGTCGACGCGGCCGTCGCGGAGTGGGCGCGCGAGGAGGCGCGGGCGAGCGGACGTCCGCACAACGAGGCGCGGGCGGTGTTCGCCGAGATCGTCACCTATGTGCTCACCGAACGGGCGATCGCCCGCATCGGGAAGGGCTGGTTGACGCGCGAGGACAGCGAGGCGTGGGAGCAGCTGCGCGCGGACCTGACCGCCGAACTCGCCGAGAACGCCGATTTCGTCGCTGTGCTCGACGAATGCTGGCCTGTTCTCACCCCGGAAGGTCTTCTCGGCGAACTGCATTCGTCCCTGGACCGCCTTCGCGCCGCGAACGCGGACGAGTCGCTGTGGCGGGCCGACGGTACCGCGTGGACGGTCTCGGATGTGCCGCTGCTCGACGAACTGGTCGACCTGCTCGGTCGCGATACTCCCGCCGACGACAGCGCCGAACGCGCCCGCAAGGCCGAAGCCGCCTACGCCGAGGGCGTGCTCGACACCCTGATCAGCCGCGAAGACCTGATGGACGACGAGGATCACCTGCTCGCCCAGGACATGCTCTACGGCGAGGACCTCGCGGACCGGTTCCTCGAGCGCGACACCCGCGAACTCGCCGAACGTGCTGCGGCCGACCGTGATTGGACCTACGGGCACGTGGTGGTCGACGAGGCCCAGGAGCTCTCGGAGATGGACTGGCGGGTGCTGATGCGCCGCTGCCCGAGCCGGTCGTTCACCATCGTCGGCGACCTTGCCCAGCGCCGGTCACCTGCCGGCGCCACCGCGTGGGCGACGGTGCTCGACCCGTATGTTCCGGGCCGCTGGGTGTACCGCTCACTCACGGTGAACTACCGCACGCCCGCCGAGATCATGACGGTCGCCGCCGCCGTGCTCGCCGAGTTCGCGCCGGAGGTTCGGCCACCCGACTCGGTGCGCGCGTGTGGTGTGCGGCCGTGGTCGCAACAGGTCGACGCCTCCGAATTCCCTTCGGCTATCGAGGCATTCGTGCGCACCGAGGCGGATCGGGAGGGCACGAGTGTGGTGATCGGCCCGGTCGGCATGCCGGGCACGGTGCCCGCGTCGGAGACCAAGGGCCTGGAGTTCGACTCCGTGCTCGTCGTCGAACCGGGAAGGATCCTCGCGGAGGGACCGCGTGGCGCGGCGGAGCTGTACGTCGCACTCACCCGCGCCACCCAGCGCCTCGGCGTCGTCCACCACGACCCCCTCCCGAACGCACTCACCGGCCTTGCCGAGGCTCCGGAACCCCTCCTGGCCCGGTGATGTTCCGGAGGCCACCGACCTAGCGTTGGGTGCTGCCCGCGTCCACCGGCAGGGTGACGGCGGTGATGTAGCGGGCTTCGTCGGAGGCCAGGAACAGGGTGGCGTTGGCGATGTCGACGGGGTCGACCCACGGGATGGGCAGCATGTTCATCGACGTGGCGGCCTCGGCGAATTCCTCGCGGGTCGGATTTTCGCGGTCCGGCCGAAAGACCTTGCGCACCATGTCGTTCTGGATCATCGGCGTGTCCACGTTGGTCGGGTGCACGGTGTTCACCCGGACATGGTGCGGCGCTAGTTCCTTCGCCAGCGAACGCATCAAACCGACGACACCGTGTTTGGCCGCGACATAGTGGGAGACGCCGACCAGCCCACGCAAGCCGGCGATGGAGCTGGTCAGGATCATCGCTCCCCCGTCACCGGCGATGAGGTGGGGTGTGGCCGCCTTGCAGGTCTGCCACACACCGGTGAGGTTGACGTCGATCATGGTCTGCCACTGCTGCTCGGTCAGCTCGAGGGCGAACGCGCTCGAACTGATTCCGGCTGTGGCGCAGACGATGTCGAGCCCGCCCAGCTCACCGACCCCGGCGTCGACGGCGGCCCGCAACGCCGACCCGTCGCGCACGTCCACGACCGTGGCGACGATCCGCGCACCCGTCGCCTCGACGGCACGAACGGTCTCGTCGAGATCGTCACGGCTCGCCGGTGGCGTCACCACGGTGTCGACCGGTCCGCAGAGGTCGACCGCGATGATGTCGGCACCCTCCTCGGCCAGCCGGATCGCCTGCGCACGCCCGATACCGCGCGCGGCGCCGGTCACGACCGCTACTTTGCCCGAAACCCGTCCCATGTCACACCTTCTGAGTCAGTCCGGCATCCACCACGAGCTGGGTTCCCGTCACGTAACGGGACTCGTCGGATGCGAGGAAGAGCACGGCATTGCTGACGTCGACCGGTTCCACCCACGGAACCGGCAGCAGGGTGCGGCGGGCCAGCGCCTCGGCCGCGTCCTGCCGCGTCGGATTCGGCAGGTCCGGGCGCAGTTTCGCGTAGACCTCGTCGTTGAGAATCATCGGCGTCGCCACCGACCCCGGGTGCACGGTGTTCACCCGGATACCGCGCGGCCCGAGCTCGTTGGCCAGCGTGCGCGCCAACCCGACCACGGCGTGCTTGCTCGCCGAATAGTGCGCCGCCATGGCGCCGCCGACGATGCCGTTGACGGAGCTGACGATCACGATCGACCCACCGTCGGCCAGGGCCTGTGCACCGGCACGCACCGTGTGCCAAGCACCGGTCAGATTGATATCGATGGTCCGCTGCCAGGCCTGATCGGTGAGCTCCCACGACGGCGCGAGGTCGGTGTAGATACCCGCGTTGGCGACGATCACGTCGAGCCTGCCGAGCTCACGCACTCCACCCGCAACGGCCGTATCGAGCACGTCCGCCTCACGCACATCGGCAGTAGCGGTGACACACCGCCGCCCCAACGCCTCGACGGCCTGCTTGGTCGTAGCCAATTCCGTTGCGGCGGCGTCTATATCGAGGGCAATGACATCGGCGCCTTCCTCGGCAAGCCGCACGCAGTGCGCACGACCCATACCCCTCGCCGCACCGGTGACCAGCGCGACCCTGTCCTGCATGCGATTCATCGGGCGCCCCTACCAAATCGAGTGTCCACCCGGCCGACGCTAGGTTCGCCACGCCCCGGACTCGCCGGGCTCTCCCGGTGAGCGGGCGATGCGACGAGACTTCCCACCTACCGGGAGCGCCCCTGGCCGAGCCCATCCCTGCGGCGACCCGCCCTCGACGAATTTCCCCCAGAAATCGCCAGGACCTTGCCGAATCGCCGAAATTTCGCTGAGTTGGTTACCTTGCTCTGCATGATCTATCCAAGCGGGAACTCGGCGACCCGAGTAGCGCGACTGGCGAACATCCCGCACGAAAGCTGGATGCAGGACTGGCCTGTCGAGGTGTCCGATCCGGAGCGACTCGATGACTTCACCCGTCTGCTCCTCGCGCACAAATCAGACTGGGAACTGAGTTACTGGCTGCTGGATCTGGTCCTCGATTCGGCCGAGACTCATATGGCCACCACAGCGGCGCCGGAACGAACCGAGCAGTTGATCGACACTCTGGCTGCGGTGTACGAGGCCACACAAGCACCAGCCATCGCCGAAAGGCTCGAGTACTGGGCGGCCCTGGAAACCTCTGATCCCGGTGAGATGTTCCGCGTGAGCCCGCTGGTTCGGGAAGCTCGTCGCCGGGTGGTCGCGCGATGACCGAACCCGACCCGAACGAACCGGGGCTCGACGCGGCTCGCAGAACATATCCGGTCGGCGACCGTGTGACCGGGGTCGTCACACTGATCCCTCGCCCCGGTGCCATCGGGTTGTTTGTCGATTTAGGCTGGCCGCCAACAGGATTCGTCGATGTCCTCAACCTTCCGGAATCCGTCGATCACTGGCCGACCGTAGGCACCGTCACAGAATTCGAGGTCCTCCAGCACACGCACCGACAAGTCCGGCTATGGCCGCTCGATGCCACCTTCCGGCCGAGCACAGCGGCCCGGTGGACCATGAGTGAGCGAGAATGGCATGCTGTGAAGCGCCGCCATCCTGTGGGTTCGGAAGTGACCGCCGAAATCACTCACGTCTTTTCATCGAACCGTGAATACGTAGTCGAATTCGACGGCGTGTGGTCCGCACTGCCGTGGACAGGCGAACCACCCATAGCCGGAACCACCGCTGGATTCGTTGTCGACCGACACCTCGATGAGACCCACAGGATCCTGCTTCGCACCGGCTGACCAGCCAGGCAAGCGGAACTTTTCGAATACCATTGCACACGTGCGATCGTGGTACCGAGGGTTCACCACCAGTACCGGTCCTGCCACCACGCGGGCGCGGAGATAGAATTCACCGGGTGACTTCGAGAATCGCGGCATACGGCGTGTGCCGCGAACATGATCGGGTGCTGCTCGTTCGCCACATCGCCGAAAGCGGCGAAACCACCTGGACGCTTCCGGGAGGTGGGGTCGATCAGGGAGAGGACCCCTTCGATACCGTGACCCGCGAGCTTGTGGAGGAGACCGGTCTCACCGGCGTGGTCGAACGATTACTCGGAGTCGATTCAAGGGTGATCCCGGCGCATGAGGCCCACTCGGGCGAAGAGCACCAGAACATCGGCATCTTCTATCTCGTCCGCGTCACCGGCGGCCGCCTCCGAGCCGAACCGAGCGGGGCCACAGTCGAACCGACCTGGACCCCGATCTCCGAAGTCGCCTACCTCCGCCGATCATCCCTTGTCGACTCCGGCCTGGCTCTGGCACAAACCCTCCCGGCGACCGGCCACGTCACGTCCACTCCGGTCGGCGGTCTTATCCAGCATTGAGCCAGCGACGAGACCAGGAGTAGTCACTGCGCCGTGATCGACACGCGTGACCATGCTGCCCGAGCATGCGGCCCGCGCAGGATTCCACTACCACCGATCTCGGATATGGTCTGAAGTACTCGCCCGTCGACGGCACACGTATGCCCATGTCAGTGAGGATGCTTGATGCTCGTCGAGACGATTCCCATGTGGACCGAGCGGGGAACCCCGGTGCTCCTGCGTGAAATCCTCACGCGGTTCCAGTCGAACGATTGGCGGTGGCACGTCGAGGAGTTCGACGGCATCGGACGCTTCCCCGGCGGCCTCACGTGGACCGAATTCCAGGCCGAGGTCGAGAACGGAGCCGCCGTTTTCGATTGGGACGGAATCCAGCAGTTCGCCGACGGCTTGGACCAGATGATCGACGGCCGGATTGTCGCCACAGACGTCAACGGCGCGATCGCGCTGACGATCGAAGCGCGCGACAGTACCGAATACGAGATCGCCATCGCGTCCGTGCCGGGTCACCCTGCGGGTACTCCACACTGATCTACAACCACGGAAAGAACTGATTCGCCTATCTCGTGGATCAGCGGCCGCCACGCGCTTGACTCAGCAACGCGCGACCGCGTTCCGGGGTCAGGCTGTACGCCAGCGCAGGGTCGGCGAGCAGGGCGACCGGGGCGATGTGATCCGGAGTGCGGGGCTGCCAGTGCGTCATCGCGGTCCCGAGCGCATCCCACAGTGCCGCTGGGTCGGAGTGGTGTTGTGCGAGCGCCTTTCGCACTGCGGCGTCGAAGGCTTGATTGCCGTAGGTAAGCCGGTAGCCGGGCTGCTGTACCCGTGCCCTGTGCTCGTCGATAGCAGGTCCGATCTCGAGCCCGGGGTCGTTTTGTGCGTTTTCCAGGAGCTGGGCGATATCGAGGGCGGAGACAGGTGAGTGCTTGTCAGCGGCGTGTTTCTGGGCGAGTTCGAGGGCGTGGCGGTGTCCGGTGAGTGCGCGTTTTGCCAGATATTCGGCAATGTCGAGGGCGGAGCCGTACCAGGGTTCTTTATGCGCGTGCTGGAGGAACATGCACGGCAGAAACTCGTCGGTGAACAGCGGACTGCGGAAGAATCCGTCCGGGGCCGGCGTCGAAGGCAGCAGATGCGAAAGGATCCGGGAGTAGTCGTATGGAGAGGAAGTGGTGAGGAACATCTGGAGCTGGGTTCTCAGGACTGTGGCGCGCGGCTGGCCGAAATTCTGGGCCTTTTCCAGGGACACCATGGCTTTGTCGAGGTCCCCGGAAAGGGCTTGACCTCGAGCCTCTTCGGCTACCGAAGCCCAGTTGTCACGAGTTCTGCCCGCAGGCTGACGCAGGCGATGGAAGCTTTGGTACAGCGATTTCATGAGTGCGGTGAACGATGGATACCGCTGCGGAAATTCACTCCAGGCAAAGACGCTATATGCGGCCCACTCCCCGTCTTCGTCGCGGTCGGCCGGATCGAGGAACAGAACCCCGACGTCGGCGTGCAACGAGATCAACAACCCGCGACTGAATGGGTTACCCGGCGCATCACCTGGGGCTTCGGTGATCAGGTCGGCCCAGGACTCCCAGTTGGGTTCGAGATCACGCAGCCACCCCAGGTTTGTCGTGTCACGCATCTTCCACACGAACTCCCCGGCATGGCGCCATCCATCGGTGGTCAGCAGGAAACTGCGATAAGAGGGTGGCAACCTCAGGCCGAGACGCTGCTCGACGGCTGCGACGTCGGCCTGGGTGGCCGCGGGATAGCCGAGCCAGCGCTGCTGCACCACCTCGGGATCCAGGTCACCGGGATCGCAACTTGCAATCCATTCCTCACTCCAAAGCTCCAGCCACGGCCTCCAATTCATTCCACGCACGCTACGGACAGGCTCCGACAAAGTTCATGCCGACGGCGTGGATTTCGACGAGCCGCCGGCGGCTGAGTAGGGCGCGTCCGTTCATAGTCGGCCGACCTGGGCATGCGGGTCACGAAGACAACGCGAACGCGCTGTCATGTTCCCGACTCACTGTGGGAACTGGCTGATCCGGGTGTTCTGGAAGGTGGTGAACAGCCAAGTTCCTTTGTTGCGCACCGCGACCCGGGTCTGGACGGACCGGGCATCGGGCGGCGCGGTCGCGCCCGGAGGCATGGGGCGATCGCCCACGGTGACCAGCACCGCGATATTCGGTGCGGGGAAGCGCAGCGTGGTGGTTTCGGGTTCGGCCATGCGGGTGCCCCTCATGAACCCGTCGAAGCCCTCCTGCATGACGGTGGCGAGTTCGGTTCGGCCCTGGATGCGTTCCCCGATAACCGAGACGAAATCGGCGTCGGGGGTGAATGTGGCGGCGAAGGCGGTGCCGTCACCTGCGGCCCAGGCGTCCATCTGCGCGCGCAGCAGGGCGAGGACGGCGGTTTCGTCGGTCATGGCGTCACCGGTCCCCGGCGACGCAGGCCCGCGAACTCGAGGGCGGCGAAACTCGCGACGAACGCCGCGCCCGCGAGCAGGAAGACCCGGCCCCAATTCGTCAGCGGAATCAGATCGATCACAGCGAACTCGACCATGAGTACCGCCGACAGGGCGTTGACCGCGACAATGACGGCAGCCACGCGAGACGATAGCCGAGGGTGGCGCGCCATGAGCAGCAGTGCCGCAGCGCCGCCCAGCATGCCAACGCCGAAGGGAACCGACCAGGAGTTCGGCAAGCCGAGCGGTTCGCGCAACAACGGGGCGGTGGCCAACAGAAAGGTGCCGAAAACGCCGGTGCTCCAGCCGTCTACCCGCAAGGTGGTGCGCAGGCCGGGACCGGGTCCGAAGGTGGTCATCGTGGTCATGGCGTCGACGTTGCCAGCGGCCGATCATCGTCTCAATGACCTCCGAGGTCATGGCACCCGGTCGCGCCGGACCGATAGCGTGGCCGAGTGACGCGTTCGGTGCAGGAATCCCCCGTCGGCACACTGTTGAAGGATTGGCGGCAGCGACGGCGGCTGAGTCAGTTGGAGCTGGCGCTGGCCGCCGACAGTTCGGCACGGCATCTGTCCTACGTCGAGACCGGGAAGGCCAAGCCGAGCCGGGCCATGGTGCTCAAACTCTGTGATGTTCTGGAAGTTCCGCTGCGCGAACGCAATACGGTGTTGCTCGCGGGCGGATTCGCTCCGGAGTATCGAGAGAGCAGCCTGGACGACGCCCATCTCGCCGCTGCCCGGGCCGCGCTGGACACCATGCTGACCGCGCACGAACCCTATCCGGCGGTAGCGGTTGACCGGTACTGGAATGTCGTTGCCACGAACCGCGCGATGGGCCTCTTCTCGAACGAGGTCGACGACCAGCTGATGGAGCGACCCAACGTCTACCGCCTGGCCCTGCACCCCGGCCCGCCCGATGCCGCCACACACATGGTCAACCACGGTCAGGTCAGGGAACTCCTGCTCGAACGACTGCTCCGCCAGGTACGGGCGACAGGCGACCCGATCCTGCGCGCGCTGTACGACGAAGTCTCCCAGTACCCGGTCCCGTCGCACACCGAACCCGATCCCAGTGCGCCCACACCGTTCGCGGTGCCGCTACGCATCGCCACCCCGCTGGGCGAGCTACGCATGTTCAGCACCATGGTCACCTTCGGCGCACCGTCGGATGTGACGCTCGCGGAATTGGCCATCGAATTGTTCTATCCGCTGGACGAATTCACCGCGGATACGCTCCGCACCCTCTTCACCGCAGATCCCGCAGCCCACCCCTGAACGCTCGCACCGTGGTTGAGTCCGCCACGCGCGGGAGGCTGGAACCAGCGCCCGCGGACGCTTCAGCGCGCGGAAGCGCGGACCAGAACGCGATCACCATTTCCCGGTTCAGCATCGAGGTGTCCTACCTGCCGATCCCTGGGTCGGTAGGCCGAGCCCACCGACCGTCGATTGCCGCTCCCAATGCTGGCCCGGACCCTTCGTATGCGGCAAGGAGTTGATCTGGACTTTTCCGTGGCGCGCTGCGATGACGAATAGAGCCTGCTAGAGCTGAGTCCTATGGTCTAGGAATGGCTCTCGATGCTCGATACCAGACACTTCCCTACGAACCGCTGCTCGAACGCGCGATGCGTGATCGTGAGGCCGCCGAGAACGCCATCCAGTTCTTCAGCCGCTTAGCTACCACCGATGGTGCCGATTCGCGGTATCGGAATGACCCGATCTGGGTGGAGCTGGCCCCGATCGCTCGTCAGATCGTAAGCCGGCGGCCCGACATTCTCGACCGGACTTTCTCCACGCGAGCGTGGGATGCGGCGTACTGGTTGCTTTCACCCAACCGCCGGAACCAGGAAGAGCGCAATCCAGCCGGGTTGGCCGAGATCACAGTTTTCGGAGCGGAGTCCCTAGCTTCGGGTGCGACTGCGGGGCAAGGAAATCAGCTTCGGTTTGTGCGCCCGACTACTGCGCGAACCATAGCTGATTATGTGGAGAACAACCTGGAGATTGCCGCACATCTGTTCGATGGTGAAGCGATGGAAGCAGCCGGTGTCTATAAGGGACCGTGGGACCGCGACTACCTTCTCGATCAGCTGGCCCGGTATGCCGAATTGTATCGACTTGCTGCCGACCTGGACGAATGCGTACTGGTAGCACTCGGCTGAACCAGCACTCCGTCAAGCGATGAGTGTGCCGCGCTCGACTCGTGACCGAATGCCTCCAGAAGCCCCGGCCCGCACGTGATGACGAAGAATCAACACACGAGGAAGTGACCTGTCGACGCCCCCGGGGCACGATGTCGGCATGTCAGGAAATCGCCCAAGCCTGAAAGACAACCTCGTCGCCGGTCTCACGGTCCCGATTACCGACGTCGAGCGAGAAGCTGCGCGCACCCCTCCCTACTCGATACCGGCTGCCGTTGTCCCCATCCGCGACCGTGTCCTCGAGGAGCTCGTCAGCCGCCTCCCGAGTGCGGGAGACGGGCCGCCGACGGTGACTCGCGTACTGAGCTGGCCTCGGGACTACCGAATCGAGGTACAGATGCTCGCTCGCAGCCACGGTCTCTTCGACTTCGCGGACGCGACTTGCGCATTGATCGCGGTCGACGCACTGACCTCGGACGAGGTCGACAGGATTGCCCCGCTCCTGCCCGAAACATGCGGGTTTCGCCGGCAGCAGGTGTTGAACGGGATCGCCGCCGCGGATCTGGCCGGCGCCCGTGCGATCGCTGGCCGCATAGACGACGGATACGCCTGGCGCGCATACCGCGACATCGGCTTCGCCCTTGCCGATCGAGGCGACGTCGAAAGCTTCTTCGCCGACTGGAAGCGATATGCGGCCGGTCAGGACCGCGCGGGCATGGCCTTGCTCAAAGAACATCTGGTCGCGGGTGTAGCTCGAGACCGGGGCTTGCGCGCGGCGGTGGCGGTCGCAAGGGACCCTCCTGCCGGAGTTCGACGAGTTGGCTCTGCTGGCAGCCACCATCCGCGAAGCCACTCCGCGCAATCCCGAACGCAACCATCCCCTACCCGTATGAAGGCCGACGCGCTTGAACGCACTCGAAAGAGGCGCATCCCAGGTTGACGTCGGGACCGCACACGAAATCTGTTGCCGCTCCGTGCTCGGGCGCCCAAACTGTCCGCGTGGCCCTAATAAACGACGATTCCGAGATCGAGTACGTGGTTTCAGCTGAGCTGCGGTTGGCCGACCGCCAGATTCGAAACTCCAGAGCCGATTCCGCTGCGCTACTGGACGCGGACTTTCGCGAGTTCGGCGCATCCGGCAGGGTGTGGGACCGAGAGTCGATTCTCGACATGATGAGCGACGATATTTCCTCGGCGCCCACGATCGACCACGTCACAGCCGCACGTCTGGCGCCGACCGTGATTCACGTGACCTACCGGACACGTAGCCAGGAACGCACCGCTGTTCGCAGCTCGATTTGGCTGCTTCGCGACGGCAGCTGGAACCTCTACTTTCACCAGGGAACTGTGCAACATGAGACAGCGACACAGGATGACAACTAGCTGACGAGGTACGCACGAGGAACCGGACGACCCGACGTCAGCAGAAGTAGCCTCGTCACAGTTCGGACCAAGCGACACCGGACCATGGAGATGCTCGTCCGGCAATCAATTGGAGATGGAAGTCGGGACCTTCGTGTGTCCGATCCTCCTCGGGATCGGTGAGTTGGGTGACGGTGCAGATGTAGTCACCGTTGGGGAGTTCGATGCCGGACCCGTATATGTCCTTGTCGTCGTCCACGGCGGATTCCGCGTACTGGGCAGCCATGGTGACCGTCTCCAGATTGACCACGATCAGCTCACCACGCGTCACGGTGATGGGGCCGGTGATCTGCCTGATGACCGGCAGCCGCGGATCCACCGAAGAATTCGAAATGTCGATCCGCCACTGCTCCTCGCCGCCGGTTCCCCAGAACAGCATCGTCTGCTGCCGTATCTCGGATTCGAAGCGCTCGAACAGCATTTCCAAGGTCCAGTTTTCACCCACGAACGACGTGTACGTGTGGGGGTCGACAAGGCCGAGGAATCCCGAGTCATCGGTCATCTCGTCGATCCGATGCTGAAGCTGTGCCACGCGGTTGTCCTCCCCGGATTGATCACCGAACCTTACCGCCGCGATGTTCGGTCCAAAACACCGAACCCGCTCCCCACGGCATCCACGAAGAAGTCCGAAGAGCTCCGCCGGAAGTGCTCCGGCGCAGGAGAACTGACAACCTCGGCATGCTGATCGGCAACACCCGGAGCCTTCGATTCGCAGTCACCTCCTGCGCTCGTGCCGCCTACGGACTGCCCCGCCGACCGAGTCGGTGCCGGAACTGGGCCGAGGCATTCTCGAGCGTCTCTTGCGCCGCTCGAGCGTCGTGAAGCACGTGGCATGCTCATCTGGCCGCAATGGTTGCACACTCCGCGAAGCCCGATCACGAGAGGAGAAGACCATGTCACTCGCCGGTCCAGTAGTCGGTCTGCGCCCACATCGCAATCACCGAGCCCCGTCTGAACATCCTGGATGCCGATAAGGGGCAGTGTGTGTGGCTATCCGCCGGTAGTCTGTTAAAGGCGTTCCGGCTCGGCTGAACGCACAGGGAGGAACGCCGGCATGACTGTCAATGTTTACCCGGCGATCGCCGAGCGTCCCGAGAGCATGTGGGTTCTGGAGGTGTATGGACCCCAGGGGGTGCGAAGCGTAACTCGGGGCCACACTGTTCTGGAGGCACAAGCGGTGGCCCGCGAGGAGGTGGCGCGACTGCTCGGGGTCACTACCGACACTATAGATATCTGTATCTGGTGTGAGGCCTGCCTGCTGGAACATGATGCAGCCGCAGTCCAGGCATACGGCAATTCTGAAGGCGTATTCTGCTCGTCCTGTACAGGAGGGCCACGCTGCACATGCTCGTTTTGCAAAGAATGAGAGTTCGCTCCGCGACGCTGGACCGTGCTCCGACAACGCACTGAAATGCCGTGATGCGGGCGGTGGTCGGCCATCCAAACCGCGCGCTTGACGAGCTTTGTCGAAATTTCGACCGCCTGGCGCGATGGCCAACGAGCCGGAACTACCGGTTCCGAGCCGCCCCGAGTTCGCTCACCAGCCAGGCTGCTACTCCGGCGCGAGTGCAATATCCGCTTCTGCGATGAGCGCGTGACGCATTGGGTGTCAGCAATCTTCGGAATAGTCTTCGAATTCCCACATGCCGATTCGAGCGAGTTTGGCGGCGAGTTCGGGCCATGTCGGTTCATCAAGGCCTGCGACGTACCCGCGCAGGTACTGGGTCACAGCGTCGAGATCTATCCGATCGACGATGATCTTGTGGCGGCCGATGATCATGCCCGTCAGGTTCACCTGCTCAGCGATCCATCGAGGAGTGCACACCAACAGGTCGAAGGACTCCTCACCCCTCATCCCTTGCGGCCCCGCGAGGAAGCGAATCGCGACAGCGTCGCGGTGCTTCACAATCCCTGTTCGAAGATCGGCGTCTGGGGTCTCGATCGCCCTCAGCTCCGCTTTCATGATTCGGTCTCCTTGCTGCTCCGGCCGCTCGAGGCACGGTGTCCGATTGTGCACTGCACTCAGTTGCTCTAGTCGCGTGGCTACGAACGTACGTGCCTGTGAAATGGCAACTCCCCGGTTCTCGGGGTTGACTGGCACGGGACGCGATTGTCAGAGGGATCGGGAAGTATGCGTTCATGAGCTACGACCTCCTGGTCTGGGAAGGCCCCAGACCAGGCAATGCACAGCATCTGCGAGAGACACTCGACCAGATCAGCGAACGACACAGTCGAGCCCACAAGCCCGACCCAGCCAGCCCCAAGATTGCCGAATTCGTCGCCGCCCTTCTCCGCCGTTGGCCAGACATTGAGCACCCCGCCAGCCCCTGGTCGGTGTCGGGTACCGGGTATGTAGACGGCCCGATCCTCAGTGTCCATATCCAGCGAGGCCGCGCGCAGGAGGTGTCGGAGTTCGTCGCTGGGCTGGCGCAGGTGTTCGGACTGGTCTGCTACGACTGCCAGCGAGGAAGAGGATTGCGGCCATGAACAGCGGGACTGTTCCCGCAGCCTTCGTTCGGCCATTCCGCATTTTGCTTCCGTGCCTCGGCATCAGTCGGACGGGCCCAGGGCTTCGACCGACCGCACAGCGTCGGCGACGGAGAACGCACGTCTTGCGAAGGCTGATGCTTCGAAGACTCACTCACTCTCCGCGTGCCGCGCCGATAGGCAATGCTGGTGCGGTGAGCGACCAACCGCGACACCGGGATCCGATGACGTCGGTTCCGATAGATCTCAACGATTTCGTCTACCTCGGGGATAAGTGGAGGGACCGGCACTGGATGAACGTGCCAGGTCCCTTCTACACCGGACAGACCGATACATGTTGGGCCGGACGGACTCACGCCCCAAGCAATGTGCTCTACGGCGGTGAGTACTACAACGAGTTCGTCTACCGCCAACCGAAGTCCGCAGTCGAAGTCGAATGCCTGCTCGAGGCAGCAGCCGCCGACCCGTTCGACGGCTACGCCTGGGACGGGGACTTGCGATGGACTCCTGCGGCTGTTCGGGCGTGGCGGAGTGGTCGCGGCACGGTGACAGAAGATCTGTTTGAGCTGCTCGCGGATTACACAAAGGTTGGCGCTCTCCTCGAGGACCGCGAGGTGGCGGAGGGCGTGCGGAAGTTTCTCATCTACCTGGCCACCGACCTCGAAACCGACCTGCGGAGGTATGTGTTCAGATTGGAGAACGGTCGGTATCCGGACGCCGACGACCCGCTGCCGAGCCTGTAACCTGCTATTGCCGCCGGGTCGTGAATGTCGAGCGTCTGCTCATGCCGACTTCAGGACGTTGTCTGGGCCCGAAGATGATTGCGCTCATGACCGAATGACAACTGCATGTCTCCCTGGCTGAACTGCGCAGATCCATCGACTTGCTCATGGACCATTCGGAGTTCTGTTTTCCTGCCTACCGCGCGACTGGTCGACCTCTCCGACACTTGCAATGCCGCCAACGCGCAGCCTTGATCGACCGAGCGGCTCGGGTGGTGGAACTGAGCGAGGAATTCGGAGGTAGGCGAGAGCACGAATCCTGTTGCGTCGCTACGATCCGATCATCGAAATCGAAGCCTGGTTCCATGGGAATATTCAGGCATTCCCCGCTGACCCCGCATATCCGTTGGGGGCCAGGAACATCGCCCGTGCCGATGAGCGTTCATTCCTGTGGATGCCAGCCGTCGACTATCACGTCCGCGTGGTCTGGCGTCCGGTCGGCAGCGAAGTGGGCATCCTCGGCGGCCATCCAGCGCTGCCACAACGGCAGCGCTTCTGCCCCGTCGCGGTCCAGCCCACGTCTGAGCCGCGTATCGCGCGGGGTTTCCACCCAGATCGACAGCGACAGGCGGTCACGGACCGATGCGCGCGCGGACGAGACCCCTTCCAGGATCAGCACATCGGGGCTCGCCAGCTCGTGCCATTCGGAAAAGGCGCGCGAAGTCCAGTCATACCGCTGGTACCGTGCGGGGCGGCCCTGGCCGAGCGGTTCCAGTACCTGGGCTTCCAACCTCGGCCACCAGTCGAGTTGGTTGTCCCAGGATGCGAAGTCGTCGGTGTGGAGCAACTCGGCACAGCACGCGACGGCGAGGCGGTCCGCCAGAGTGGATTTCCCTGCGCCGCCGGGCCCGTCTACAGCGACCAGTCGGGTCGAGCCCAACCGGGGCACGCTCTGCGCTACCTTGACAGCGATTTCATCGACCAGCACAAGCTCCATTCTGGCCTTGCGTCCACTTCTGCCGAAACGCGCACGGTGGGCAGTCGCCTGAATACCTTGGCGACACGGTGTCTCGACGTCCTCATGCCGAATACAGGACAGTTCGCATCGACCGATTCATGTCGGTACCGGTGCCTAGGTTCGACATCATGACCATGGCTGCGATCGAGTACCGAACTGGAGATGCCACCGCACCCAGCACCACGGGACCAGCAATCATCGCCCACATCTGCAACGATCTCGGTCGCTGGGGCAAAGGCTTCGTCGTCGCAGTGTCTGCGCGCTGGCGGCAACCCGAACGGTCGTTCCGCGATTGGTACAAGCAACGCGGTGCCAACGACTTCGGATTGGGTGCCGTGCAATTCGTCCCCGTCGCGCCTCATCTCCACGTAGCCAACATGATCGGACAACACGGCATCCGCGCCAGCGCGGGCAACCCACCTATCCGCTACGACGCCGTCGGTCAGTGCCTGAGCCAACTGGCCGATTTCGCATCCTCGTCAGGTGCATCGGTGCATATGCCGCGGATCGGGTGCGGGCTGGCCGGCGGTACATGGGACCGGATCGAACCGCTCATCAGTGGTCACCTGTCCAGCCGAGGTATCACGGTGGTCGTGTATGACCTGGAATGACCACAGCGCCTTCGAACTTCTGGCAGCCACGTGGATCCGTGTTGAAGTGGACACGTGATGAAAGAGAGCTCCCCACATTCTCACGGTCCGGAACGGTCGGTCCGGCCTTTGGCCGACTACCGCGATGTGTACGAACTCCTCGACGAGAACGTTCGATTGCGGCCGCTGATGTGGGTTCGCGGCGGGTCATTGCAGGAGCTCATGACGCTCCTTTGCGGCTACGGTGTCGCGCTCGAAGTGCATTCCGTGCCAGAAGAGTTCACTCTCAGCCCGGGAGGACCCTTCTGCATGTGGCTGTTCGAAGAGTTCGGGTGGGGTACCGCGTTCGGTTGGGCGGCGGCCATCGAGAATAACCTGAGCGAGGGCGAGACCGCGATGGATGCTTTCTTCCGCCTGCTCGACCAGTACCGAGCCGTCGTCGCCGCGCAGCGCAGCGTGCCAGGATCTGGCAAATGTGGAAGGACGTGATCGAAAAACTTTCTGCGGATGCCGAACTCGCGCCACCTGCTTCCGACACCGAGATCGATCAGATCGAACGGCGACTCGGGCAGCCGGTGCCGAACGACTTGCGGGATCTACTGAGGTGCGAACGGTGTGCAGGCCGAGTGCGGAGCCGGGCTGGTGTGGTCGGTACAGGTTCACTTACCGATCAACTCCAACGGCGGGCAGGCGCTGAAGGCGACGACTGGTACAAGTGACCGCTGCGGCACTGCCGCTGCCGCACCCTGAATCTCCCGGTGAGCGGGCACGGCGACGCGATCTCCCGACCACCGGGAGCCGGGGCTGCCACGGCGCCGCAAGGCTGGGACGGTCGTGGCGACGTGTTCGCGAGCGTAGGAGGACATCGGTGACGAGGGCGAGTGTCGGCGTGGCGCTTGGTGCGCGGGTGGTGACGCTGCGGGTCGCGGCGGTGGTCGAGGAGACTGCCGAGGCGCGTTCGTTCGTGTTCGAGGTTCCCGAGGATGCGAAGGAGCGGTTCGGGTATCGGCCCGGTCAGTTCCTCACGCTGCGGATACCCGGGGAGCGGCCGGTGGCGCGGTGTTATTCGCTGGCGAGTTCGCCGTTCACGGGGGAACCGCTCAAGGTGACGGTCAAGCGTACCGAGGGTGGGTATGGCTCGAACTGGTTGTGCGACAACGTTTCCCCAGGCGACAGCATCGACGTGTTGCCGCCGACTGGCACCTTCACGCCGGCGTCCCTCGACGAGGATCTGCTGCTGTGGGCCGGGGGCAGTGGGATCACGCCGGTGTTGTCGATCCTGGTCTCGGCGCTGGTCGGTGGGCGGGGCAAGGTGGTGTTGTTCTACGCCAATCGTGATCGGGAGTCGGTGATCTTCGATCGGGCGCTTGCCGAACTCGTGCGGCGATACCCGGAGCGGCTCACGGTGACCCATTGGCTGCAGTCCGAACGCGGTCTGCCGGATGCCGGTTCGCTGGCCGATTTCGCCGCGCCGTATGCCGATTACCACTCGTACCTGTGCGGCCCTGCCCCGTTCATGGCCGTGGTGACCGAGGCGCTGGCCGATCGTCCGCGAGAGCGGGTGACCAGCGAGGTGTTCGTCTCGCTGTCGGGCGACCCGTTCGCCGAGCCGGTACCCGTCGCCGACGACGACACGGCCGCCGACGTGGACGTGGAGCTCGACGGCACCGTCCACGCGCTGCGTTGGCCCCGCGAACGGACGCTCGTCGACGTGATGCTGGCGCGCGGGCTCGATGTCCCGTACTCGTGCCGGGAAGGTGAATGCGGTTCGTGCGCCTGCACGGTGCTCGACGGCGAGGTCGAGATGGGCAGGACCGGCGTGCTGGACGACGACGACATCGCCGCCGGCTACATCCTCGCTTGTCAGGCGCGCCCGCGCACCGGCACTGTCCGCATCCGCTTCTGATCCGGGAGGTGCGCTGTGGCTGTTGATACCGCGCGGGAATCGGTCGGGTTCGGGTCCGAGCGTGGGCCGGTGCTCGTCTCGCTGATGCTCGCGACCGGGCTCGTCGCGCTCGATTCGACGATCCTGGCCACCGCGGTGCTCGCCATCACCGACAGTCTCGGCGATTTCGCGCTGTTCCCCTGGTTGTTCTCCAGTTACCTACTCGCCCAAGCTGTCACGGTTCCGGTCTACGGCGCGCTGGCCGATACGTTCGGCCGGAAACCGGTGATGCTGTTCGGAATCGCGGTCTTCGCGCTCGGTTCGCTGCTGTGCGGGCTGGCGAGCAGCATGCTCGCGCTGATCGTGTTCCGCGCGGTGCAGGGGCTCGGTGCGGGCGCGATCCAGCCGACGACCATGGTGATCGCGAGCGATCTCTACACCCTGGCCGAACGCGCCACGATCCAGGGTTATCTCGCCGGGGTGTGGGCGGTGGCGTCGGTGACCGGTCCGCTGCTCGGCGGCGTCTTCGCCGACTATCTCGGCTGGCGCTGGATCTTCCTGATCAACCTGCCGCTGGCCGTGCTCGCTGCGTGGATGCTGGTGCGCGGCTTCCACGAAACGGTGCCTCGGCGGCAGTCCCGCATCGACTATGCCGGGGCGTTCCTGCTCACCGCCGGTGCGAGTGCGCTGGTCCTCGGTCTGCTCGAAGGTGGTCGTGCCTGGGCGTGGGATTCGCCGACCGGAATCGGCGTGTTCACCGGAGCCGCACTGCTGCTGGCAGTCTTCGTCGTGGTCGAAACCCGTGCGGCACAGCCGATTCTGCCGTTGTGGATCTTCACCCGGCCGGTGGTGCTGGCGAGCACGGTGGCGGCGATGCTCGGTGGTGCGCTGCTGTTCGGGTTCACCACCTATGTGCCGATGTTCAACCAAGGGGTCTTGGGGACCGGCGCGCTGGTAGCCGGGCTCGTCACCGGTGCGCTCACCCTGGGCTGGCCGCTGTCGGCCGCGCAGGCGGGAAAGGTGTACCTGCGCTTCGGTTTCCGGGCCTGCGCGGTGTCGGGAGCTTGTGTCGCGACGATCGGGGCCGCATCGACCCTGCTCATCGACGAACACTCGGCGCTGTGGCAGGTGGCGGCATCCTGTTTCGTCGTCGGTGCGGGGATGGGGTTGGTGGCCACCCCCACGCTCATCGCGGCACAGACCGGCGCAGCCTGGTCGGAGCGGGGTGTGGTCACCTCGGCCGCACTGTTCGCCCGCTCGCTCGGGAGCGCTGTGGGTGTGGCCGTGTTCGGCGCGATCGTCAACGCTCGGATCGCGGGGTCCCCGGCTCCGGAAAAGCTGGCTGGGGCAATACATCTCGTGTTCGTCGCCATCGCCGCGATGACGGTGGTCATGGTCGTGGCCTGCGTGTTCATGCCTCGCCGCGCCGACACCGCGCAGTTGTAGACGTGACTTTCCCAGGATCCGGGACGACCATCGAATTTCTTTCCGGCCAGCGGGAAGCGGACCGTTCGGGTGCTCCCCTGCCGAGGAGCATAAGGCGCATGATCACGATGTCTAGGACGGAGGCAGCATGCTGAGCCCCACCGTGCGCAGCGAGCTCGCGGACGAATTGGCCCGCGCCGAACAGAATCGGGTGGCCGTACCGCCGCTGGTCGACCGGTACCCCGGCATCGACGTGGTCGACGCCTACGAGATCCAGTTGCTCAACATCCAGCGCAGGCTCCGCGACGGCGCCCAGGTCGTCGGGCACAAAGTCGGGCTGTCGTCCAAGGCGATGCAGCAGATGATGGGCGTCGACGAACCCGACTACGGACACCTGCTCGCCGAGATGGAAGTCTTCGAAGACGTCCCCGTCGACACCGCCCAGTACCTGCTGCCCCGCGTCGAGGTCGAGGTCGGGTTCGTCCTCGGCAAGGACCTGCCCGGCGAGGACTGCACCGAAGCCGACGTGCTGGCCGCGACCGTCGCCTACGCACCCGCGATCGAGTTGATCGACTCACGGATCACCGACTGGAAGATCGGGTTGGCCGACACCATCTCCGACAACGCCTCCTCGGCCGGATTCGTCCTCGGCAAACAACGCGTCGCCCCCGCCGATATCGACATCACCGCCATCGACGCGGTCCTCACCCGCAACGGTGAGGTCGTCGCCGAAGGCCGCAGCGACGCGGTCCTCGGTGACCCGGTGATCGCGGTCGCCTGGCTGGCACGCAAGGTCGCGACCTTCGGTGTGCGGCTCAAAGCCGGTGACATCGTGCTGCCCGGCTCCTGCACCCGCGCCATCGACGCCCGCCCCGGCGACGACTTCCACGCCGAATTCACCGGACTCGGTTCGGTCCGTTTGCGTTTC
>NZ_JBPXLK010000035.1:0-44817 GCF_051843015.1 Nocardia sp. JW2
TAATCAGAAATATCTAACTAGAGTCCGAAAAATCTAGCAAAGCGAACACCAGCAAAAAAGATTCGCTGTTGTTCAAATGTCCGACCTCAACAACCGGGGGGTATGCGAGGCCGGAACCAATAATAATATTGGCACTGACATTCATCGACACACTATTGAGTTCTCAAAGAACACACGCACCAGCAGATCACTGAATCTCTTCAGATCTTCCGTTGGGCAACTGTTCCAGCCTAACCACGCTTCCAGGCGATGTCAATCGTTACCCTGGTCACTTGATCTTGGCCTGTCAGGCGCTCTCCGGCTCTTGCGTCCGTGTCGCTCTGACTTCCAATAAGTTACGCGCCGGATAACGCAACGTCAAATCGCCTGGACACCACCGGATCCCCGCAGGTCAGCGCCTCGATGGACGCTGCGGAACCGGCCTGAATCACACGAATGTGATTCAGGCCTCCGCTCCTGGATCAGGCTATCCGACGGACACCCGCCATGTTCTTCTTTCCGCGACGCAGCACCAGCCACTGGCCGTGCAGGTAGTCGGTGTCCGACGGGGTCCAGTCGATGTCGGAGATGCGTTCGTTGTTCACCGAGGCACCGCCTTCGTTCACCGCGCGCCGTGCCGCTCCCCGGCTCTCGCACAGGCCCGAGGCCACGAGCAGGTCGACGATGGTGTCGGGCTCGCCGGGCGCGACCTCGGCGACCTTGCCGTCGATCGCGGTCTCGCGCAGGGCCGCGCCGAGTGTCGACTCGGGCAGTTCGCGCAGGTCACCACGACCGAACAGGGCCTGGCTCGCCAGTTCCACCGCCCGGGTCTCGGCTTCGCCGTGCACCAGGGTCGTCATTTCGGCGGCCAGCCGCTTCTGGGCCTCGCGTGCGAAGGGCCGTTCGGCGGTGGCCTGTTCCAGCTCGTCGAGTTCTTCACGGCTCAGGAAGGTGAACCAGCGCAGGTACCGGACCACATCGGCGTCGGCGGTGTTCACGAAGTACTGGTACCAGGCGTAGGGGCTGGTGAGTTCCGGGTCGAGCCAGAGGCTGCCGCCGCCGGTGGACTTGCCGAACTTCTTGCCGTCGGCCGAGGTCACCAGGGGGACGGTGAGCGCGTGCACGTGGGCGCCGTCGACACGCCGGTTGAGTTCGACGCCGGCGATGATGTTGCCCCACTGATCCGAGCCACCGACCTGCAGTGTGCAGCCGTGTTCACGGCGCAGCTGCAGGTAGTCGTTGGCTTGCAGCAGCATGTAGCTGAACTCGGTGTAGGAGATGCCTTCGCCTTCGAGACGCCGTTTGACGGTGTCGCGGGCGAGCATGACGTTCACGGAGAAGTGCTTACCGATATCCCGCAGGAAGTCGACGGTGGTGAGCGGCCCGGTCCAGTCCATGTTGTTCACGATCACCGCGCCGGTCGGCGAATCGTCGAGGTCGACGAACCGCTCGAGCTGGCCGCGAATGCGCTGCGCCCATTCCGCGACCGTGTCCGTCGAGTTCATGGTGCGCTCACCCACGTCGCGGGGGTCGCCGATGAGGCCGGTCGCGCCGCCGGCGAGCACGATCGGGCGGTGACCCGCGCGCTGGAAGCGCTTGAGCGCGAGCAGCGGGACGAGGTGGCCCGCGTGCAGGCTGGCGGCGGTGGGGTCGAAGCCGGCATACAGCGTCAACGGCTGCGCGGCCGCGGCTGCGCGCAACTCGTCGAGGTCGGTGGACTGCGCGATCAGGCCGCGCCAGGTCAGTTCGTCGAAGATGTCGCCGGTCACGAGGATCTATCTTTGCGCATCGCGTCGGCCGGGCGCACCCCGGTTATGTCCTCAGGTCCGGGCGCGGGTGATCCAGGCGATCAGCTCGGCTTCGACCTCGTCGCGGTCGACTTCGTTGAGCACCTCGTGCCTGGCACCGCCGTACACCCGATAGGTGAGGTCGGTCAGGCCCGCGTCGCGGTAGCGCTGCACCAGCAGATCGCTCAGTCGCAGTTCCGCGTTGAGCGGGTCCTGGTCGCCGACCATCACATAGATCGGCAGATCGGGACGCACGACCGGCTTCGCCAGCCGCTCGGTGGCGACGGTGGCCAGCTCGCCGAGGCTCGTCGGGTCGATGGCGAAGCCACACCAGGGATCGGCGATGTAGGCGTCGACCTGGGTTTCGTCGCGGCTGATCCAGTCGGCGTCGGTGCGGGTCGGCTGGAATCGGGCGTTGAAGAAGGCGGTCAGGTCCCCGCCGGCCGCGGCCATCTCGGCGAACAGCCCGTCGACGGCGGTCGACCCGCAGAGCACGACATCGTCGACGAGGTCGGCGTGATCGAGGATGTACTGCTGCACGGCGAAAGATCCGAGACTGTGCCCGAAGAGGGTCACCGGCAGGCCGGGATGACGTTCGCGCAGGATCTCGGTGAGCGCCACCAGATCGGCGACGAGCAGGTTCCAGCCGTCGGGGCCCAGCTCGCCCGGTACCTCACCCATGCTGAGGCCGTGGCCTCGGTGGTCGTCGGCGTAGACGGCGAAGCCGAGAGCGGACAACCGCTCGGCGAGATGGCCGTAGCGCTCGGAGTGTTCGCCCATGCCGTGTGCGATCTGCACGATGCCCTGCGGTTCGGTGTCCGACGGCAGCCAGCTGCGCACATGGATCTCGGTGCCGTCGGTGCTGGAAAAACTGAACACGGGCGCTCCTGGGATGCGATCTCGAACCGGTCCCTGATCGTCGCACCTGCGTGGCGCGCGCCACAGTGGCTTCGCAGACGAGATCCGCGCCGACACTTTGTCTCCCGCGACCGAACCCACCGTTCGGTCGCGGGACCACCCCGAACACGCCGAGATCACCGGACTCGGTGTCCGGTGATCGTCAGCGTGCCGGGGTGTGGCTCATCGCGTCAGCGCGGTGATGGTGGCGCGGCGTTCGTAGGCGATCCAGGCGAAGATCGCGGCGAGCACCAGCGGGAAGATCGCCATACCGGGCAGGTCGGCGATGAAGGCCTGGGTGGCGGCGGCGAGCACGGTGAGCACGGAGAGGCCGACGGCAGCGAGACCGCTGAGTCGCGGCACCATGAGGCCGATACCGCCCGCCACCTCGACCACGCCGATGAAGATCAACAGGCCGAAGGGGATGGTGAAGTTCGCGGCGCCGTTCTCCATCAGCGTGTTCGGGATGACGAGCTTGGGGCCGCCCGAGGCGATGACGAAGAACAGGCCGAGCACGATCTGCAGGGTCCACAGGACGCGGTTGCGGATCTTGCCGGGGCGGTAGGTGGCGGCGGAGGTGGAGTTAGCGGAAAGCGTGGCGGTGGTCATCTTCTCGTCCTTCTGGTCGGTCGCGCTCGGTGGGTAGCGCGTTCAACTGATAGGACGGACCGTCGCCGCAGAACTCATCGCTGTCGGCGAAGAATTTCGAAATCCCTGCTAGATCGCGGGTTTGGTGGCACGCGGACTGCGCCGGTAGGTCGATACGGCCGACGAGCCGGGCAACCAGAACCGCCAGGGCACCTCGGCGGCCAGACTCACCCCCACGCGCGGACCCGAGGCGATCTCGTCGAGCGGCACCGGGGGCTTCAGCTCGAGCCGCACCTGCGAGAACGGGTCGAACAGCTCGGTTCCGTAGTCGGACAGGCTGATTCCCAGCGCACTGCCCACATTGCCCGGTCCCCGCGCGAGGTCGGCGTCGGTGCGTGCGGCTGGCCTGCGTTCACGGGCGATCTCGGCCCCCTCGACCACTTCCCCGGCCCGGACGAGCACCGCGCACGCGACACCGTCGAAGCCCGCGGTCACGTTGACGCACAGGTGAATTCCGTACGAGCGGTACACGTAGAGCCGCCCGGCGGGGCCGAACATCACCGCGTTGCGCGCGGTCGGTCCCGGCCACGAGTGCGCCGCCGGATCCGGCCACGGCCCGGTCGCATCGCTCCCGTAGGCCTCGACTTCCACGATGCGCATCGCCACCGGCCCCGACCTCAACATCGATCCGAGTATCCGGCACGCCGCGGCGGCCGGGTCGACAGCGAGTTCCTGAGCAGACACGACGTCCATTCTCACCCGCAACGATCCGCGCGAGCGCCACACCCCCGTCAGCCGAGCAGGTCGCGACCCTGGTTCAGGCCGGCGAGTTTGGTCGGGTTGACCTGGAAGCGCAGGTTCTGGATCCGGCCGTCGACCAGGTCGAAGGTGAAGGCGGCACCCGGCGTGCCCGCGAAGGTGATCAGTGCGCCGAGTTCACCGTTGATGTCGGTGGCGGCGAGTTCGGCGCCGGTCGACGACGGTTTGGCGAGCACGCCGAGGATCCAGCGCGCGACATGATCGGGGCCGTGCAGGGGACGGCGCGCGGCCGTGACGATGCCGCCGCCGTCGGACCAGCAGGTCACATCGGGAGCGAGCAGGTTCATCAAGGCGTTCAGGTCGCCACCGGAGCAGGCGGCCATGAACTGTTCGGTGACGCGGGCGCGAGCGGCCTTGTCGGCGTCGAAGCGCGGGCGTCGTGATTGGACGTGGCTCTTCGCGCGGTGCGCGATCTGGCGGATGCCCGCCTCGGAGCGGTCGAGTGTTTCGGCGATCTCGGCATGGGAGTAGCCGAACACCTCGCGCAGCAGGAAGACCGCCCGTTCCACCGGAGTCAGTGTTTCCAGTACGACGAGCATGGCGGTGGAGACGGTGTCGGCCAATGCGGTGTCCTCGGCGATATCGGGTGTGGTGAGCACCGGCTCGGGCAGCCACGGGCCGACGTACTTCTCGCGGACGGCGCGGGCGCTGGTGAGCCGGTTGAGTGCGAGATTGGTGACGGTGCGGACCAGGTAGGCGCGGGGGTTGGCCACCGCCGACCGGTCGGTCTCGTGCCACTTCAGCCAGGCGTCCTGCAGGACGTCCTCGGCGTCGGTGACGGTACCGAGCATGCGGTAGGCGGTGGCGAACAGCAGCCTGCGATGGTCGACGAACGGGTCATGCTCCTGCATGCGCTCAACCATGACGGACGAGATCGCGGGTCGCCGCGCCGCCCTTGGACAGCTGCACATCGACGGGCATCCGCTTGGTCACCTTGATCGCCGGTACGGGGGTGCTGCTGACCATTTCCTTGTAGGTGCGGGCGGCCCAGCCGGTGAGGTAGAACCGGCCGGGGGTGTCGTCGGCGCGGGTGAACTGGATGACGGCGGCGCGGCGTCCGAGGCTGACGGGCTGGTGGAAGTAGCCGAAGCGGAAGGGGCGCACCGTCTTTCCGCGCAGCTCGGCGGCGATCGCATCGGCGGCGTAGGTGGCCGAGGGCAGGCCGCTCTGGCAGGTGCCGTGGATCCGGCCCCACGGTTGACGGATCGCGGCGGCGTCACCGATGGCGCGGATCGTGGGGTGCGAAACCGACTTCAACGTGGGCCCGACGACGATCAGTCCGCGTTCGTCGGTCTCGATCCCGGACTCCGCGGCCAGGGGTGACACGCGCACGCCGCTGGTCCACAGGGTCAGATCGGTGGCGATTCGTCGGCCGTCGGCGAGGACGACGGAATCGGCGGTCACCTCGGTCACCCGCTGACCGATCTCCCGCACGATGCCGAGCCGGTCGAGCACGGTGTTCAGGTAGGCGCGGGCTTTGGTGCCCATCATGGCGCCGAGTTCGCCGGAGCTGACGAGGGTGACGCGCACGTCCGGGTGGCTTTCGGCGATCTCGGTGGCTGCCTCGATGCCGGTGAGGCCACCGCCGCACACGGTGACGGTGCGGCAGGCGGCCACCCGGCGTGCGAAGTCGTGCGCACGCCGGGGATCGTTCAGTGTCCAGGCGTGGTCGGCGACGCCGGGAACCACGGAGGTGTCGGTGCTGCTGCCGAGGGCGTAGATCATGTCGTCGTAGGTGATGTCGCCGAATCCGTCGACGTACACGCGGCGGGCGTCCGGATCGATGGCGGTGGCGAACCCCTGGACGAAGCGGATTCCGGTGCCGTCGAGGATCGTCGGGATGTCGTGGTGCGCCAGTTCCTGGCCGGCCGCGATCTGGTGCATCCGGAGCCGTTCGGTGAACCGGGCCGATGGGTTGACCAGGGTGATGTGCACGTTGGTCTTCCTGGTGCGGCGGGCCAGGCGGACGGCCGCGAGCAAGCCGGTGTAGCCGGCTCCGAGGACGACGATGCGGTGCGTGGTGGTGGTCATGTCCTGCTCCTTCTCGGTGAGGTTGTGCATGGGACAAGACAGGACGGTCGAACGTGACAACCCGTCGAAGTGACCCGCATCACAGCGTCAGAAAGTCAGGGTTCGTATGGGTGACGCTCCCGATGTGACGGTGGGTCGGGCAGACCTAGCGTCGTGGCATGCGAACTCTCCGCCGGCTCGTCCTCGGCATCTGCGCACTCGCGATCGCTTTCGTCACAGTGATCGCGAGCGTGGTGACGTGGACGTGGTCGTCGGCCGACGTGTCGACGATCGGCACAACAGAGTTCACGCGACCGCTGAACATTCCACCCCTGGCCGACAGCAGCATCGATGCCGACGGGACCAGGGTCTTCTCCCTGGACATGCGCACGGGGACAACCGAATTCGAGGCCGGTCGAGCCACCGAGACCTGGGGATTCAACGGCAGCTATCTCGGGCCGACATTGCGCGCGAACCGGGGCGAGAAGGTCCGGGTGCGGGTGCGCAACGAGTTACCCGAGGCGTCGACCGTGCACTGGCACGGAATGCACCTGCCCGCCGAGATGGACGGCGGGCCGCATCAGATGGTCGAACCAGGCGGCATCTGGACGCCGGAATGGACAGTGGCACAACCGGCGTCGACACTCTGGTACCACCCACATCCGCACGGTGAAACCGAAGACCACGTGCGGCGCGGACTCGCAGGCATGTTCCTCGTCGACGACGGACCCGCACCCGCCCTGCCGAGCACCTACGGCGTCGACGACCTGCCGGTGATCGTGCAGGACGTACGGTTGCGCGACAACCGGCTCGACGGCGCGCACAAGATCTTCCGCAATGCCGGCTTCCTCGGCGATCGGACGATGGTCAACGGCACCCTCGACCCGTATCGCGAGGTGGGCGACGAACTCGTCCGATTGCGACTGCTCAACGCCTCGACCGCGCGGGTCTACACCTTCGCCTTCGACGACACCCGCCCGTTCGCGCTGGTCGGCACCGACGGCGGGCTACTCGAACGGCCGGTGACTCTCGATCGGGTGCGGCTCTCGCCTGGCGAACGCGCCGAGATCGTGGTTCGGATGCGACCGGGTGAGCGCACCGTATTGCGCAGTGGTCGGTTGGATGTGGGCATGGACTTCTGGGGAAACCGATTCTCCGGTGGTGACGACAGTTTCGACGTGCTCGAGTTGCGGGCGGCCGAGACCCTGAGGCCCTCGAAGGACATCCCGGAATACCTTGCCGCGCAAACCCTTCCGAACCCCGAAGACTCGGTGACCGAACGGCGGTTCGAGCTCGCCGGCATGGCGATCAACGGAAACGCGATGGCCATGGACCGCATCGACACCGTCGTCACCCGGGGTGCCACCGAGACGTGGGTGGTGGCCAATGTCGACGGCCAGCCACACAACTTCCACGTCCACGACGTGCAATTCCGGATCACCGAGTACAACGGCGGCCCGCCACCGCCCGAACTGACCGGTGCCAAGGACACCGTGTTCCTGCCGCCGAACACGACAGCGCGGCTGGTGCCGCGTTTCGACGGACCCGCCGATCCGGACACGCCGTACATGTACCACTGCCACCTGCTGTGGCACGAGGACCAGGGAATGATGGGCCAGTTCGTGGTCGTCGAGCCCGGTCAGGCCGCCGCGACACTCCCGGGTCACGAGCACTGACCCTTGCCGTGCCGCCGGTGCGGAGTTAAATTCATCAAGTAGTGAATTCAACACTTGATGAATTGAGGCGGCCATGTCGCGCACCGCATCACCACCCGCCGTGGAAGTGGTAGGACTGACCGTCCGCCGAGGGAAACGCACAGTGCTCCACGGACTGGATCTCCAAATCGAGCCGGGAACCATCACCGGGCTGCTCGGGCCGTCCGGATGTGGCAAGACCACCCTGATGCGCAGCATCGTCGGCACTCAGCTCGTGGAATCGGGCACGGTCACCGTCCTGGGCGAAGCCGCGGGTAGCGGCGGGTTGCGACACCGGGTCGGGTACGTCACCCAGGCGCCGAGCATCTACGCCGATATCAGCGTCCGCGACAATGTCGCCTACTACGCGGCGCTCTACGGGCGCGACCGCGACGACACCGAATCCGCCCTCGCCGCAGTCGGTTTGACCGATCACGCCGACCAGCTGGGCGACCAGCTCTCCGGTGGGCAGAAGACCCGCGCCTCGCTGGCGTGCGCACTGGTCGGCAAGCCCGAGCTGCTGGTTCTCGACGAACCGACCGTCGGCCTCGATCCGGTGCTACGGGTGGAACTGTGGCAGCGATTCCGCGAATTGGCCTCGGCGGGAACGACGCTGCTCGTCTCGAGTCATGTGATGGACGAGGCCGAACACTGCGACCGGCTGCTGCTGATGCGCGACGGCGAGCTCGTCGCCCAGCTCAGCCCCGCCGAACTGCGGGAACGCACCGGCGAACAGAATCTCGAAACAGCGTTCCTCGCCCTGATCACGAAGGGAACGCGGGCATGAGCACTCCCTACACCGCGACCACCGGCCGGATCCTGCGGCAGCTGCGCAACGATCACCGCACCGTCGCCATGATCCTCGTCGTCCCCGCCCTACTGATGACGCTGCTGTACTTCATCTATCAGGACACACCACAGGCGCCACACGCTCCGCTGACCTTGTTCGACCGGGTAGGCATCACCATGCTCGGCATCCTTCCGTTCATCGTGATGTTCCTGATCACCGCCATCGCCATGCAGCGCGAACGCACCTCCGGCACCTTGGAACGGCTGCTCACCACTCCCCTGCGCAAGCTGGATCTGCTCGCCGGATACGGCACCGCGTTCTCGCTGGCAGCCGCCGCGCAAGCCGCGGTGGCCTGTGTTGTGGCGTTCTGGCTGCTCAATCTCGAGGCAGCCGGTAGCCCGGGGTGGGTGATGCTGATCGCCGTGGTCGACGCGGTGTGCGGGGTGGCGCTCGGCCTGCTCGCCAGCGCTTTCGCCCGCACCGAATTCCAGGCGGTGCAGTTCATGCCGGTGATCGTCGCGCCGCAGATCTTCCTGTGCGGCTTGCTCGTTCCGCGCGACCGGCTGCCCGGCTGGCTCGAGGCGATCAGCGATGTGCTGCCGTTGAGCTACGCCGTCGACGCGCTCCAGGAGGTGTCGACCAATGCCGAAATCACCGCGACGATGTGGCGCGATATCGCCGTCGTTGCCGGGTTCGCGGTTGTGGCACTGTGTCTTGGCGCGGCGACGCTGCGCAGACGCACGCCGTAGCGGAGCACGGCGCGGAGCGGGTCCGCGCGTCGGTCGGTGGAGGAGTCCTGGGATGAGCGCGAAGAGATCGCCCGGCACACGGTCGGGGCGACGGCCGGGCAATGTCGACACCCGGGCGGCGATCCTCGACGCCGCCCGGGTGCGCTTCGCGGAGGCCGGGTTCGACAAGACCTCGATCCGCGCGGTCGCCGCCGCCGCGCAGGTCGACCCCGCCCTCGTGCACCACTACTTCGGCACCAAGCAGCAGCTGTTCGCGGCCGTTGTCGAATTCCCGGTCGACCCGGAAGCCACTCTCGCCATTGTGGATTCGGCGCCGCTGGACGAACTCGGTGCGGCGATCGTGCGCGCGGTGGTCGGGATATGGGACTCACCCGCCGGGCCAGGCATCGTCGCCATGGTGCGCAGCATGCTCACCGGCGACGCCGACATGACCCGCACATTCCTGCTGAAGGTGGTGCTGGAACGGGTGCGGGCCCGGATCGCGCGACCCGACGACGACGGTCACGCCCGGGTGTCACTGGCGGCAGCTCAGATGATGGGTGTCCTGATCGCGCGCAAAGTGATCTGTGTGGAGCCGCTTGCCTCGATGCCGCTCGACGCGGTCGTCGAGGCGGTCGGGCCGAGTATGCAGCGATACCTGACGGGCCGCATCGATGCCGCTCAGCCGTACTGAACCGGCTCAGGATTCGGCGAGGAAGAATTCGTGTTCGGCGTCGGTGACGTCGCGGGCCTCGTCGATCAGCAGCACCGGGATGCCGTTGTCGACCGGGTAGGCGCGACGCAGGCGGGGGTTGTAGAGCACGCTGGCACCGGCTTCGGTGCGCACCAGCTGCAGCGGGCCCTTGTCCTGGGGGCAGGCCAGCAGGCCGAGCAGGGTTGCGTCGATGGTGGATTCGTGCGCCATGTGCCTAACCTACCGCGCCCGCCGGAACGAGATGTAGCGGTGTCCGAAGAAGCTGAGCACCGCCACCAGACCCATCACCACCACCGACGCGGGTTCGGCGGGAAACCCGAACGCCTTCACCGCGAGTTCCACGAGCACCACGTTCAGCACGAGCCCGCCCGCGTTCACGCCACAGAAGGCGACGAAGTCACGCAGGAGTCTGCCGCTGACCCGGAATACCAGGGTCCGGTGCAGGACGAATGCCACCACCGTGCTCACCGCGTACGCGGCGACGACGGACAGGCTGGGACGGTCGTCGCCGAGTACCTGCAACCAGCACACGACGAGCACCATGCCGAGCAGCGTGTTGAACCCGCCGACGATCGCGAACGCCAGTTCCTGACGCTTGACGATCCGCAGCAGTGGGCCCGGCGTGGCGAGCACGCCGTCGACGGGGACCGCCTCGGTGGTCATCGCAGCGCGTCCGCGAGTTCGGCGTCGCCGTCGGGGATGGTTTCCGCGGCGGGCGCTTCCTGTTCGGGCTTGCGGCCGCGCACGTACAGCCACTGGAAGAACGCGAGCCCGAGCAGGCCCAGGCCGATCGCGGCACCGCCGATCTTCCAGCCCGGCGGACGCCAGGTGAGTTCGAGTTCGGCATCGGTGGTTCCGGCGGGGATGTCGACGGCGACGAAGCTCTTGGCGACCACCTCGAACGGGATGTCCTTGCCGTCGAGGCTCACCCGGTAGCCCGGCCAGCCCAGCCGCGCGAACACCACCCGTCCACCGTTTTCCGAGCTCACCCGCACCTTGCTGGTGGTGTCGCTCTCGGCGGTGGAGACGGCGGTCGCGTTCTCGACGGCCGAGATGCGGCCGTTGCGGGTGGAGATCAGCCCGTCCTCGCGTTCGAGCACCGCGATGTACTTCTCGTGGCCGGGGTAGTCGACCCACTTCCAGCCCGCCGGGGCCGGTTGGGTGGCGGCGTCAGGGTAGAGGGCGCGGTGCAGGACGACCCGGTCGACGTTCATCAGGTCGACCACGGTCTTGCCGGTCGACGGCTCGACGGCGAACGCGCGCCGGTAGGCGTCGGGGCAGACGCTGGTGTCCCAGCGCATGCAGAGCATGTCGCCGAACCAGTAGTGCCCGTTCGGGGTGTAGCCGCTGACGTAGGTGCGTTCGATGTCCTTGGCGTAGTTGCCGAACACCAGCGAACCGTAGGCGCCGTCGAGGGTGCGCTCCCCCGGCGGGATCAGGGCACGGTCACCGAGTTGCAAGGTGGTGCCCGCGAATTCGGGGAACGCGGCGCGGGCGGCGGCCCGGTCGCTCGGCAGGTTCCAGCTCATGGGTGTCGGCTGGGCGCGTTCGACCTGGATGTAGGCGATGGGGAACACCGCGATGATCGCGAGGGCGACCGCGGCGGTCGTGCTCTTCTGCACCGCCAGCCACACCACGGCCGCACCGAGCGCCGCGAGCGCGAGCGCGGCGATCACGTGGGCGATCCAGTTGTGCGGGTCGGCCGAGAACGACCGCACCCACAGCAGTCCGATCAGCACAGCCGCCGCGATGCCTCGCGCCCGCCAGTCCTTGAAGGTCGCGAACCGGCCGAGCAGCACACAGACCAGCAGCAGCAGACCGAGCGCGACCATCGGCAACACCCGCGCCGGCCAACGCAGCGGGCCGATGGTGCCGGGACCCGCTGTCCACATCAGTGCGGCGATCGCGAACACCGCGATGCCGGTGAGCTCACGCCACGCACCGCGCGCCCGGTTCCAGTCCACGAATGCCAGTGCCGGAACGAGGAACCAGGCGATGTAGACCACCGGCATCGGCTGCACGTAACCCCACCACGAGGTGAACGCGGGCAGCGTGGAGGGCAGGCTCGCGTTCAGCGATTCCGACCACGGCACGGTGAGGAACTGGTCGTTGTTGATCTGGGCGGTGCCGCGCCAGGTGACCTTGGCCGACAGCATGCTCGGCAGGTAGGTGGCCAGCCCGGCCAGGGCGGCGAGGCCGGAGACGAACAGCAGCCGCAGCGTCGGGCGCCAGGTCCGCTGGTAGACGAGTTCGCCGACGGCGACCGCGCCGATCATCAGCCCGGCCTCGACCGCCGGGAAGATGTACTGCACCGAAATCGCCAGGTACAGATACACGAAAACGGGGATCGGGCCGCCGTTTCCCCGCGCATAACGCACACCGGAAGCCCACGCGTGCACCATCCACGCAGTGCCGGTGAACGCCGTCATCCAGCTGGCCTCGTCGAAGAACAGCAGCCAACCCGTGAACGGGATCGACACACCGGCCAGCGCCGCCCACTGCACGCGCGAGCCGTAGACCAGGCAGATCCGGTAGACACCGAGCCCAAGGATGATCGCGAAGATCAGCTTCACCACGGTCGCGTAGAGCACGAGGTTGTCCACCGAGGGCGCGATCAGATCGATCAGCAGCTGCGGCGGATTCAGCAGGCCCGCTTCCTCGATGGCGTAATTGCCCGCCATCCAGTGCTCGGGAACCATCACCGGCAGGTCGCCGTCGCGCAGCCGGTTGCCGAGCATCACCCACAGCGGCACGTACTGCGATTCGGTGTCGTCGGTGTAGAAGTGCCGGACGTTGGCGAGTAGCACCGCGCCATAGCCCGCGATCACGCCGAGGGCGGTGATCAAGCCCCAGATGTAGACCGAACGTCGGGACGGGTTTCTACTTTCCACCACGAGCACCAGACCCTACAGGCATCACCGCGTGACAGCGCCTCGCACAGCCCGATCCGGCACCGCCGACCCGTCACCGTGCGGTGTTAGAGTGCCCACACCCCTCGCCTGCCAAGACACCGAAAGTCGACCCATGCCGCTTCCCACCGCACATTCGTCCCGGTCCGGCGCTGTGCCACGCGCGGGCGCCGCCGAGCGCAACGGTTCGCATCCGGTGCAATCGGTGTCGGTGGTCGTCCCCGTCTACCGGGGTGAGGACACGATCGCCGCGCTGGTCGCCGAACTGGACGGGCTCACCGGGCCGAGCACGACCCCGTCGGGTGCGCGGTTCGCGGTGGAGGAGATCATCCTCGTCCACGACAACGGGCCGGATCGCTCCGATGTGGTGCTGCAGGAACTGGAAGGCTCCTACCCGCAGGTGCGCGCGGTGTGGTTGAGCCGCAACTTCGGCCAGGACGCCGCGACCATCGCCGGCATGGCGGCCGCGCGCGGCGACTGGATCGTCACGATGGACGAGGACGGCCAGCACGATCCGGCCTTCATCGCCGACTTCCTCGACGCGGCGCTGGCCTCGCGCGCGGATCTCGTCTACTCCAAGCCGTCCAACACCCGCCCGCACGGCTTCCTGCGCAACCTCACCTCGCGCGGCGCGAAGATCGTGCTGGCCACGGTGTTCGCCTTCCCCGATTCCACCCGGTTCGAGAGCTTCCGGCTGATCCGGGGCGATATCGGCCGTCAGCTCGCCGAGGTCGCCGCCAACGGCGTGTACCTGGATGTGGCGCTCACCTGGGTGGTCGGCAATACGGTCTCGGTGCCGGTGGTGTTGCGCGCCGAGGGCCGCGACGAGTCCGGCTACAACTACCGTCGCCTGTTCTCGCTGTTCTGGAAGATGGTGTTGTGCAGCGGAACTCGTGGTCTGCGGCTGGTGAGCATGCTGGGTGTGAGCCTGGCGCTGGCCGGTGTCGCGATGGCCGCGTTCATCGTGGTGCAGGCGCTCACCCAGGACAATCACGACCCCGAGGGCTGGGCGTCGATCATCGTCGTGCTGCTGCTGTGCTCGGGTGCCACCCTGTTCTCGCTCGGCCTGATCGCGGAGTATCTCGGTGTGGCCCTGCACATCCTGGTCGGTAAGCCGCTGTACCTGACCGTGCAGACCCCGACACCGCGCCCGGATACGATGCACGCGCCGGTCTCCAACCATCGAGTCGACGTCGCGGTGCCGGCAGCCGTGACGGACAAGGACCTCCGCGAGTGAACGACCGCATCATCTTCAGCAGGCCGTTCCGTGCCGCCGCCGAGCGCGCCAATCTGTCGGCCGTCCTGGATTCCGATCACAGCCACGGCGACGGCCAGTTCACCAGGTCGGCAACGGCCAAGATCAAGGCCATCACCGGCGCCGAACACGCGCTGCTCACCACCTCCTGCACGCACGCGCTGGAACTCGGTGCGCTGCTGCTCGAACTCGGCCCCGACGACGAAGTGATCGTGCCGAGTTTCGCGTTCACCTCGGCTGCCACCGCGATGGCGCTGCGCGGGTCGACCTGTGTGTTCGTCGATATCGACGACGCGACCGGCAATATCGACCCCGCCGCGGCCGCCGAGGCGATCACCGACCGAACCAAGGCGATCGTGGTGATGCACTACGGCGGTGTCGCCGCCGACATGGAACCGCTGCTGGCGCTGGCCGCGCAGCACGGTGTGGCGATCATCGAGGACAACGCGCACGGCCTCGGCGGAACCTGGCGGGGCAGGCAACTCGGCACCATCGGCACGGTGGGCACCCAGAGTTTCCACGACACCAAGAACGTGCATTGCGGCGAGGGCGGCGCGCTGCTGCTGTCGGACGAGATCCTGATGGGTCGCGCCGAGATCATGCGTGAGAAGGGCACCGACCGGGCCCGTTTCCTGCGCGGGCAGGTCGACAAGTACTCGTGGCAGGACATCGGTTCCAGTTATCTGCCCAGCGAACTCAACGCGGCGGTCCTCGACGCGCAGCTGGCCGAGTTCGACACCATCCAGGCCGCCCGCCACCGGGTGTGGGACACCTACGCGGCCGCGCTGCCCGACTGGGCCGCCGCCAACGACGTGCGCCCGATGACGGTGCCCGCCGACCGTGGCCACACCGCGCACCTGTTCTACCTGCGGATGCCCACCGAGGACAGCCGCGACGGGATCATCGCGCACCTCGCCGAGCGCGGGATCGTCGCCCCGTTCCACTACATTCCGCTCGATTCGAGCCCGGCGGGGCTCAAGTACGGGCGCACTCCGGTGCCGTGCACGCGGTCGGCGGAGTTCTCGGCCACCATCGTGCGGTTGCCGTTGTGGCCGATGCTCAGCGAGGCGCAGCTCGGTCGCGTCATCGATGCCGTCACGGAGTACCGCGTCCAGGTTTAGGAGATGACGAAGGCCGCCCGGTTTCGCCGGGCGGCCTTCGTCGTCGATGGGTCAGTTGCCGCCGAACAGTTCCGCCGCGGCCGCGTCGGTGAGCACCTCGTAGGTGTCGGTCTCCCGGTTGTAGATCCAGGTGCCGGGCCCGGCCTTCGGGTATCCGGCCGCCTGGACCGCCGACGCCGAGGGCCGGAAGCTCGCGCTGCGCGGAATCTCCTCGACCACGTACACCAGGTCGGGCCGCTGACTGCGGTCGAGCGCACGCATCGCCTCGGTGACATCGCCCGGTTCGATCCGGAACCCGTCGCGCACGCTCAGCGCGGCCGCGGCAAGGGTTCCCGACGGGGTCGGCAGGGCGAAGGCCACCTCGAGGTCGACCGGGGTGATGTCGTTGAGCACGTCGACGATCGGCTGGGTGAACACCGGACCACGAGCGGTGCGGATCACCGTGTCGCGGCGGTCGACGAGCCAGTAGTCGCCGTCGCCGTCGCGGCGGAACAGATTCTCCGTCGGCCACCAGGCGTCGCCCGCGCGGAACACCCCGCGCAGTCCGCCGTCGGAGATGTCACCGCCGTCGACGGCCTTGCCGAGCAGCAGGCCGGGCTCGTTGTCGGCGCAGCGCCGGGCGAAGCCGTCGTCGCCGACGAGGATCTGCTCGCTGACCGGGTCGTAGGCCACCAGTTCCACCGTCGCGGTGCCGGGAACCGGCCTGCCCTTGGCACCGATCTTGGCGCCGGTGACATTGGCGAGCACCACGTCGCCGTCGATGGAGGCGTAGAACTCGAGCACCCGCGCAGGCGGGAATTGCTCGATGGTCCTTCGCCACAGCCCCTTGGGCATACCGGAGCCGATGAACAACCGGATCGGATGGTTGTACCCGGCCGGGAAGACCTGCGCGTCGAGCAGATCGCGCAGCATGGTCCAGGTGTAGGTGACGACCGTGACGCCGTAGCGGTGCACCTCCTCGGCGAACCGGCCCGGGTCCATGTCCACCGGCCTGGCCAGCGCGATCCGGCTGCCGCCCGCGATCGCGCCACCGAGACTCACCAGCAGGCCGGACGAATGATGCAGTGGGGCAAGGCAGTACACGGTGTCGCGGCGGTCGAGGTCCGCGGCGCTCGCGGTGCCGAAGGCGGACAGGGCCCAGCGGTGGTTGGTGATGTACTTCGCCTCGAGCCGGTCGCCGGTGCCGAGCACCAGTACGAAGGCCAGTTCGCGGGCGAGGCCGGGGTTGGGCCGGTACCAGGCGGGCACGCGAACCGTGTCGGGGTCGATCTGTTCGAGGTCGATCACCCGGTCGCTGGTCGGCACCGCGAGCCGGCGCTGGTCGCCGCCGCCGAGCACGAGCACCCGGGCGTTCGTCCCGGCGGCGGCACGCAGGTTCTCCGGGTCGGTGACGAGGGTCTTCACGCCGGTGAGTTCGATGGCCCGATCGAGTTCGGCGCCGGGGGCGAGCAGCACGGCGACGGCACCGAGGCGCGAGAGCGCGGCCACCGAGGCCAGCGCGCTCGGGCGGGTCTCCATCACGATGCCCACCCGCATGGCGGGCCGGATACCGACCGAGATCAGGCCGCGCACCACATTGTCGACCCGCTGCTCGACGGCGGCATTGGTGTGCACGCGGTCGTCGAACAGGACCAGGTCCTTCTGGGGCGCGCGCCTGGCGTGTTCGCTGAGCAGTTTGCCGAGGGAGATTCGGGTGTGCGGCTGGATCATGCCCAGGCGGGTCAGGCGCGGCAGTGCGCGCGCCGCCTCGCCCGCCATCTCGATGGAGCCGCGGATCGTGCTGCCCGCGACGCCTTCCAGCGCCTTGCCGACCCCGGCGCCGGCCTCGGCGAGGCTGGCGGCGGTGTGCACCATGCGGGTGGCCGCCGTGCGCGGTGCGTTGCCCGGCACGTGTTCCTGCATCGGGACGATGGTCTCGGGCAGCGGGCCGTGACCGTCCATCCAAGCGATCCAGTCGCGCACCATCGGCCAGGTGTGGTTGGTGGCGGTCGAACCGGCGACCAGACCGAAATGCCCCGCGACGAGGCTGGCCTCGTACACCTCGGCGTGCGGCGCGGCACGCACGATGCCGCGCACGGCGGCGGGCTGGCCGATGTCGTCGACCTCGCCGACGAAGGCGAGAATGGGGCACTTCAGCTCGGCGAGCGAGACGGGATGATCGCGAATCACGAAGCCGCCGAGCATCATCCGGTTGTGCGCGACGAACTGCTTGAGCAGATCGGCGACGGCGGGGCCCGCGTATCCGACCCAGCCTTCGCTGTTGAGGAAGCGGCGCTGACGCTCCTTGGGCAGCAGCGCCTCCCGGTCGTGCAGCTGCAACAGGAAATCGATGCGCGACTTCGCGGTCTTCACCGGATCGAGCATCTGGAAGCCGAAACGCACCATCGATTCGGTGATCGGCAGCCGGTGCATCACGTGGTCGGCCAGGAAGTCGGCCACCTCGGACACCAGACCGTAGGGCAGCCCGAACGGCATGCCGGCCACGATGTCGACGGGGCTGCCGAAGGTGACGATGGAGGCGACGCCCTTGCCGTAGCGGTAGGCGGTGGTCTGGTAGGCGAACATGCCGCCCTGGGAGTAGCCCATCAGGTGCACCTGCGCACCGGTGGCCTCGCACACGGTGTCGATGGCGGAGTTCACGGCAAGCACGTGATCGGCCAGGTCGCGTTCCCAGCCGCCCTCCTCGGTGGCGGGGGAACCGAAATCGATGACCCAGCAGTCGATTCCGCCCGCGTTCAGAATCCCGACGGCACCGCCCGCCGCGTTCACGTCCCAGATGTCGGCGTTCACCATGAGCGGCGGAACCAGCAGCGCCACCGGACGACCGGGTGTCGTGTCGTCGGGGAAGTAGTGCCGCAGGCGGTACATGCGTCTGCGTTCGACGACCTCGAAGGGCGAGGACTCGACGTCGTGCGCCAGTCCGCCGAAGCGGATCACCTCCAGCCCGTTCTGCGCGGTAGCCAGCAATCGCTGCACCGACCCGACCACACCTTTTGGACTGATATTCACCGTTCCCACCTGACCCTACTGACTGTGATGCACCTCACACACCCCGATGTGCTCATATGAGCTAACCACACCGGACCTCCATTATGTGTCGGCTGTGACAGGCCGCATGTTGCGGCGTTTCATGTCACACCACGCCGGTCGGCGGCCCCTTCGTCACCGGCGCGCCCGCGGTCCGAAAGGAGCGTGTTGCGGAGCCGGAAGTCCAGGTGTCGGGTCGGCCGTTCGCGGACACCGCCGTGTCCGCAATCGCCTATCGCACAAGGGATCTCCCGGTCAGAATGCGATTTTCTGCGATCGTGCGCGCACCGGGCTTCCAGCACCTAACATCGTTGTCGTCCGGAACGCTCTGCCGCACATCACTTTTCGTGCAACACGTTTCACACGCCGGGTTCGCCCGCGCAGGACCATTCGCATTCGCTTCACCAACGTCCCAACCTGTCGTCGCGCGACGACAGGTCGATCGGCCGTACCCGAATCCACTCGAGGTGAGGATGCTATGACCATCGAAATGCCGCTGCCCACAGACAATTCCGTACGCAAGAGCCTGTCCACCACCGCAGCACAGAAGCTCACCCACACCACCAAATCCGAGCCGCAGATGCAGGGCATCAGTTCGCGCTGGCTCTCGCGAGCACTGCCATGGGTGCAGGTGGCGGGCGGTATCTACCGGGTCAACCGAAGGCTCACCCATACCGTCGGCAACGGGGAGGTCGAATTCGTCGTCGACGGCGCCCGGGCCAGGGTGATCCCGCAGGAATTGCGCGAACTGCCGCCGCTGCGCGATATCGACGACGACGACCTGTTGCGTCCCCTCGCGGACAGTTTCGTGCAATACGATCTCGACCCGGGAACCGTGCTCGCGGAATTCGGGAATCCGATGGATCAGGTCATTCTCGTCGTCCACGGGAAATTGGCCAGGATCGGTTCGGGTGAATACGGGGAGGCCACCAAACTCGGTCTCCTGTACGGCGGTGACTATTACGGCGAGGAGATGCTCACCGACCCGTCGGCGATCTGGCCGGACACCGTGAAGACGGTCACCAAGACCACCGTCCTCTGCCTGCCGAGGCAGGAATTCGAGCAGTTCCTCGAGTCGACCCCCGGCCTGGCGCGGATCCGGGCGGATACGTCGGCCGCGTCTTCCAGGAACCAGAATTCCAAGGGTGAGGCCGATATCGAGATCGCCTCGGGGCATTCCGGGGAACCGTTGCTCGAGGGCACCTTCGTCGACTACGACGCCAGTCCGCGCGAGTACGAACTGAGCCTGGCCCAGAGCGTGCTGCGGATCCACACCAGGGTCGCCGACCTGTTCAACGACCCGATGAACCAGGTCGACCAGCAGCTGCGACTCACCGTCGAAGCGCTCTACGAGCGTCGCGAACACGACCTGGTGAACAATCCCGACTTCGGCCTGCTGCACAATTGCGATCTCAAACAGCGCATCACCACCGAATCCGGCGCACCGTCACCCGACGACATGGACGAATTGCTCAGCATGCGCCGTGGAACGAAATTCTTCCTCGCCCACCCGAAGGCGATCGCCGCGTTCGGTCGTGAATGTTCGCGCCGCGGTCTGTACCCCGACCCGGTGGAATTCCAGGGGCACCGGGTGCCCGGCTGGCGCGGTGTGCCGATTCTGCCGTGCGGCAAGATCCCGATCAGCGAAACCCAGACCACCTCGATCATGGCGATGCGTATCGGCGAGAAGGACCAGGGCGTGGTCGGCCTGCACCAGACCGGCATTCCCGACGAGTACGAGCCGAGCCTGAACGTGCGGTTCAAGCAGATCGACGATCAGTCGATCATGTCGTACCTGGTGAGCTGCTACTACTCGGCGGCGGTGCTGGTGCCCGACGCGCTCGGTGTGCTCGACGACGTCCTCGTCGCGCGCCGGGCCGACTGAACGGCCGGGCCATGTCCCTGCTCAGCAGAGCCGCCGCTCCCCCGGCGGCCGGCGACCTCGCCGCGACTGTCGTCGCCCTGTTACACGGCGCGTCAGCCCCGGCCGACGTGTTCGCGGGTGCGTCACCGGTCGCCCGACCCTTCGCGCTCCACTCGAATCGCGGCGCGGAGCTCATCGGCCGTGTGCCCCGGCTCGCGGCACCCACCTCGGCGGCGCGGAGCGGCACGTCCGATGTGGTGAGCCCGCCCGCCGCGCACCGGCTGCGCGGTCCGACCGGGCTCGGCACGTCGGGCCTGCAGGTGTCCCTGCTCGCGAACCGCACCACCGAGCGGCCCGAAAGCGGTGGAAGGCAAGACATCCCGGCGCTCTACTGCCCGCCGCCGGAACGTGACGACCCCGCCCTGGCCGAAGCCGTCAATGTCGGCCTCCTCGCGTGGGCCGCCGAGATCGGACTGTACGAGGGCCGCCTCGACGAACTCGGCAAGGCCGATTTCGGCAGGCTCATCATGCTGGCCCATCCCGACTGCGACGACCCCGATCTGCTGCTCGCCGCGGCCCGCTGCGCCGTCGCCGAATGGTCGGTCGACGACTACTACTGCGAGGAGGACGCCCCTGGCGACACCGCACCCGACGGCACCCCGTCCAGCGCCGCCGCCGAACTCGGGCCACGGCTCGAACTCGCCGCCGCCGCCATGGACCCGGCGCACCTGCCCATGCGCTACGCGCCACGGCTCGAACAGGCCATGCAGGCCGACCCGATCCGCCGCGCGTTCCGCACCTCGTTCGCGCACCTGGCGGGGTACGCGAGCGACGCCCAGCTGGCCAGGCTCCGGACCGAGATCGCGGGCTGGTTCATCGCGCTCGGCGCCGAGGCCGGCTGGCGGGCGGCGGGGCGGATGCCGCCGGTGTGGGAGTACCTGACCAATCGGCAACCGCACAGTTTCCTGCCGTGTATGGCGCCGATCGACGCGGTCGGCCGCTACGAACTCGGCGCACCCGAGTACACCGACCCGGCCGTCCGGCGGGTCGTCACCACTGCGGCCCTGGCCGCACAGATGGTCAACGATCTGTATTCGATGGCGCGCGAAGACCTTTCGGGCGGGCGGGAGTTCAACCTGCCGACCGTCCTCGCCGCCGAGGAGGGGTGCAGCCGGGCCGATGCCGTGCTGCGCACCGCCGAGATCCACGACGAACTCATGCACCGCTTCGAACGCGAGGCCGCACCCTTGGCCGCCGCGGGTTCACCGCAATTGCGCCGATTCCTGACGGGCCTGTGGGCCTGGATGGGCGGCAACCGCGCCTGGCACGCCGACAGCCGCCGGTACCACGACACCGCACCACGAGAGGACGACCGATGACCATCGCGAACGCCCACACCGACAGCTCCGTCCTGCGCACCACTTACCAGCGTTCGGTCGCTGCCTACTGGAACAACAATCCCAACGACGACCGGGTCAACACGAAGCTCGGCGAGGTGGACGGCCTCTACCACCACCACTACGGCATCGGTGAGCCGGATTGGTCGGTGATCGAAGGTCCCGAGGACACCCGGCAGGAGCGCCTCGTGCGGGAACTGCACCGCCTCGAGACCGCCCAGGCCGATCTCCTCCTCGACCACCTCGGCGCCATCACCCCCGCCGACCGCCTGCTCGACGGCGGTTCGGGTCGCGGCGGCACCAGTTTCATGGCGGCCGAGCGCTTCGGCTGTTCCGTCGACGGGGTGAGCATCTCCGAGTACCAGGTCGGTTTCGCCAACGACCAGGCCGTCGAACGCGGTGTCTCCGATCGGGTGCGCTTCCACTTCCGCAATATGCTCGACACCGGTTTCGACGACGATTCGGTCCGGGCCGTGTGGACCAACGAGACCACCATGTACGTCGATCTGTTCCCGCTGTTCGCGGAGTTCTCCCGCGTGCTGGAACCGGGCGGGCGCTACGTGTGCATCACCGGCTGCTCCAACGATGTGATCGGCGGCCGGTCCGCATCGGTGAGCTGGATCGACGCACACTACGGCTGCATGATCCATCCGCGCAGCGAGTACTTCCGTGCGCTGTCGGAGAACGGTCTGGTGCCGACTACGGTCATCGATCTGACACCGGACACGATTCCGTATTGGGACCTGCGGACGCACTCGGAGCTCGCGACCGGGGTGGAACAGCCGTTTCTCACGGCGTACCGGGAGGGAAGCTTCCAGTATCTGCTGATCGTGGCGGACAAGGTCGCCTGCTGACCTCTGACCGACATGTCCTCGGAGTGCCCGGTAGTCGCCGTCGACCACCGGGCACACCCGTTCCCCTCCTTGACGTCTTTTCCGGCCACGCCGGGTGAGCTGCACTCCTAATGCAACTCCCGATAGATGCGTATATCTACATTTGACTATGCCTCTGACTTCCTTGGCTAACTCACAGGCTCGCCACAGTCGCAAGCCAGGCCACGGGAGCACTCTCGACAGGGAACGTTTCCGCAGATGGTGAGTGAGGTAGCGATGGTCGAGCTCGAGGTCGACAACGACACGGTGACGGTCCATGTACTCGGTGGACATCGGCTGCTCGCGCTGCGCCAGCAGGTGGTGATCGACCGTGCCGCCATCACCGAGATCACCACCGCCGAGGTGGATCTGCGCCCGCCGTGGGTCCGCGCGCCGGGCACCTTCATCCCCGGCGTGATCGCCGCGGGCGTCTACCGGGGCAAGGGCCGGAAAGAGTTCTGGGACACCACTTTCGGTGGAAACGCGGTCCGCATCGACCTGAACGGACCCGACTTCACCCGCCTGGTCGTCGACGTCGACAACCTCGACGCGGTACTCGACGCCCTGACCGGTGAGCTGGCCGACGCCTGACCTATTCCGACCCGAACAATTCCAGCAGCCCGGTATAGGGCTTCGCCGGCGGTGTCGCGAACTCGCCCCTCCCCGACTTGCGCAGTCCGAGGGTGAGCAGAGATTGCACGGTCAGTGTGGCCGCCGCGACACCGTCGATCACCGGCACGCCGATCTCCGCCCGGATGTGCGCGCACAGGTCGGCCATTCCGGCACAGCCCAGGACGACGGCGTCGGAACCGTCGGCCGACACCGCCGCCCGGCACGCTTCGGTCACGACCTTGCGTGCGTCCGGGTCGGTGTCCAGCGCGAGCACGGGGAGTTCGCACGCGTGCACTCCGTAGCAGAACCGTTGCAGCCCATAGTGTTCCGCTAGATCCGTCGCGCGGCCCTTGGTGCGATGGAGGGTGGTCACGACGCTGAATCCCCGCCCCAGGTGACTGGCTGTCCGCATCGCCGCCTCCGCGATCCCGATCACCGGTCCGGTCGCGACCTCGCGTGCGGCGTCCAGGCCCGGGTCACCGAAACAGGCGATGACGTAGCCGTCGACACCGTCGGCCTCGCCTTCCCGGATGGCGGCCAGCAGTCCGGGAACGCTCATCGCCTCGTCGTAGTGGCTTTCGATCGAGACCGGTCCGGTCGCGGAGGTGACCGCGTCGAGCACGGTGCCCGCGCCGACGACGGCCCGGGCGCACTGCTCGATCGTGTCGGTCATCGCCGAGGTGGTGTTCGGATTGACGACCCGGATTCGCATCAGGCGAGAACCTCCGGGCGGGTCCTGCGCCTGGCTGCGGTGAGCAGGTAGTAGGTGGCGAAACCGAGGCCGCAGCCGATGAACCAGCTGTACTGAGCCGCGGTGTGCATTCCGGGCAAACCGTTGGCCAGCACCGGGAACACCGCGACGCCCGCGCCGACCGCCGTGGCGACGATCGCGGCGGGGTGGTAGCCCTTGCGGTAGTAGTAGCTGCCCCGCTCCGACATGGTGAAGAGGTCGTCGACGATCACCTTCTGCTTGCGCACCAGGTAGTAATCGCAGATCAGCACGCCGAACAGCGGTCCGATGAAGGCGCCGAGCACCTCGAGCGTGTAGTGGATCACCTCGGGATTGTTGTAGAGATTCCAGGGGGTGATCAGGATCGAACCGACCGCGGCGATCATCCCGCCCGCGCGCCAGCTGATCCGTTGCGGGCTCACATTGGAGAAGTCGAACGCGGGCGAGATGAAGTTGGCGACGATATTGATACCGATGGTGGCGATGGTGAAGGTGAGCGCGCCGAGCACGATCGCGAACGTGGAGTCGATGCGGGCGACGGTCGCGACCGGGTCGGTGATGAGCTCGCCGTAGACGGGCACCGTCAGCGAGGCGGTGATCACGACGAGCAGGGAGAACAGCAGGAAGTTCACGGGCAGGCCGAGCAGGTTGCCGGTCTTCACGGCCGGAAAGCTCTTGCCGTAGCGGGAGAAGTCGCCGAAGTTGAGCATCGGGCCCGAGAAGTAGGACACCACGAGGGCGATCGCGCCGAGCATCACCGGCACCGACGCCCAGCCGGTGTAGGTCACCTCCCCCAGGTTCAGGTCGATGGCGCTCCAGCCGGCGCGCGCGATCAGGTAGCCGCAGAGCACGAACATCACGACATACACGGCGGGACCGCAGAAATCGATGAACTTGCGGATGGATTCCATGCCACGCCAGAACACACACGCCTGCACCACCCACAGCAGCAGATAGCTGCCCCAGCCCAGCGCCGACAAACCGAGGAAACCGTAGTCGGCGGTGACGGCGTACGGCGCCAGACCCGGAAACAGTTTCACCAGAACCACATCCAGTGCGGCGGAGGCAAGGAAGGTCTGAATTCCGTACCAGGCCACCGCGATCAGACCGCGAATGATGGCCGGGATATTGGCACCGAGCACACCGAACGCGCTCCGGCAGATCACCGGGTACGGCACACCGGTCACCTGGCTCGGTTTGGCGACCAGATTGCAGAAGAAGTAGACGATGACGATGCCGATCAGCAGGGCGACGAGAACCTGCCAACTCGCCAGACCGAGCGCGAAAAGGCTTCCCGCGGTGACGTATCCGCCGACACTGTGCACGTCCGACATCCAGAACGCGAAGATGTTGTAGGTGCCCCATGTCTGCTTGCGCAGCGGTGCGAGATCCTCGTTGGTCAATCGTGGATCGTAGGCGGGCGGATCGGTGGCGGGCGCACCGGTGGCGACGGTGATGATATCGGTCATGGTCGTTCCCATCCGAAGGGTTCAGCTGCTGCGATGACCGTAGGTTTGCGCAGTTGCCCTGCGGTTTCCCGCGAATTTCGCCGCTATTGCGCCGAAGATATATCCTCCGGCGCGAGCAGACCGGTGTCGGTGGGAAGGGTCGCGATCACCGATTCGAGTCGTCGATGGTGCTCCTCGGCCGTGACTAGCAGACGGGCCACATCACGGGCGAGGAAGGCGTCGAGCATCGCGAGGTGGTCGGTGTGCAGGAGCTCACGGTCGGCGCGGTCGATGTGCACCATGGATTGCACGGGTTCGGTGACATTCCAGGCGGATTCGAGCATCTGCAACAGGCGGAACATGCGCGACGGGCGGGTCAGCGCCACGTGAAAGCAGCGCGATCGGCGCTGATACGCCGCCGGGTCGTCGTCGAGGATCGCCTGCTCGAGCAGGTCGTTCACGGCGAGCAGTTCGGCGCGTTCGGCGTCGTCCGCCGACAGCGCGGCCGCGGCGAGCGACGCCGATTCCAGGGTGTCGCGCACGATGTACATCTCCCGCAGTTCACGCGCCGTGAGCTGCGCGACCTGGTACCCACGCTGCGGCCGGTGGGTGACCAGCCCCTCCCCGATCAGGGTTTTCAGCGCTTCGCGCACCGGGATGTGACTCACTCCGAAGAGCACGGCCACCTCGCGCAGCGGGATCACGGTGCACGGCGGGACGGCACCGTCGAGGATCACGCGGCGCAGTTCGCCCAGGATCACCTGTGGCCTACCGGGTTCGTCCACCACAAGCCTCGCGAGCAGCGCCGATCGTCGTCTCGAGGACATGCGTGCACGCTATGACGCGAGTATTGCGCCCACGCTGCCGGATGTGACGGTCAGGAAAAGATCACCGTACCGACCGGTCCCATGGGTGATTTGGCATGCTCGGGTGATGGGAGTTTCGACAACGCAGTCGGTGGATCGCCGTTTCGTCCGTCTGGTCACCGTGTTCGACCAGTTGTTCCGCAAGCCTTCGCACGGGGGTGGCGCGCTGTGCGTGTACCTGCACGGCGAACCGGTGGTCGATGTGTGGGCCGGGTACGCACGCCCGGGTGTGCCGTGGACGGCGGACTCGGTGGCGCTGGCCTTTTCCACCGGAAAAGGCGTGGCCTCCACGGTGATTCATCAGCTCGCCGAGCGTGGCGAGCTCGACTACGACACCCCGGTCGCCGAGTACTGGCCCGAGTTCGCGGCAGCGGGCAAGGGCCGCATCACGGTTCGCGATGTGCTCACCCACCGAGCCGGGCTGCACCGGTTGCGCGGGCTGATCTCCGGGCCGATCGACACCTTCCTCGACGACAAGGCGGTCACCGCCGCGCTCGCCGCCGCCACCCCGGACCCGCGTCATCTCGTCACCAGTGGTTACCACGGGATCAGCTATGGGCACCTGGCCGCCGAGCTGGTGCAGCGCGTCACCGGCCGCGAATTCGTCGACGTCGTCCGCACCGAACTCGCCGAACCGCTCGACGCCGAGGAGCTCTGGTTCCGCGTGCCCGCCGCGGAACGCCATCGCATCGCCACCACGTTCCCACGCCTCACCGCGGCGGGCATTGATTGGGAGCGCGGCTCCGACCTGCTCACCCGCACCCGATTCGCGGCGGCGGCCGAAACCACCCCGCGCGGTTTCGCCGATCTCATCGTCGACCCGCGTGTGCACGACGCGGTGATGCCCGGCGTCAACGGTGTCTTCTCGGCCCGCGCCCTGGCCCGCGTCTACGGCGCCCTCGCCAACGGCGGCGAACTCGGCGGCACCCGCATCCTGTCCCCCGACACGATCCGCCGCGCCGCCACCCGTCAGGTCTTCACCCCCGACTATGTGCTCGCCTTCCGCATCCCGTGGGCGATGGGCTATCACGGCGTCCCCATGAAACCCTCACGTGCCGAACCGATCTCGGCCTTCGGACACTTCGGTCTCGGTGGCTCCGGCGCCTTCGCCGACCCCGAAACGGGCCTGTCCCTCGCCTTCGTCACCAATCGCCTCGGCGGCAAACTCACGCCCCTCGGCGACGCTCGCCTCACCCGCCTCGGCACCATCGCCCACAACATCGCCAAGGCCGCCCTCCGCGCCTGAGCTGGTCATTCGATCACCTCGCTCCGATGGCGGCATCGGCCGAGTGGCAGCCGCCACCAGAGCGTGGTGATCGCGCGTCCAGGTCCGTGGGAGGGCGGCGGCTGGCACGATGGGGCGATGGAGAGCGTTGAGTTCGGGCAGGTGGAGGCCGCGGCGCGGGTGGTGGGGGCGGTGGTGCGGCGGACGCCGGTGGTCGGGTCGCGGGTGCTGTCGGAGCGGGCGGGGGTACCGGTGTGGTTGAAGTGCGAGAACCTGCAGCGGACCGGGTCGTTCAAGCCGCGGGGCGCGTACAACCGGATCGCGAATCTGTCGCCTGCGGAAAGGACTCGCGGAGTGGTGGCGGCGAGCGCTGGTAATCACGCGCAGGGGGTGGCGTGGTCGGCAGCGGAGCTGGGGATCACCTCGACGGTGTTCATGCCGATCGGGGCGTCGTTGCCCAAGCTCGTCGCCACCCGGGCATACGGGGCGGAAGTGCATCAGGTCGGTGAGACGATCGATGAATCACTGGTCGCGGCAAAGGAATTCGCGGAGCGCACCGGGGCGACACTGATTCATCCGTTCGATCATCCCGATATCGTCGCCGGGCAAGCGAGTGTCGCGCTCGAGATTCTCGAGCAGGTGCCGGATGTGCGGACCGTGGTGGTGCCGACCGGCGGCGGTGGGTTGCTCGCGGGGGTGGCGATCGCGATGAATCATTGTGCGCCGCAGGTCGGAGTGGTCGGCGTGCAGGCGGCCGAGGCGGCGGCGTGGCCGGATTCGCTGCGGGCGGGCACGCCGATGCGGGCGTCGCGGATGTCGACTATGGCCGACGGTATCGCGGTGGGGATGCCGGGTGCGGTGCCGTTCGGTCATGTGTCGAAACTGGTGTCGCGGATCGTGACCGTCGACGAGGAATCGCTGTCCAAGGCTCTGTTGCTGTGCCTGGAACGGGCCAAGCTCATTGTCGAACCGGCGGGTGCGGCGGGGGTTGCGGCGTTGCTCGGGACAGAGTTGCGTGACCTGCCCGGTCCGATCGTGGTGATTCTGTCGGGCGGGAACATCGACCCGCTGCTGCTCACCCGGGTGATAAACCACGGCCTGAGCGCGGCCGGACGCTATCTGGCGATGCGGGTGACGATCTCGGACCGGCCGGGTGCGTTGTCGGCGCTGCTGGGAGTGGTCGGCCGGGCCGGGGCGAGTGTGGTCGATGTGGTCCACTCCCGAACCGGGACGTGGCTCGCGGTCGACGAGGTGGAGGTGTCACTCACCGTGGAGATGCGGGGACCCGCGCACCGCGACGATGTGCTGGACGCGCTGCGCGACGCGGGCTTCCGGGTCCGCGCAGAGTTGTGAGCCGAGCGGGATTCGCGTCGGCGCCGTCCGAAGTCAGTGCGCGCCACCGAGTTCCAGTGCCAGCACGCCGAGAATGACCAAGCCGATTCCACCGACCTGCACCAGTGACAGCCGCTCACCCAGGAACAGCACACCGATCAGGGCGATGGCGGCCACCCCGACGGCAGACCAGATTCCGTACGCGACGCCGATACCCATCCCCCGCTTCAGCACCTGGGACAGGAAGTAGAAGGCCGCACCGTATCCGAGCACGACCACCACCGACGGCACCGGTTTGGTGAATCCTTCCGACAGTTTCAGCGAAACGGTCGCGGTCACCTCGGATGCGATGGCCAATGCCAGCAAGAGCAGGGTCATGGCGGCAGACTAGCGGGGCGCGGCAGGTTGTTCAGTTCAGCCAGGCCCGGGCTTCGTCGGCGTTCTCGCGGACCTCGTCGAGTTGTTCGGCGACGCGGACGCCCGCGGTGCCGCCGCGCGCGTTACGGGAGGCGATCGAGCCGGGGACGGTGAGTACTTCGCGCACACCAGCGGTCAGCGAGGGGTCGATGGCGGCGAATTCCTCGTCGGTGAGTTCGTCGAGGCCCACACCGCGGGCCTCGGCGGCGCGCACGCACGCACCGGCCGCCTCGTGGGCCACACGGAACGGAACACCTTGGCGCACCATCCATTCCGCGATGTCGGTGGCGAGCGTGAAACCGGCGGGGGCGAGTTCGGCCATGCGGTCGGTGTGGAAGGTGAGGGTGCCGACCAGGCCGGCGATGGCGGGCAGCAGGAGTTCGAGCTGGGCGACCGAGTCGAACAGGGGTTCCTTGTCCTCCTGCAGATCCCGGTTGTACGCCAGCGGTTGGGCTTTCAAGGTGGCGAGCAGACCGGTCAGGTTGCCGATCAGGCGGCCCGCCTTGCCACGGGTGAGTTCCGAGACGTCGGGGTTCTTCTTCTGCGGCATGATCGACGAGCCGGTGGACCATGCGTCGGCGAGGGTGACGTAGCCGAATTCCGGTGTGCTCCAGAGAATGATCTCCTCGGCCATGCGGCTCAGGTCGACACCGATCATGGCGAGGACGAACGCGGCCTCCGCGGCGAAGTCACGCGAAGAGGTGGCGTCGATCGAATTGGCCGCCGAGGCAGTGAAGTTCAGTTCCGCGGCGATCTGCTCGGGATCGAGACCGAGCGAGGAACCGGCGAGCGCGCCCGAACCGTAGGGCGAGATCGCGGCGCGCTTGTCGAAGTCGCGCAGGCGTTCCAGGTCGCGCAGCAGCGGATGCGCGTGGGCGAGCAGGTGGTGGGCCAGCAGCACGGGCTGGGCGGCCTGCAGATGGGTCTTGCCCGGCATCACCGCATCCGGGTGCGCCGCGGCCTGGGCGACGAGCGCATCGACCACATCGAGCACACCGGCGGCCACACGGCGCACACCGTCACGCAGCCACATGCGGAACAGGGTGGCCACCTGGTCGTTCCGCGACCGGCCCGCCCGCAGCCTGCCACCGAGCTCGGTGCCGACCCGCTCGATCAGTCCCCGCTCGAGCGCGCCGTGCACGTCCTCGTCGGAGTCGGCGGGACCGAACGCCCCCGAGGCCACGTCGGCGGCCAGCGCGTCCAGCCCGGCCAGCATGCCGGACAGATCCTCGTCGGACAGCAGCCCCGCCTTGTGCAGCACCCGGGCATGCGCCTGCGAGGCGCGGATGTCGTAGGGAGCCAGCGCCCAGTCGAAGTGCGTCGACTTGCTCAGCGCCGCCATCGCCTCGGCGGGCCCGGACGCGAAGCGCCCACCCCAGAGGGCACCGGTGTTCGTGCTGCCGCCGTCGGTCATCGTCTGCCGTCTCCTGTCCGCCTCCCCGCGACTTTTGCCGGTCGCGGGGAGGTCGCTGGGTTCTACACCGGGCTCACGTCATGGACCACAGCGGTTCTGGGCGTACCCGGTGAGTTACCCATGTTCGCGCGAAATCAGTCGGAGCCTTGAACTACTTCTGGTTGAGGTCTCGCCGTGCCGCGACCTTGGAGGACAGGCCGTGGATCTGGACGAAGCCCTTGGCCAGGGACTGATCGAAGGTGTCGCCCTCGTCGTAGGTGGCCAGGTTGAAGTCGTAGAGCGACTGCTCGGAGCGGCGGCCGTTGACCACGGCGGAACCACCGTGCAGCACCATCCGGATGTCGCCGGAGACGTTCTGCTGGGTGTCCTGGACGAACGCGTCGAGGGCGCGCTTGAGCGGGGAGTACCACAGGCCGTCGTAGGCCAGCTCGGCCCAGCGCTGCTCGACCTGACGCTTGTACCGGCCCAGCTCGCGCTCGACGGTGACGTTCTCCAGGGCCTGGTGCGCGGTGATCAGCGCGATGGCGCCGGGCGCCTCGTAGATCTCGCGGCTCTTGATGCCGACGAGCCGGTCCTCGACCATGTCGAGGCGGCCGACGCCCTGGCGACCGGCGCGGGTGTTCATCTCCTCGATGGCCTGCAGCACGGTGACCTGGCGGCCGTCGATGGCGACCGGCACACCCTTGTCGAAGGTGATGATGACCTCGTCGGGCGCCTCGAAGTTCACCGTCGGGTCGGCGGTGTAGTCGTAGACGTCCTTGGTCGGCGCGTTCCACAGGTCCTCGAGGAACCCGGTCTCGACCGCGCGGCCCCACACGTTCTGGTCGATGGAGAACGGCGACTTCTTGGTGACGTTGATCGGGAGCTTGTTCTCCTCGGCGAAGGCGATGGCCTTCTCGCGGGTCCAGGCGTAGTCGCGGACCGGGGCGATGACCTCCAGGTCGGGAGCAAGGGCGCCGATGCCGACCTCGAAGCGGACCTGGTCGTTGCCCTTGCCGGTGCAGCCGTGCGACACGGTGGTGGCGTTGTGGAACTTGGCGGCCTCGACGAGGTGCTTGACGATCAGCGGCCGGCTGATGGCCGAGACCAGCGGGTACTGGCCCATGTACATGGCGTTGGCCTGGATGGTGGGCAGGCAGTACTCGTCGGCGAACTCGTCGCGCGCGTCGACCACGATGGCCTCCACGGCGCCGCAGTCCAGGGCTCGCTGGCGCACCACGTTCATGTCCTCGCCGCCCTGGCCCAGGTCGATGGCCACGGCCACGACCTCGGAACCGGTCTCCTTCGCGATCCAGCTGATGGCGACGGAGGTGTCAAGCCCACCGGAGTAGGCGAGTACGACGCGATCGGACATGTCTGTTGCGCTCCTTGAACTGGTGTCTGTGGACGGCTCGCGCCGTTGCTGCAAATGATTATGCACGATGATGCAAGCTCATTCATCACCGGGGTGCGACTCCTCGACGGCCGACACCATCTGTGAGACGCTGGTCACAGTAGCTACTCATCCAGTCGGGGTCGAGGAGTAAACATGCAGCAATTACGTGATTTCGCTCAGGCCAACTACGACCTCATCGGGCTCGTCGTCATCGGCGTCGGGAATTTCGCCCTGACCGTCGGCAAGACCCTGTTCGACCTGAGCACCCCCATTCTCCAGGATTTCTTCGCCTGACCCTCGGCACCGGAGGACACCATGGAAGACGCCATCCTGCAATTCCTCATGGAGAACTACGAGCCCGGCGCGGCGGTCGGCCTACACGTGGGCCGCGTGCTGTTCGACCTCAGTTCACCCCTGATCCTCGCCGTCCTGAATTTCCTCGCGTCCTGAACGCGGTCGTACCGGCTCGCGCGGGCAGCGCGCGTTCAGCTCGCGCAACTCCTCAGCGACGTCGGCCGGCCGCCGTGCGCGCCAGGCAGGTTGACCGCCCGCCTGCGGTACCGCGCGGCCGCGGGTCGGGTCACGGTTTGAAGGGCGCGAGATCGGGAAGCACCGTCGCAGGGTAGTGCGCCGTACATGGTGTACGGCACTCTGGGACAGCACTATTCGGCCCGCCAGAAGTGAGGACGAACAAGATGCTTCATTACATCGCGCAGGAATTCTCGACGCTCGGCAACGGTGTGCTCGATGTCGGTCGCGCCGTGGTCGAGCTGGTGCAGGACATCATCGATGTCGCCACACCGGGCCACAACGGCGGCGCGGGTGGCGGGGACTACCCGTTCAACTGATGCCCATCGGCGCGGGCTGCGCCGGATGACGGGCCCGCGCCGATAGTGTCCCCGGCATGAGCGACGACGTGCGACTCAGCGCCGGTACCGCGACGGTCACCATCGCCCCCGACGACGGGGGCGCGATCCACAGCCTCACCGTGGCGGGCACGGAATTGCTGCGCCAGGACCCCGGGACCGGGTGTTTCGTGATGGCGCCATGGGCAGGTCGGCTCGGCTACGGCAAGCTCACCGTGGGTGATCGCACCTACCAGCTGCCGATCGACAACCCGCCGCACAGCATTCACGGCACCGTCCGCGACAGGACGTGGGAAGTTGTGTCCAGGACCGCGAACGAGGCCATACTGCGTTGCCGGTTGACAGCGCCCTGGCCGTTCGCGGGCACGGTCGTGCAGACCTTCACCCTCACCGAGTCGGGCCTGACCCTGGCGATGCGCATCACCACCGACCACGACCCCTTCCCCGCCCAGGGCGGCTGGCACCCGTGGTTCCTGCGCGATCTCGCCCCCGCCACCGGCCCACTCGAACTCGACTTCCACCCGGCCTGGCAGTACGAACGCGGCCCCGACTACCTCCCGACCGGCCGCCACATCGCACCTACTCCCCCACCATGGGACGACTGCTTCGCCATGCCCGACGGAGTCCGCGCCCGCCTCACCTGGCCGGGCTTCCTCGAGTTCACGATCACCAGTCCCGTCACCGACGTGGTGGTGTGGACACTGCCGGAGGAATCACTGTCGGTCGAAGCCCAATCCGGCCCACCGAACGGGCTCAACACCGATCCCCGGATGGTCACACCCGATTCGCCGCTCGACATCCGCGTCAGCTGGACCTGGCAGCGGTTGTCGCGGAGTTGAACCGCAGCGCCTTGTTCACGCCCGGACGCGACGGACCCCTGCTGCGAAATCATCGAGGGCCGTGAGAATTGCGTCGGCCTGCCAAACTCGGTTTCTGGCACGCTGCGACACCTCGCGCAGCACGCCCGACTGGACGAGTCGGTCGATTGCCCGCTGCGCCGCGACCGCGCTGATGCCGAAGGTTTCGGCAACGTAAGCGCTGTTCACCACCGGCTGCGCGATGAGACTGTCGATCACCTTCCATACGACGGAATCCGCGCGAGCGGTCGTCTGTTCCCGGCAGCCGGTGCGCACAGCGCGAAGGTCTTCGACCAATCGGCGTCCCGCACCGACCGCGTAGAACGTCGCCTCCACGAATCGGCGGACGATCGGCTCGGGATCTCCTGTGCGATATCCGGTCAGCGCATCGAAATAGCTACCCGTATTCACCAGCAAGCCCGCCGAGATCGGTACGGTGATGTGCCCGGTCAGCTGCCGGGCGCTCAACATCGCGTGCACCAGAGCGCGGCCCGTTCTCCCGTTGCCGTCGGTGAACGGGTGGATCGTCTCGAACTGCGCATGAGCGAGCGCGAGATGAACCAGGGCGGGTAGGTCGTCGCGACGGGTGAAGCGGATCAGGTCGGCAATCGCCGCCGGCACCCGGTCATGGTGTGGCGGAACGAAATCCGCTACGTGCGGACCAATATTGCTGCCACCGATCCATACCTGTTCGTCGCGCCATCGCCCGGCATGTGCAGGATCGGACTCGCCGAGTAGTGCGCGGTGCATGGCCAGGATCGAGGCGGCATCGATGTCCCTGCCCAGGCTTATCGCCGCCTCCATCGCGTGCACATTGGCGGTCACGCTGCGTGCGTTGCGATTGCTGTGCTCGCCGAGCACAGCAAGGGCGAGCTGCCTGGCCCCCACCGTGAGGTTCTCGATCTGTGACGATGCGGAACTCTCCGTCCGCAGCAGGACTGAACTCATGGGACCGAGCTCGCAGTCGGTCCCCAGTCGGGCGGAAAGGTGCGCGTCGAACCGCGCCAATTCCTGCGCGGCCTCTTCTGCCTCGGTGAGCAGTGAGACCGGCAACTCCACCGGCAGTTCGGCGATGTCGGTGAGCACCGCGGCCGAGTAGTCTCCCGCGTGCCGCCGCAGCTGGGATCGTGACACGTACGGGTCGCGCACCGTCCACGGATGCGTCTCGTACTCGACGGCAGGCCAGCCACCGGACGGAGCGTTACCCATCAGCCGATCTTACCTAACGATACGTAGCTAAGGTTAAGTAACGCGATTCGCTACCTAACCATAGTTCTGCATTGTTCGGTAAAAGTCGGAGACGGTCAGGCCAGGCTTTCGATCTTGGCGGCGAGTTCGGCGCCGGTGAGGGGTTCGCGGGCGATGACGGCGATGGTGTCGTCGCCTGCGATGGTGCCGACGATGTAGGGCAGGGCGGCTCGGTCGAGGGCGCTGGCCAGGAAGTGGGCGGCGCCGGGTGGGGTGCGCAGGACGGCGAGGTTGCCGCTGGAATCGGTGGACACCAGCAGGTCGGCCAGCAGTTTCGACAGGCGGCCGGTGCCGCCGGTGACGCCGCGGACGGGGCTGCCGTCCTCGGGGACGATGTACACCCCGGCGCCGCCGTCGGCGGCTCGCAGCTTCACCGCGCCGAGTTCGTCCAGGTCACGCGACAGGGTGGCCTGGGTGGTCTCGATGCCCTCGGCGGCCAGCAGTGCGGCCAGTTCGGTCTGGCTGCGCACCGAATGCGCCGAGAGCAGTTCGACGATGCGTGATTGGCGGCCGGCGCGGGTGCGGGCGATGGCGGGTGTGCCCTTCTCGGGTGCGCTCATCGCCTGCCCTCCGCGTCGGCCCCGGATCGCGGTCTCACGCGGCGGCTTTCGCGAGCAGCCACACCAGCAGCGCCTTCTGGGCGTGCAGCCGGTTCTCGGCTTCGTCCCACACCACACTGTGCGAACCGTCGAGCACCTCGTCGGTGATCTCCTCGCCACGGTGTGCCGGAAGGCAGTGCAGGACAATCGCTTCCGGGTTGGCGGCGGCCAGCAGTTCGGTGTTGAGCTGGAACGGGCGGAACGGCCCGACGCGATCGAGCCCGTCGTTCTCCTGACCCATGGAGGTCCAGGTATCGGTGACGAGCACGTCGGCGCCGGTGGCTCCGGCGACGGGATCACCCGTAACGGCCACTGTCGCACCGGTTTCGGCGGCACGCTTGGCGGCGGCCTCCATGATCCAGGGCAGCGGCTCGAAACCGGCGGGCGCGGCGACGGTCACGTTCATGCCCGCCGTGACACCACCGAGCAGCAGCGAGTGCGCCATGTTGTTGGCGCCGTCGCCGAAGAAGGTGAGATTGAGTCCGGCCGGCGAACCCTTGCGCTCGGCGATCGTCTGCAGATCGGCGAGGACCTGACACGGGTGGAACTCGTTGGACAGCGCGTTCACCACGGGAATCGTTGCGGTGGCGGTCATTTCGTCCAGCCGCGACTGCTCGAAGGTGCGCCACACGATGGCGTCGACGTAACGCGAGAGCACGCTGCCGGTGTCGCCGAGGGTTTCCTCACGGCCGAGCTGGGTGTCGCGACCGTCGACGACCACGGCGTGCCCACCGAGCTGGGCGATGCCGAGTTCGAAGGAGAACCGGGTGCGGGTGGAGTTCTTCTCGAAGATCACCCCGACTCCGCGCGGGCCCTCCAGCGGGCGGTGCGCGAAGGGGTTCTTCTTGAGTTCGGCGGCGAGAGCGAGGATTTCGGCTTGTTCGGCCTGGCTCACGTCGTCGTCGCGCAGGAAATGGCGCAGGGTCACTTGGTCGCTCCCTTGGCATCGGCGGCGGCCTTGTCGAGGATCTCGGGCAGGTCGGCGACGAAATTGTCGGCCTGGGTTTCGGTGAGCACCAGGGGCGGTGCCAACCGGATCACATCGGGCTTGGCGGGATTCAGCAGATACCCGGCCTCGCGGGCCCGTTCGTCCACGTGGGCGGAGATGTCGTTGCGCAGCACGATGCCGATCAGCAGGCCCGCCCCACGCACATGGTCGATCTCGGGGTGCTCGAGCAGGGCGATGCCGTCGCTGAGTTTCTTGCCGACCCATTCCACATGGCTCAGCAGGTCCTCGGAGTCGATGGTGCGCAGCACGGCCAGCGCCGCCGCGGCGCAGACCGGATTGCCGCCGAAGGTGGTGCCGTGCAGACCCGGGGTGAGCAGTTCGGCCGCCCGTCCCTGTGCCAGCACGGCGCCGATCGGGAGGCCACCACCCAGACCCTTGGCGAGGGTGATCGCGTCGGGCACGATCCCGGCCGCCTGGTGTGCGAAAAACGTGCCGGTGCGGCCGATTCCGGTCTGCACCTCGTCCAGGATCAGCAAAGCTCCGGCCCGCGAGGTGATTTCGCGCGCCTTGGCGAGGTAGTCGAACGGCGGGACGACCACACCGCTCTCCCCCATCATCGGCTCGAGGAACACCGCGGCGGTGTCGGAGTCGACGACGGCTTCCAGGGCGGCGGCGTCACCGTAGGGCACGTGCACGACGCCGGGCGGCATCGGCTCGAACGGCGCTCGCTTCGACGGCTGACCGGTGAGCGCGAGCGCGCCCATGGTCCGCCCGTGGAACGCCTCCTCGGCGGCGACGATCTTGGACCGCCCGGTGAGCCGCGCGATCTTGAACGCGGCCTCGTTGGCCTCGGTACCGGAGTTGCAGAAGAACGCCTTGCCCTCGCCGTCACCGAAGTGGGCGAGCAGCTTCTCGGCCAGTTCGATCACGGGTTCACTCGCGTACAGGTTCGACACGTGGCCGAGGGTGCCGAGCTGCTGGGTGACCGCCTCGAGGATGGCGGGATGCCCGTGACCGAGGCTGTTGACCGCGATACCACCGAGGAAATCGACGTAGCGCTTGCCGTCGGCGTCGTAGACCACGGCCCCGGCGCCACGCACCAGCGCCACCTTCGGGGTGCCGTAGTTGTTCATCATCGCGGCCGACCACCGCTGCTGCAGTTTCGCCACTTCACTCATCTTCGGCCTCCCCCGGGGTCACCATGGTTCCGATTCCTTCTCCGGTGAACAGTTCAAGTAGTACCGAATGCGGGACGCGCCCGTCGATCACGTGGGCACTCGGCACCCCGCCACGGACCGCGCGCAGGCAGGCCTCCATCTTCGGCACCATGCCCGCGTCCAGGCTCGGCAGCAACTCGGCGAGGGCGTCGGCGTCGATCCGGCTGGTGAGCGAGGATCGGTCCGGCCAGTCGGTATAGAGACCCTCGACATCGGTGAGGACGACGAGCTTCTCGGCGCCGATGCCCTCGGCCAGCGCGGCCGCGGCGGTGTCGGCGTTGATGTTGTGCACCACGCCGTCGGCGTCGGGGGCGATGGTGGAGACCACCGGGATGCGGCCCGCGTCGATCAGGTCGAGCACGGCGCCCGGGTTGACCTCGGTGACATCGCCGACCAGGCCGATATCGGTGGCCACCCCGTCGACGGCGACGGTGCGCCGGGTGGCGGTGAACAGGTGCGCGTCCTCACCGGAGATGCCGACCGCGTACGGCCCGTGCGCGTTGATCAGCCCGACCAGCTCGCGCCCGACCTGACCGAACAGCACCATCCGCACCACATCCATCACCTCGGGGGTGGTGACGCGGAATCCGCCACGGAATTCGCCTTCCATGCCCAGCTTCTTCAGCATGGCATTGATCTGCGGGCCGCCGCCGTGCACGACAACGGGGTGCACGCCGACGGTGCGCAGGAACGCCATGTCGGCGGCGAAGGCGGACTTGAGGTCGTCGTCGATCATGGCGTTGCCGCCGTACTTCACGACGACGATCTTGTCGCGGAACTTCTGCAGCCACGGCAGCGCGTCGGCGAGGACATGCGCCTTGTCGAGGGCCGAAAGGCTGTGCAGCACACCGGCGTTCATGAGCTGTACGCCGAATTCTCTTCGACGTAGCCGTGCGAGAGGTCGGTGGTGCGCACCATGGCGGTACCCTCGCCCACATTGAGCTCGATCAGCACGTCGATATCGGCACCGGACAGGTCGACCTCACGCGCGCCCGGAGCGCCGACACTGTCGACACAGACCGGATTCCCGTTGAACGACACCGCGATCCGATGCGGGTCGAGGGTCACCGGGGCGATGCCGACGGCGGCGAGCACCCGGCCCCAGTTCGGGTCGGAGCCGAACAGCGCGGTCTTGACCAGGTTGTCGCGGGCGACGGCACGGGCGACGGTGAGCGCCTCGTCCTCGGTGGCCGCACCGGTGACGGTGACCCGCACCCGCTTGGTGACGCCTTCGGCGTCGGCCATGAGCTGAGCGGCCAGGTCGTCGCACACGGTGAACACGGCGGCGTCGAGGTCGTCCTGCGACGGGGTGACGCCGCTCGCACCGTTGGCCAGCAGCAGCACGGTGTCGTTGGTGGAGCAGGAGCCGTCGACGTCGAGCCGGTCGAAGGTGTATTTCGTCGCCTTGCGCAGTGCCTCGTCGAGCTGTTGGGGGGTGGCCACCGCGTCGGTGGTGAGCACGACGAGCATGGTGGCCAGCGAGGGGGCGAGCATGCCCGCGCCCTTGGCCATGCCGCCGACGTTCCACTTGTCCTCGTGGTGGAAGGCCGATTCCTTGGGAACCGTGTCGGTGGTCATGATGGCGTGGGCGGCGTCGGAGCCGCCGGTGAGACCGCCGCCCATCTCGTGCACGATCTCGGTGATCGCGGGGACGAGTTTGTCCATCGGCAGCCGGTCACCGATCAGGCCGGTGGAGCAGACCGCGATCTCGCCCGCGCCGGTCTCGGTGCCCCAATTGCTCAGTGCCGCAGCGAGTTCCTCGGCGGTCCTGTGGGTGTCCTGGAAACCGCCGTGGCCGGTGCAGGCGTTGGCGCCACCGGAGTTGAGGATGACCGCGCGCACGTGACCGGACTTCAATACCTGCTGCGACCACAGCACCGGGGCGGCTTTCACCTGGTTGCGGGTGAACACGCCCGCCGCCGCGTATTCGGGGCCCTCGTTGAGCACCAGCGCGAGGTCGGGCTTGCCGCTGGCCTTGATGCCCGCCGCGATGCCCGCCGCGCGGAAGCCGAGCGGGGCCGTGACGCCCTGGGTGTGGATGAGTTTGCCGTGGTCCGGCGCGTGCGGATCAGGGGTTGTCACGGTGCCACTCCTACGGTGGAAAGTCCTGCGGTCTCGTCGAAACCGACGGCCAGATTCATCGATTGCACCGCGGCGCCCGCGGTGCCCTTGGTCAGATTGTCGATCGCGCCGATCACCACGAGCAGGCCCGCGTCGGCGTCGACGGCGACCTGCAGGGTGATGGCGTTGGAGCCGAGCACCGAACCGGTCTGCGGCAGCATGCCTTCGGGCAGCAGGTGCACGAAAGGTTCGTCGGCGTAAGCCTTTTCGTAGACGGCCCGGGCCTGCGCGGCGTCGACCTTCACCGGCGCGGTGCAGGTGGCGAGGATGCCGCGCGGCATCGGCGCGAGCACGGGCGTGAAGGACACCGAAACATCCACGCCGCCCGCGGCTTTCAGGTTCTGCGCGATCTCCGGGGTGTGCCGGTGCGCACCCGCCACGCTGTAGGCGCGCACGCTGCCCATGACCTCGGATCCGAGCAGGCCGATGTCGAGTTTGCGACCCGCACCCGAGGCGCCGCTCACCGCGACGACGTTCACATTCGGCTCGATGATGCCCGCCGCGACGGCCGGGGCGAGCGCGACACTGGACACCGTCGGATAGCAGCCGGGCACCGCGATGCGACGGGCACCGGTGAGCCGGGCGCGCGCGCCGGGCAGTTCCGGCAGACCGTAGGGCCAGCTGCCCGCATGGGTGCTGCCGTAGTACTTCTCCCAGGCGGCGGGGTCGGTGAGCCGGAAGTCGGCGCCGCAGTCGATGACGACCGTCGACTCGGGCAGCGCCTGGGCGATCGCGCCGGACTGGCCGTGCGGCAGACCGAGGAACACGATGTCGTGTCCGGCCAGGGTCTCCGGGGTGGTTTCCTGCAGGACGCGGTCGGCCAGCGGCAGCAGCTGCGGCTGCAGTGCGCCGAGGGCGGTGCCCGCGTTGGATCCGGCGGTCAGCGCCCCGATCTCGAGGCGCCCGGCTCGGTATTCGGGATGGCCGAGCAGCAGACGCAACACCTCGCCACCGGCGTACCCACTGGCACCGGCAACCGCCACCCGTAATACGGGTCCTCCGGACGTTTCCACCATGTGATGATTATGCACGAGTATGCAAGCTCATTCATGCGCGGGTGTGACGGGCTCGGTGCCACGTGCCCCGATCAGTCGCGCGACCAGCGGGAACACCAATACCGTCGTGGCTCCCGCGGCCACCAGTATCGAGGCTACCTCGCTACTGAGCAGGCCGGTGCGGGTCGCGACCTGCGTCACCGCGACGATGATCGGCAGACCGGTGGCCGCGTAGAGGGCCAACTGCACCCGCTCGCGGCCGGTGGGCAGGTTCAGCCCGTGCGGCACGAAACGCTCGCTCAGCCACACCGGCAGACCGCGCGCGATCGCGATGGTGAGCACGAACCACACCCACAGCGCCGGGTTGCTCGCGACGGCGGACACGTCGATACCCATTCCGGAGACCACGAAGAACACCGGGATCAGCAGGCCGTAACCGATGGCCTCGAGCGAGGCGTCCACATCGGGGTGGCCCGCGGCGATGAGTTTGCGCAGGATCATGCCCGCGGCGAAGGCGCCGAGCACCACGTCGAGGTCGAACTCCTCGGCGATCACCATCAGGACGAGGAGCAGCAGCACGACGCCGCGCACCGGGAGCTGCGAGGTGCCGCCGCCGAGCCGGCCGAGCGCCGATCCGAGGTCGGGCATCCGGTCGAGCATGCGCACCGGGATCAGTCCGACGAGCACCGCCGCGACCACGAACATCAGCACGGTGACGAGCGCCGACATGGAGTCGCGACTGCTCAGCAGCACCGACATCGCGACGATGGGCCCGAGTTCGCCCACCGCGCCGTGCGTCATCACCGCGCGACCGAGTGGTGAATCGGCGATTCCGGCCTGCTTCAGAATCGGCAGGAGCGTGCCGAGCGCGGTGGAGGTGAGCGCGATGGCCACGGCGATGCGGGTGCCCGTGGACCGGTCGGTGGCCAGCGTGACGATCCCGAACGCGAAGACCAGGCACACGAGCCAGACCAGCCAGGCCGTTCGCCCCGATTTCCCTCGCAGCAGGGCCGGGTCGAGTTCGTAGCCCGCGAGCAGGAACAGCATTCCCAGCCCGAGCTCGCTGACGAGATCGACGCCGCCGCCGGTGTCGGCCCATCCGAGCACGTACGGGCCGAGCACCGCACCCGCGACCAGCAGGATCACCACATCGGGCAGATATCCGCGCAGCAGGCGCGACACCACCGGTGCGATCACCGCGACCAGCGCGATCCAGAACAGCGACACGATCGGCGTCGGCCCGTCGGCACCGGCGGAAGCGAGCAGCTCCATGCGGGTCATCGTGGCACAGCGCACCAGCCGATCCCCGACACCGCGCGCGGGCGATCCGTCACCTTGCCTGCGGTGTATCGGGCTGGAGGTGCGCGAGGAGGAGTTTGATCAGCAGTACCGGGCCGAACCAGAGGAGGAAGGTCGGCACCGTGAGCATCGACGTGGTGATCGCGACGCCGAACACTGTGGCGGCGAAGGCCACCGGCACGCGCAGCTGATCGGGCACCGAGAGGACGACGACGGCCGCCGCGAGGACGAGGCTGTAGACGGCCGCCGCGACCCACCACCCGAACCCCGGGACCACCAGCGCCAGCAGGAACGGTTGGGCGTGGATGGCGACGAAGGTGAGGTGATGACGGGCGGTTCGGCCTGGCCGGTGAAACCAGCTTTTAGCCGATGCTGTCGCATTGACCACCGCGCCGCCGAACAGGTCGAAGCCGATCAGGGCGATCACCGCGACGACCAGTACGGAGCCACCCGCGCTTCTCGCGAGCAGCGCAGCCGTCACCCCACCGATGACCGCCGACGAATAGCACAGGGCTGCTTCACTTCTCGTCGCTCCGGGCGCGATGAGCCGGTCGGTGATCGTCATCTGCGGATACCTTCCACGCACACCTGCACCAGGGGTTCGGTCATCTCGGTGAGGGCGACGCGGTCGTCGGCCAGCCATTGCACCAGGCATCCTTCGATCGCGCCGACGATCACCGCGGCGTGCGCGTCGCCGATGCCCGCCCGCAATTGCCCCTCGGCGGCGGCCGCGCGCAGCAGTTCCGCGACGGCCGCCCGGTAGCCCTCGTAGACGGCGGCCATATCCAGCGGCGTCCTGGCCGACCACACGTCCAGCAATACGCGCGCGTAGTCCGGGTGGGCTGCCAGCATCGCCACGGTCGACCGGATCAACTGCGCCAGCCGATCGAGCGCTGGTCCGCTGCCAGGCGCGGCGAGTTGCTGTTCCGCGCGGGCACGGTACTGGTCGAACGCGGCGGTGAGCAGTTCCTCCCGGCTGCTGACCGCGAGGTAGACACTCCCTTTCGCGACCCCGGCCTCCGCCGCCACATCCTCGATCCGCGACGCGGCGAACCCTTTCCTGGCGAAGACCCGGACGGCCGCCTCCAGAATTTCGGTCCGCCGCGCATCGACATCCACTCGCTTCGGCATGAATTTATAATGACTGACCAGTCAGCCATAGTCCATAGTCAGTCGGACGCGGGCGGTGGTGGGATTCAGCGTTTCGTGACGACTCGTTCGCCCTCGCCGGGTTTCCAGATGGTGATGGCGAGCTGGTCGTCGGCGACTTCGACCGTGGAGGCGCTGGTGAGGTCGGCGATGTAGAAGTGGTCGAACTTCTGGCCGCGGATGTCGAAACCGCTGTCGTCGAAGAGTTTCTGCGCGAAGCGGGCGTGGACGGATTCGTCCTTCAGGTCGGTGACGGTGCCGAAGAGCTTGGCGTCGCCCTCGGTGACGTTGGTGTCGACGGTGGCGGTGTGCAGGCAGAAGCGGGGGTCACGGGCGAGGTCGTCGAACTTGCGCGTGTCCGGCATGCCCGCCAGCACCAGCATGTCCTCGAAGACCATCGGTTCGATCGGGCTGATCCGTGGCCATCCGTCGGCGCGGAGGGTGCCGAGCATGCACAGATTGCCGGTGGCACGGTGTCTGCGCAGGAACAGCTCGGCGATGCGCGGCGCTTCCTCGGTGAACTGGCTCCAAGTGGTCATACGCTCACGCTACGACCCAACCGTGACATCCTGTGTCAAGTTTCACGGCTAGCCTCGGGGTATGCGAGCGAGCAGGCTGGTGCAGCTACTGCTCCTGCTGCAAGCCAACGGCGGGTCGACGGCCGGGGAGCTCGCGCGGGAGCTGGAGGTGTCGGTGCGCACGGTGTACCGGGATGTGGAGGCGCTGTCGGCGGCGGGCGTGCCGGTGTACAGCGAACCCGGGCGCGGCGGCGGGGTGCGATTGGTCGACGGGTACCGAACCCGTCTCACCGGCCTCACCTCCGACGAGGCCGACGCCGTCTTGCTGGCCGGCCTACCGGGCGCCGCCGCCGACCTCGGCCTCGGCACCGTCCTCGCCACCGCGCAGCTGAAAATGCTGGCCGCGCTGCCACCGGAACTGCGCGGCCGGGCAACCCGCATCGCCGAGCGCGTCCACATCGATATGCCCGGCTGGTTCCACCGCCCCGACGAAACCCCCACCCTCGCGATCATCGCCGACGCCGTCTGGCACGACCGCCGCCTCGCCATCACCTACCGGCGAGGTGACGACGCCGTCGAACGCACGGTCGACCCCTTGGGCCTGGTGATGAAGGCGGGCACCTGGTATCTCGTCGCGCGCGTCCGCTCCGATACCCGCTCCTACCGGGCAAGCCGAATTGCCACGGCCGCCCCCACCGGCGAAACATTCGACCGCCCAGACGATTTCGACCTCGCCGCCCACTGGCAGGCAGCGGCGGTCGACTTCGGACAGTCCATGCTGAAAGTCAGCGCACGATGCCGGATCGCCACCGAACACCTCGGCCTGTTGCGCCTCATGAACGACCCGGCAGCCGTCCACGCCGCACTGGCCTCCCTCGGCCCCACCGACCCCGACGGCTGGGCCGACATCACCATCCCCTCAGAGTCCTACGAAGTACTGACCCACGCCCTACTCCCCCTGGCAAACCACGTCGAGGTCCTCGCTCCCCCCGAGTTCCGCGCCCACCTACGGACAATCACCGAGGCCATGGCCGCGCGCTACCGCCCCACCTAAGTCCGCCATGACCGCACTCCCAACCCCGCACGACCCGACCTCGAGGAGGGTCCGCCGCGAAGCGGCGCAGCGGC
>NZ_JBPXLK010000036.1:0-43679 GCF_051843015.1 Nocardia sp. JW2
GTGTGGGAGAGTAGGACACCGCCGGACAATCATTCACGAAAGCCCTCTGACTACGGTCAGGGGGCTTTCGTCGTTTCCGTGCCCTTGTGTGTTATCCGAGTGGTCCCGACCCGTCACCTTCGACGGGCTGTCGACGAGCGGCCAGCTGCTAGGCTTCGGCGCAACATGGAGCGGAAGGCGGTGAAGCATCATGGCTACGACCAAGATCCGGACGCATATCCGTGCGGCCCGCTCGACCGTATACCGACTGCTGCTCCACCCGGATGCGGTGAAGGTCTGGATGGTGCCCGACGGCATGACCGGGGTGGTGCACCGGTTCGAGCCCGAGGTCGGTGGTTCCTTCTCGATCACCCTGTCCTACGACGTCGGTGAGGAACCCCAGCACGACGCTTACTACGGGCGCTACCTTGCCCTCACCGAGGACGAAGAGGTCGTCGAAGTTCTGGAGTTCGTCACCGAGAAGCCGGAACTGGCAGGGGCACAGAGTGTCGTCTTCACGCTGTCCGACGGGGCCGACGGTGGCACCGAGCTGGACGTGGTGCACGACGACCTGCCACCAGGTCTGGATCCGGCCGACAACGAGGCCGTCTGGCGCACGGCACTATCCAAGCTCGCGGCCATGGCGGAGCAGACGTAACGCCCCGATGCTGTGGTAGCGCGACCGGAGACCGACGTTCTCTCATCGGTCATGAGGTCGGACATGCGACAGCTCGTTGCTTGATTGTTATCGCCGACAACAAATCCTTTGCTCAATCCGCTGTGCAATCGGACGGCCTCGAATAAGTTGTCGAGCACAACATTCGCTCCAGCTCGTCCGCCCAGCGGGCGGTGGTTCCACGAAAGGCCCACCCTCATGCGTCAGGGGATCTTCGGCATCGCGGCCGTCTCGATCGCACTTCTCACCTCGGTCACCGCCTGCGGTGGTGACGACAGCAGCTCCAGCTCAGGCAGCGGCGCCAAGATCGGCGTGATCCTGCCCGACAGCAAGACCTCGGCGCGGTGGGAGACGGCGGACCGCAAGTACCTGCAGCAGGCGTTCGACGAGGCCGGGATCAAGGCCGACATCCAGAACGCGCAGGGCGACAAGAACGCCTTCCAGACCATCGCCGACCAGATGATCACCAACGGCGCCTCGGTGCTGATGATCACCAACCTCGACAGCGGCACCGGCAAGGCCGTGATCCAGAAGGCCAAGGCTCAGGGTGTCACAGTCATCGACTACGACCGGCTCACGCTGGGCGGCGGTGCGCCCTACTACGTCTCGTTCGACAACGTGAAGGTCGGCGAGCTGATGGGCAATGGTCTGGCCAAGTGTCTGACCGACAAGCAGGCCGTGAAGCCCGTCGTCGCGTATCTCAACGGCGGTCCGACCGACAACAACGCGACCCTGTTCAAGAACGGCTACGACGGTGCCTTGGCGCCGAAGTTCGCCGCGGGCGAGCTGGTGAAGGGGCCGGACCAGGCCGTGCCGGAGTGGGACAACACCAAGGCGGGCACGATCTTCGAGCAGATGCTCACCGGCACACCGAACCTCGGCGGCGTCGTCGCGGCGAACGACGGGCTGGCCAACGCCGCCATCGCGGTGCTGAAGAAGCAGAAGCTCAACGGTCAGGTGCCGGTGACGGGCCAGGACGCGACCGTGCAGGGACTGCAGAACGTGCTCGCCGGCGATCAGTGCATGACCGTCTACAAGGCGATCAAGCTCGAGGCCGCCGCGGGCGCGAAGCTCGCGATCGCGCTGGCCAAGGGGGAGAAGGCTGAGGCGAACAGCACCGTCGACGACCCCGAGTCGAAGACGAAGGTGCCCGCGGTACTGCTGGAGCCGAAGGCGATCTTCAAGAACAACGTCAACGATGTGGTCGCCGACGGATTCGTCGACAAGGCCGAGCTGTGCGCGGGTGAATTCGCCAAGCTCTGTGCCGACAACGGCGTGCGCTGATGGACACCCCGGTCATCGAATTACGGGGTATCGACAAGAGTTTCGGCCCCGTCCACGTCTTGCACACGGTTGATTTCTCGGTCTACCCAGGCGAAGTGACCGCGCTGGTCGGCGACAACGGCGCCGGCAAATCGACCCTGGTCAAATGCATCGGCGGCACCCATCCGATCGATGCGGGCGAGATCCTGTTCGAGGGCGAGCCGGTGCAGATCGGCAACCCACGTGACGCCGCCGAGCTCGGCATCGAGATCGTGTATCAGGACCTTGCGCTCTGCGACAACCTCGACATCGTGCAGAACATGTTTCTCGGCCGCGAACGCAAGCACGGGATCGTGCTCGACGAATACGGCATGGAGGAACTGGCCGGGCGCACCCTGGCCGGGCTGTCGGTGCGGACCGTCAAATCGGTGCGGCAGAAGGTGGCGAGCCTGTCGGGTGGTCAGCGTCAGACCGTGGCCATCGCCAAAGCGGTGCTGTGGAACAGCAAGGTGGTGATTCTGGACGAACCGACCGCCGCACTCGGCGTCGCCCAGACCCAGCAGGTGCTGGAACTGGTGCGACGGCTGGCCGACAAGGGGCTTGCGGTGGTGCTGATCTCGCACAACATGAACGACGTGTTCGCGGTCTCCGACCGGATCGCGGCGTTGTATCTGGGCCGGATGGCCGCGCAGGTCCGCACCACCGACGTGACCCATTCGCAGGTGGTCGAGCTGATCACCTCCGGCCGCAGCGGCAGTCTCGGGGTGAAGGCATGAGCACGACGGTGACGGACAAGAGCACGGCCGCGACGGCTCCGGTCAGCGAACTGGTGAACTCGTATGTCGGACGGGTGCGCAGTGGGAACATGGGGGCGTTGCCCTCGGTGATCGCGCTTGTGGTGCTGTCGGTGGTGTTCTGGATCGCGCGGCCGGTGTTCATGACGCAGGGCAATATCGCGAATCTGTTCACCCAGGGCGCCGCCATCGCGGTGATCGCCATGGGGTTGATCTTCGTACTGTTGCTCGGCGAGATCGACCTGTCGGCCGGGTTCACCAGTGGTGTGTGCGCGGCGGTGCTCGCGGTGCTGCTCACCGACAAGGGCTGGCCCTGGTATTCGGCGGTGCTCGTCGCGCTGCTCACCGGTGTGGTGATCGGGCTGGCCATCGGGGCGATCGTGGTGAAGATCGGGGTGCCCTCGTTCGTGGTGACCCTCGCGGCGTTCCTGGCGCTGCAGGGCGTGGCGCTCAAGATCATGGACAACGGGCGCAATATCTCCATCCACGACGAGACCATCCTGGCCATCGCGAACAAGAACGTGCCGCCGCTGCTCGGCTGGGCGATGTACGCGGTGCTGCTTGCCGGGTTCGGGTTCGTGCAGTACCGGAAGCTGCGGGCACGTACCCAGCTCGGGCTCACCGGTGAGAGTGCCGCGGTGGTGACGTTGCGGATCGCGGCGGTGGCGGTGGTCGCCGGTGTCGCGGTGGCGATCCTCAACGACGAACGCAGCCGCAATCCCGAAGTCAACTCGTTGCAGGGCATGCCGATCGTGGTGCCGATCATCGTGGCGTTGTTGCTGCTGTGGACGTTCGTGCTCAACCGCACCTCGTTCGGGCGCCACATCTACGCGGTGGGCGGCAATGTGGAAGCGGCTCGGCGCGCGGGCATTCCGGTGGACCGAATCAAGATCAGCGCCTTCGTGCTCTGTTCGACGATGGCCGCGGTCGGCGGTTTGATCGCCGCGTCGCGAGCCAACTCGGTCGATCCGAACACCGGTGGGTCCGATGTGTTGCTGACGGCGGTCGGTGCGGCGGTGATCGGTGGCACCAGCCTGTTCGGTGGTCGCGGCCGGATGCTCGACGCGGTGCTCGGTGCCGCCGTGGTGGCGGTCATCAACAACGGGATGGGCCTGATGGGCTACAGCGCGGGCACGAAATTCGTTGTGACAGGATTTGTTCTGCTGCTCGCGGCGGGGGTGGACGCGCTGTCGCGCAAGCGTTCGCTGCCAGGAAGTTGACCGACGACGGGGAAGGGAGGGCCGGATGAAAGCAGCACCCTCCCCGGACGAGATCCGCCGCCGGAATCTCGCGGTGCTGCTGCGCCACGTCCACGTGAGCGGACCGTTGTCGCGGGCGGAGCTCGCCGAGCGAATGGGCTTGAACCGCAGCACGATCCTCGCCCTGACCACCGACCTCGCCGCCGCGGGGTTGGTGCGGGAGGAGTTGCCGGGACAGACCGGGAAAGCGGGGCGGCCGTCGCTGGTGGTGCGCCCCGAATCCGACCGGGTCTATGTCCTCGCGCTGGACGTGGGTGCCGACCGGCTCGCGGTGGCGCGCGTCGGTCTGGGTGGTGCGATCATCGACCGGTGCGAAATGCCGCGTGACACAGGCACTTTCGATCCGGATGAGGTGATCGCCGAACTGGCGCGGATGACGGAATCGATGATGGACGCCGCGGCAAAAGGTGCGGTGTGTGTCGGTGTGGGGCTCGCGTTCTGCGGGATGGTGCGCGAGCGCGACGGGGTGGTGCGGTACGGGCCCAATATCGGGTGGGTGGATGTGCCGGTCGGGGCGTTGCTGTCCGAAAGCCTCGGTGTGCCTGTCGCGGTGGGCAACAACGCGAACCTCGGGGCGATCGCCGAGCGTGAACGTGGTGTCGGGGCGGGGGTACGCGACCTGATCTACCTGCACGGTGAGGTCGGGATCGGCGGCGGCGTCATCATGGGTGGCGAACTGCTCGGTGGCGAAGGCGGATACGGCGGCGAGGTCGGGCACATGATCGTGAATCCCGGCGGCCGGGCCTGCCGGTGCGGCTCGCGGGGTTGTCTGGAAGCCGAGGCCGGCGAGCTCGCCCTGATCGCGGCGGCCGGTCGCAGCGACCTGACCGGCCGGGCGGCGGTCGCGGCGATCGTCGACGCGGCGGCGCGCGGCGACGCCGACGCCCGCGACGCGCTGCACCAGGTGGGGGACTGGCTCGGGTACGGCGTGGCCAACCTGGTCAACGTGTTCAACCCGACCATGGTGGTGTTCGGTGGCGTCCTGCGTGAGATCTACCTGGCTGCCGCGGCGCAGGTGCGCAGCCGGCTGGCGGTCAACGGGCTACTGGCGGTCCGCGAGCGGGTCCGGTTGCGCACCTCCGCGCTCGCCGACGACGCCCCGCTCGTCGGCGCCGCCGAACTGGCCTTCGCCGAGCTGCTCACCGATCCGTTGCAGACCCTGGCCCGCGCGCAAAACAGCTGACCTGCGTGCGAGCACCGAGTAGATTTGCCGATATGCCAAGTGACCTGCAGCTGAAGATCATGAACGGCGTTCACCGTGCGCTGCTCGCCGTCACCGGTGGGCGAATCGGCAAGACCGTGATGGGGATGCCGTCGCTCGAACTCACCACGATCGGACGCAAGTCGGGTCAGCCGCGTTCGGTGATGCTCACGGCTCCGATCCTGGAGGAGGACCGGATCGTCGTCGTCGCCTCGCGCGGCGGCGATCCCACCCATCCCGCCTGGTTCCTGAACCTGCGCGACAACCCCGAGGTCGAAGTCGCCGTGCAGAACGGTCCGCGCACACCGATGATCGCCCGCGTCGCGACGGAAGCCGAACGGGCGGACCTGTGGCCGCAGGTCGTCGCGACGTACAAGGGATACGGCGACTACCAGACCAAGACCACCCGCGAGATCCCGCTGGTCCTGCTCACCCCACGCTGACCGGTCAGCGCACCGCGTCGTCGGCGCGTGGGACCACGGTCGAGGCGGGCACCAGGTTCCAGGCCTCCAATCGCTTGCGGATCTGTTCGGCGGCGTCGATATTGAGCGGTCCGCTCGTCCACAGGGCGTAGGGCAGGTTGAAGAAGCGGCTCTCCCGCACCGCCCGCAGGTTGTTGATGCCGGGTTTGCCGCGCAGTATGTCGACCTTCTGCGCGTAGGTCTGGCCGGGGTAGTCGACGAACATGATGGCGTCGGGGTCGGCGGCGGCCAGGCGCTCCCAGGAGACCTTGGTCCAGGTGTCGGCGACGTCGTCGAGGATGTTGCGGGCGCCCGCCGCCTCCAGGATCGCCTGGGGTGCACCGAATTTCCCGCTCGAGTAGATGGTGTCGGTGCCGCTGTCGAAGAGGAAGACGGTGGGGGCCTTCGCCGGTTTCGGTGCGGCCGCGAGGGCCGCCAGCCTGGTGTCGAGATCGGCGGTGACCTCGCTCGCGCGGGCGGTGCGGCCGGTGATGACACCCAGATCGGTGAGATCGGTGCGCAGCGCCGTCCACGGTTCGACGGTGCCGCGCGCGGCGCCCCCGTCGGCCTGGCGGCAGCTCTCGGTGAGCACGTAGGCGGCGATGCCGTCCTTGCGTAGGGAGGCGGGGGTGAGGTTGCTCGCCTCGTCGTAACCGTAGCTCCAGCCCGCGACCATCACGTCGGGGCGTTGCGCGAGAACCGTTTCGCGCGAAGGGTATTCGGGAGCGACATCATTGAGGCCGTCGACGATCTCGGCACCGTAGTGGGCGCGCAGGGTGGCCGCGTCGCGTTTGACGCTGGAGACCGCCGCCACTTGATCCTGGGCACCCAGTGCCAGCACCATCGAGATGAGATTGCCGTCGTTGACGAACATGCGCTGCGCGGGTGCCGGAAAACGGGTCTCCACACCGCAATTGCGGACCGTCACGGTGGTCGCGGATTCGGCGGACGTTCCGGCGCAGGCCGCGAGTACGACGGCGAGTGCGGTGGTGGCCAGGATCCGGCCGGGGTTCTTGTTCATCGTCGTGCCTCTCGCGGGGTGATCAACAGGTGGTCCTCGCCGGTGACCGGATGCCGGACTCGGTTGGCGTCGACACCGAACACCGCGGCGACGACGGCGGGGGAGAGCGCTTCGGCCGGCGGTGCGGGCGGACGCGCACGTCCCTTGTGCAGCACGATGATCCGATCGCAATAGCGGTCCGCCAGCGACAGGTCGTGCAGGGCGGCCACCACCGTGCGGCGCAGACCGCGGACCAGGGTGAGCAATTCGAGCTGATGGGTGACGTCGAGATGGTTGGTCGGCTCGTCGAGCAGCAGGACGGGGGTGTTCTGGACGAGCGCGCGGGCCAGCAGGACACGTTGACGTTCGCCACCGGAGAGTTGGCGCACCGGTCGTCCGGCGAAGCCGTGCAGGTCGACCGACGCCAAAGCCTGTGTCACCCGCTGTTGTTCGCGTGGTGCGTCGAGACCCCACGGCGGCAGGTATGGGGTGAGCCCCAGCGCGACGACCTCGCCGACCAGCATGTCGTCGGGTGGTATCTCGTCCTGGGCGACGAGCGCGACGGTCGCGGCGCGGCGGCGGGGCCGCAGATCGTGCAGGACCTGGTCGTCGACGAGTACCCGGCCGGAACGGGGGCGGTGCACACCGGACAAGGTGCGCAGCAGCGTGGTTTTGCCGCTGCCGTTCGGGCCGACGATGCCGACAGTCTCACCCGGCTCGATCGAGAAGTCCACCTCCGCGAGAACAGTGCGCCGGCCGATGGCGCAGGTGAGCTCGCGCGCATGGAGCCTGCCGTGTTCGAGAAGCGGCGGCTCGGCGGCCGGTTCGTGGGTGCTCATGAGGTGCCGAACCGGTAGCGGCGTCTGCCCATCAGCAGCAGGAAAGTGGGGGCGCCGATGAGCCCGGTGAGGACACCGACCGGAATCTCGGTGGGGCGCACCAGCACCCGGGTGGCGGCATCGGCGACCACCAGGAACACCGCCCCGCACAGTGCGCAGGCGGGCAGCAGATCGCGATGTCGTGGGCCGACGATCATGCGCGCGGCATGCGGGACGACCAGGCCGACGAAACCGATCCCACCCGACACCGCGACCAGCACACCGACGAGCACCGCGAGCAGCACGAACAACCCGATCCGCAGGCCGGTCACCGGCACCCCGAGGGAGGAGGCGGTGTCGGCGCCGAGGGTGAGGGCGTCGAGCCAGCCCGCGATCGCGACCAGGATCGTGGCACAGAGCGCGACGACGACCAGCGGGAGACCAAGGATCGACCAGTCGGCGCCCGCGAGGCTGCCGAGCAGCCAGAACAGCACCGATTCGGCAGCGGCGGGATCGGTGCTGCGGAACACCAGGTAGCTGCTGCACGCGGCGAAGGCCGAGCCGAGCACGGTACCGGTGAGCACCAGCCGCAACGGGGTGAGTCCGCCCTGCGCCAGGGCGATGAGGAACACGAGGGTCGCCGCACCGAAAGCGCCCGCCAGCGCACCGCCGGACAACGCCCACATGCCTGCACCCGCGAACAGGCCGGAGGTGATGACGGCCGCCGCGCCGACGGCCGCGCCGGAGGAGACGCCGAGCAGGTAGGGGTCGGCGAGCGGGTTGCGGACCAGGGTCTGCATCGCGGCGCCCGCCACCGCGAGACCGGCACCGACCACGGCGGCGAGGATGGTGCGTGGGACGCGCAGCTGCCAGACGATGGTGTCGATGCCGGGGTCGGCGGGGGTGGTTCCGGTGAGCCGGGCGCCGAGGGTGTCGAGTACCGCGCGCACGGGAACGGTCTCCGCGCCGAAGCCGGTGGCGGCGATCATGGCGACCAGCAGCAGCACCGCGAGCACGGGTAGTGCGAGCGAGATCCGTGCACGGATCATCGCGGGTTCTCCAGAGGCAAGGCGCGGCCCTTTCAGAGGGTGCCCGGCGAGGGAGGTCTGACTTTCGCCGTGAGGCGATCACAGTGGCGCGACCGTCCCGGAATTGCACCGGATTCCCGCACCCACCGGGGATGACTCACCGACTGTAGCGCGGCACCGGGTGCCGCACAGCGCCGGGTTCGGCTCACGGTAAGGCAAAGGGTGTTCGCCGGTTTGTCCGGTTGCTTGAATCCGGGTATGTACCGATCGAACACCTCCGGGCACGGCCTGCGTGGCCGCGTCACCGCCGCGTTCCTCGCGGTGACCACCGCCGCGACTCTCGGCCTGACCGGATGCGCGGGCGGTGACGACAAGCCGCTCGGCACCCCCGACGCGCCGCTGCCGACCGAGGTGCCGCCGGGCACCACCCTCGTGGTCGCCGACCAGCAGGAGCGGTTGCAGAACGCGCTTCGGCTCTCGGGTGAGCTGGACAAGCTGCCCTTCAAGATCGAATTCGCGAACTTCGTCGGCGGGCCCGCGATCCTCGAGGCGTTCCGCGCCGGGGCGGCCGATGTGGGCCAGGTTGGTGACGTACCGCCGATCCACGCACTCGCGGCGGGACAGGACGTGCCGATCGTCGGTTCGTACCAGACCAACCCGCAGGCGCTGAAACTCGCTGTCGCCCCGGGCTTGTCGATCACGAAGCTCACGGACCTGAAGGGGCGCAAGATCGCCTACGCCGAGGGCACCGCCCAGCAGGCGGCGGTGTTGAAGGCGCTGAGCAAGGCGGGTCTGAAAACCGGTGACGTGCAATTGATCCGGTTGCAGCTCGCGGAGTTCCTCGACGCGGTGCGCACCGGGCAGGTCGATGTGGCGCCGCTGATCGAACCGAATGTGACCAGGTTGCTGCGCACTCCCGGCGCGTCTCTGATCCCGGATTCGGAGACGAGCGGCATCTACAGCGGGCTCGCCTATCTGTACGCGCGGCGTGCCGTGGTGCAGGATCCGGCGAAAGCGGCCGCGACCCGGGCCTTGGTCGGCGCGTTCGTGCGGGCCTGGCACTGGACCAACACCCACAGCGCCGAATGGGCCGACGCGTACTACGTGCGCAACCAGAAGGTGAGCCCCGACGACGCGCGGCGGATCGTGGAATCGCTCGGCACCTATACGTTCCCGCACCTGGACCCGCAGTTGGTCGCGCGTCAACAGAGCACGATCGACGCGATCGATGCCGCCGGTGAGTTGCCGAAGAAGATCACCGCCGCCGACGGTTTCGACCTGCGTTTCGACGCGGCGGTCACGGAGGCCGTCACCGCGAGCGGCGCGGCCTTCGCCGGGGCGGTGAGCTGATGGCGACCCTCGAAGCCGGTGTGGTGCGGCGCGTACGGGCACACCGGACTGGCGAGCCCGAATTGGCTCCGCGTGGACGTGGTAAGCGAAGGCTCGGCCCCGGCAAGCCCATTCCGTTCGGTTTCGCGCTCGGTCCGGCGTTGCTCGTCGGCGCGTGGGTCGCCGGATCGGCCACTGGTGCACTGGATCCCGAGACTTTGCCCGCACCGTGGACGGTCGCGCGGACGGCGGGGGAGCTGATCGCGGACGGGCGACTGCAGTCCAATCTGCTCACCTCGCTGCAACGGGCGGCGATCGGGCTGGTGCTCGGTGTGGTGATCGGGGTGGTGCTCGCGCTGATCGCGGGGTTGAGCCGGATCGGGGAGGCGCTGGTCGACGGCCCGGTGCAGATCAAGCGCGCCATTCCGACGTTGGCGCTGATCCCGCTGTTCATCGTGTGGTTCGGGATCGGTGAGGAGATGAAGCTGATCGTCATCACGACCAGCGTGCTGATCCCGATCTACCTCAACACCCACGCGTATCTGCGCGGTGTGGACGCGCGCTATGTGGAGCTGGCCGAGACGGTCGGGTTGTCGCGGTGGGGATTCCTGCGCCGTGTCGCACTGCCCGGGTCGCTGCCCGGCTTCTTTCTCGGGCTGCGGCTCGCGGTCACCATTTCGTGGCTGGCGCTGGTGGTCGTCGAACAGGTGAACGCGACCAGCGGCATCGGATACCTGATGACGCAGGCGCGCACCTACGGGCAGATCGACGTGATCGTCGTCGGCCTGGTGATCTACGGACTTCTCGGACTCTTCGGCGACCTCGCCGTGCGGGCAACGGAACGGAAGGTGCTGGCATGGCGACAGACGCTGGGCGACTGATCGAGCGCGACGACCGCGCGGTGGTGCGGACCAGGGGTCTCACCCGGGGCTTCGGGCAGCGCGTCATATTGCGGGGTATAGATATTGCGATCCGTCGTGGAGAGTTCGTGGCGCTGCTGGGGCGCAGCGGGTCCGGTAAGAGCACGCTGTTGCGCGCCCTGGCCGAACTCGACGGGCAGGTACCAGGGTCCGGAGAACTGACCGTTCCCGGGCGGCGCGCTGTGGTGTTCCAGGATTCGCGGCTGCTGCCCTGGGCACGGGTACTCGACAATGTGGTGCTCGGACTCACCGGCCGCGACGCCGCCGAGCGCGGCCGGTCAGCGCTGGCCGAGGTGGGCCTCGGTGGGCGCGAGAAGGCTTGGCCCCGTGAGCTTTCCGGTGGCGAACAACAGCGGGTGGCGCTGGCCCGATCGCTGGTGCGTGAGCCGGAACTGTTGCTGGCCGACGAACCGTTCGGCGCGCTCGACGCCCTCACCAGGATCCGCATGCACTCGCTGCTGCAGGCGCTGTGCGCACGGCACCGGCCCGCCGTGTTGCTGGTGACCCATGACGTGGACGAGGCACTGCTGCTGGCCGACCGGGTGCTTGTCCTCGACGAGGGCCGCATCGCCATCGATCAGCGCATCGACATCGCCCGACCGCGCAGGCACGCCCACCCCGAGTTCATCCGGTTGCGTGAGGTGCTGCTGGCCGGACTCGGCGTGGACACCACCGACCTCGAGACAGTGAAGCAGGCATCGTGAACGCACCGCGGCAATTGAGTCTGAACGCCTTCATCTACCCGTCCGGTCATCACGAGGCCGCGTGGCGGCATCCCGACAGCCGGCCGGACCGCATCTACGACGTGACCTACTACCAGGAGATCGGGCGCACCGCGGAGGCGGCGAAGCTGGACGCGGTGTTCTTCGCCGACGGCCCCGCCTTGCGTACCGATGTGCGCCACAATGCCGCGCCCGGGCTCGAACCGATCACGCTGCTCACCGCGATCGCGTCCGCCACCACGCATCTGGGTCTCATCGCCACGGCGTCGACCACCTACTACGAGCCGTACAACCTCGCACGGTTGTTCTCCTCGCTCGACCACATCTCGGGCGGCCGGGCCGGCTGGAACATCGTGACCACCGGAACCGACGTGGCGGCAGCCAATTTCGGTCTAGACCGGCATCCCGACCATCGGGAGCGGTATGCCAGGGCGCGGGAATTCGTCGACGCGGTGGTCGCGCTGTGGGACAGCTGGGAGGACGACGCGATCGTGCTCGACCGGGCGGCGGGCATCTACGCGGACGCGGACAAGATCCATCCGATCGATTTCGTCGGTGAATACCTACGTGTGCGTGGACCTTTCAGTTCGGCCCGGACACCACAGGGACGCCCGGTGCTGGTGCAGGCCGGTGCCTCCAACGAGGGCCGTGCGTTCGCCGGCCGGTACGCCGAGGCGATTTTCACGGCGCACCAGCGCCTTTCGGATGCCCAGGCCTTCTACGCCGACATCAAGGCCAAGGCCGCGGAGTACGGGCGCGACGCCGGGGAGGTGCGGATCCTGCCGGGCATCAGCCCGTTCATCGCCGACACCGAGTCCGCGGCGCGGCGGCTGGAGCGTGAGTTCAACGAGCTCACCGTGCCGGAATACGGGTTGAAGCAACTGGAATCGATCACCGGGACGTCGCTGCGCGGGTACGCGCTCGACGAGGTGGTGCCCGTGGAGGTCTTCGCCGGGGCGGGCGATGTCACCGACAACGCGCGCAGCAGGCTGCAGGTGGTGGCCGGAATCGTCGAGCGCGAACGGCCGACGCTGCGCGGGTTGCTGCACCGGCTGGCCGGTGCGCGCGGGCACCGGGTGATCGCCGGAACCCCTGAGCAGATCGCTGACACTATCGAGGAATGGTTCACCCACGGCGCGGCCGACGGATTCAATGTGATGCCGCCCTGGTACCCCGGCGGGCTAGAGGTGTTCACCTCGACGGTGGTGCCGATCCTGCAGGAGCGCGGCCTGTTCCGCACCGAGTACTCGGGAACGACATTGCGCGATCACTTCGGTCTCGCCCGGCCCGCGAGCCGATTCGCGCCCGAACCGGCGAGTGTTGGATGAGCGACGAAAGTTGTTGTCCGGCTCATAGCGATGGATCGGCTGCCGGGCGGTGATGCTCGACGATTCTCCTGTTCGGCTGCGGACGCTTGTGCTGCCGGTCTTCGCGCCGATGGTGTTGTACGGCATCGGGACCGGTGCCGCCGCACCGATGTACGCGCTGCGGGCGCTCGATCTCGGTGCCTCGGCGGGTGCGGCCGGGTTGCTCGTCGCGTTGAGCGGGCTCGGGATGGTTCTCACGGATCTGCCCGCCGGGCGGATCGTCGCGCGGGTCGGGGAGCGGGCCGCGATCGGTGTCGGCAGCGGGCTGGGTCTGGTCGGCGTGGCCGCGGCGATCCTCGCGTCGAATCTCGGTGTGCTGGCGGTGGGTTTGCTGCTCATCGGTGCGGCGGGCGCGGTGTGGGGGCTGGCCCGACAGACCTATCTGGTTTCGGTGATCGCACCGGAGCAGCGTGGGCGAGCCATGTCGACATTGGCCGGCGCGCACCGGTTGGGATTCTTCTGTGGGCCGTTCCTCGGTGCGGCACTGGTGCACGGATTCGGTCCGATCGGGGCACTGTGGTTGCAGCTCGTGACCACCGTGGTGGCGGCCACGGCGATGCTGACGATCCGCTCGGGTGCACCGGACGAGCCGTCGTCACACCCGCTGCACACCGTGGTTTCCGAAAACCGCAGGGCGTTGGGCACTCTCGGCCTCGCGGCGGTCGCGGTCGGGGCGGCGCGCGCGTCGCGATCGGCGCTGCTGCCGCTGTGGGCGGTGCACCTCGGTATCGATGCCGCGACGACGAGTCTGCTGTTCGGGCTGGCGGGCGCGATCGACGTGCTCATGTCCTACCCGGCCGGGGTGTGGCTGGACCGGGCGGGCAGCCGCGTCACCGGCGTCGCCTGCGGCATCTGTTTCGCCGCCGGTTACGCGGCACTGCCTTTCACCGATTCCGTGCTCACCATGGGCGCGGCCACCATGCTGCTCGGCCTGGCGAACGGGTTGAGCAACGGTCTCATCATGACCGTCGGGGCGTTCGCCGCCCCACCGGAGCGGCGCGCCGAATTTCTCGGCGCGTGGCGCGTGACCCACGACGCCGGGATGTTCGCCGGGCCGGTCGCGGTCGGGCTGGTCGGCGCCTTCGCCGGGCTGGCCGCCGCCGGTGGTCTACTCGCGGTCATCCTCGGGCTCGGGTCGGTCGCGATGTATCGGTGGTTTCCCGGGCCGATCTCGCGTACCGACGGCTGACCAGGAAACCCCGCGGCCCACGGCTGTCGGCTATCGAACCGGTGGCTGCCACCCGGGATCGCGACCGGTGACACCGAGGATCCGGTCGATGAGCGGAGCATCGGGGGAGACCGGTACTTCGGGACCGTAGATTCCCATGCCGCGCCCTTGCTCGGCGGTGGCGGCGGTTTCGGCGTAGACGTCCGCGAGGAGATCGTCGTCCCACGACACCGGCGTGCCGAGCGCTCGGGACAGGTCCCAGCCGTGCACGATCAGCTCGCCGACGACCATCCCGCCGATCATCGCCGAGGGCAGTTCCGTCGGGCCACCCATGTGGGTGACGCCCTTCCACGCCGCGGGGTCGCCCCAGATGGTGGCGAGTTCGTCGAGCTGCGTTTCGAGGGCCGCCGCCCACTCCGCGGTGACCAGGTCGACGTCGGATTCGGCAGCGGCAGGCGGCGGAACACTTTCCTTACGACCGGCCCCGATCAGCGACGGGCCCCAGAACAACAGGTGATTGAGCAGAGCACGCACATCGAACTCGGCACATGGTGTCGGCGCGGTCAGCTGATCCGGTGTGACAGTTCGGATGATCTTCGACAACGGCACCGCAGCGCGGGCCACACGTTCGTTCTCGGACATAGGGCCAGCCAACCACCGGCCGCCCACCCGTGTCTTGAACAAACGCGACATACACTCCCGGCGTGCAGCGAGACCCACGGGAACTCGGCGGTGCGTGGCGGACCTCGCAACGCCACACCTTCACCGAGCCGCCCGCCGAGCTGGCGGGATACGTGGAACGGTTCTGGGCGGTCGCCTGGAATTACGACCGGCCCTACCGCCAGCTGGTCGTACCGCTGCCGAATGTCCACCTCACCTGTCGGGACGGACGCGCCGAACTGCACGGCCCGTCGTCCTCGCACGTGTATCGAGAGCTCTCCGGCATCGGCTGCGTGTTCGGGGTCGCCTTCCGGCCGGGGATGTTCCGGCCGTTCCTCGGCGCATCCGTCGCGTCGTTGCGCGACCGGACGATCGACGCCACAACGGTTTTCGGACCCAGCGTGACAAGTCTCACCGATGCCGAAGCGGCCTGCCGGTTCCTCGAAGCCCGGCTGCCCGCGCCCGATTCCCGCGCCGATCTCGCGGCGCGGGTGGTGGCCGGTATCGCCGCCGACCCCACCGTGACCAGGGTCGACGAGGTGGCGGATCGGTTCGGGACCACGGTGCGCGGGCTGCAGCGGCTGTTCGCGGAGTACGTCGGAATCAGTCCGAAATGGGTGATTCGGCGGTATCGGCTGCGGGAGATCACCGAGCGCCTCGCGACCGGGGACGAGGTCGACTGGGCGGAGCTGGCCGCCGACCTCGGATACGCCGACCAAGCCCACCTCAGCCGGGATTTCCGCACCGTTTTCGGGGAGCCGCCGACGGGTTACGCACAGCGATACGACGGCTTCGGCGGCTGACGATCGTCGGGCCGGGGCCCCGGCGGGCGCCCCTACAGTGGAGATATGTCGACGTTCGAGCGGCATCCGTCCACCGTCGCGGACTACGACGACGCGCGACGGCGGGCACGGCTGCGTGAAACCCGGGTAGGACTCCGGCGCTGCGGGCGCGTCCGGATGATGGCGATGCGAGCGGTGGGGGTGGTCCTCGTCGGGCTCATCGTGTTCGCCCAGTACTGGAAGTACGACGTGATGCCCGAGCGGGCTCGGCTCGAACAGACCGCACCCGATCTGCTGCCGGTGTCGTTGCCCGCCGACTCCCGGGATTGGGACACCGCGGTGGTCGATCTGGTCGGCCTCGGCGGGGTGAACGCCGTCCCGACCGCGTCGGCGCTACCCGTGCTGAACCGGCTCGGTGTGGTGTGGGCGGTGCGTTACGACGACGCCGGCATCGACACCAAGGTCATCGCCGACATGATCGTGCGTGCCGCCCGCTACGGCGCCGTGCGCAATATCGTGCTCGTGGGGCACAGCATGGGCGGGGTGGTCGCGCTCGAGGTGGCCCGCCACATCCATCTGGGCAGTGATCGGCGATTGGTCGGGGTGGTTCTCGACTGCACCCCGATCGACCTCCACGCCGTTCGCCCCGAAAGTCGCAGTCGCGGAGCCGAACTGCTGCGCTGGACCGGCTGGCTGCCGGGCGCGCGGGAGAGCAGGCTGCTGCGCTTCACTGTCGAAATGGCCGCCCGGCGTGAACGTTTCACCGTCCCCGGTGCCCCGCTGCCCGGGATCGACTTCGGTGAACTGCGCGAGGTGACCGAAGAAGTGTTGCGCGACAAGATCTTCTCCGAGAACGCGGCGAGCAACGGCCTGATCGAATCGCAGTTCCTGGCCATCGTTGCGGGCGGTGGCGCCGCCGATCTGCGGGCGCTGGCTCGCCCCAACCCTGACCGTGAACGTCCGGCCATCGTGTTCATCCGCCCCCGCGACGCCGCTCGCGACGACGTAGTCGACGTCGAGTCCTCGCATCGGGTGCTCACCGAGCACGCGGGCGGGCCCGGCGGCAACCTGCTCGTGGTGCGGGCGAACGGAACCGGTCACGCCAACCCGATCCAGCGTCCGCGCGAATACAACGCCGCGATCGAGTCGCAGGTGCTGCCGTTCCTGTTCCGCTATCAGCAGGCGGTCCGCGACCGCCGGTGAGGAATCAGCGCACTCGGGAACCGAGGATGGTGCGCACCCCGGCGATGAACAACTGCAGGCCGAAGTCGAATCGCGCGGTGGCGTCCGGTGTCTCGAACAGGGGAGTGTTGTCGGCGGGCAGGGCGCCGACCGAGTCCATCTGCATGCGCGACTGTTCGTCGACGGTCTGGCCGAGTACGTAGTAGAGCAGGGTGTAGGCCGTGAGTTCGGCTTCCTCCCTCGTCATGCCCGCCCGGATCACGATGCCCGCCAGCCGTTCTCGCGCCTTGCTCGTGGTCAGCCGTGACGCGTAGGTCGCCGAGACCAGTTCGGCACCGTCACGGTAGGCGAGCAGGCAGTCGCGCAGCCGATGCGCGAGCTCGGTGAGCTGCTCGGGCCACTCGGTGGCGGCGATCGGCTCGTCCATGGGTGCGAGGATCCGGTCGGCCACCGCGCCGAGCAGCGACTGCTTGTCCTTGACGTGCCAGTACAGCGCCCCCGGCTGCACCTGGAGCGACCCGGCCAACCTGCGCATCGTCAGATCCGCCAGCCCGTACTGATCCAGAATCGTCACCGCGGCGTCGACCACGTCCGTCTTCCGCAGCTGCACAGGTGTCCTTCCGCCGATTCGCGACCCGAGTGTCGTGACTCACTACTTCCCGCTACCCTATCCTGAACACCGTTCAAGTTGCACGGCCACCACCATCACCAGCGGCGCGTGCACGCCCCCGACGAAGGGACATCACGTCGTGACGCAGGCACCCGTCCGTACCGACATTCTCGCCATCGCCCGTGAGCAGGTGCTCGAGCGCGGCGTCGGCCTCACCGAGGAACAGACCGTCGAGGTGCTGCGCCTGGGCGACGACCAGCTCGAAGCGCTGCTCGAGCTGGCCCACGAGGTCCGCATGAAGTGGTGTGGGCCCGAGGTCGAGGTCGAGGGCATCATCAGCCTCAAGACCGGCGGCTGCCCCGAGGACTGTCACTTCTGCTCGCAGTCGGGCCTGTTCCAGTCGCCCGTGCGCGCCGCCTGGCTCGACATCCCCAGCCTGGTCGAGGCCGCCAAGCAGACCGCCAAGACCGGCGCCACCGAGTTCTGCATCGTCGCCGCCGTGCGCGGGCCCGACGAGCGGCTGATGGCACAGGTCGCCGCCGGTGTGGAGGCCATCCGCAACGAGGTCGACATCCAGGTGGCGTGCTCGCTGGGCATGCTCAACCAGGAGCAGGTCGACCAGCTCGCCGCCATGGGCGTGCACCGCTACAACCACAACCTCGAGACCGCCAAGTCGCACTTCCCGAAGGTCGTCACCACCCACACCTACGAGGAGCGCTGGGACACCCTGCGCATGGTGCGCGAAGCCGGCATGGAGGTGTGCTGCGGCGGCATCCTCGGCATGGGCGAGACCATCGAGCAGCGCGCGGAATTCGCCGCGCAGCTGGCCTCGCTCGAGCCCGACGAGGTGCCGCTGAACTTCCTCAACCCCCGCCCCGGCACCCCCTTCGGTGACCTCGAGGTGCTGCCCGCCGCCGACGCGCTGCGCGCGATCGCCGCTTTCCGGCTCGCGCTGCCGCGCACCATCCTGCGTTTCGCGGGCGGTCGCGAGATCACCCTCGGCGACCTCGGCGCCAAGCAGGGCATGCTCGGCGGCATCAACGCGGTGATCGTCGGCAACTACCTGACCACCCTCGGCCGGCCCGCCGAATCCGACCTCGACCTGCTCGGTGAACTGAAGATGCCGATCAAGGCGCTCAACGAAACGCTGTAAATCGCTGTGTACGATCGGGAATCGACCAGGGCCGACACGGCGACCGAGGAGGTGACCGCCATGGACGAACGCTACAACCCGTTCACGGGCAAGCGGATCGTGCCAGGGCTCGACGACGCGATGCCCGCGGCCGCCGCGCTCGGGCTGGAACCGCCACGGTTCTGTGAGCAGTGCGGGCGCCGGATGGTCGTGCAGATCAGCCCCGACGGCTGGTGGGCCAAGTGCTCGCGGCACGGCGTCACCGAATCGGCCCAGCTGGAACGCCGGTAGTGGTGGACGCGGTGAGCGAGCCACGGCCGCAGGTGCTGCGCCGCGAGGTGATCGGCGTCGGTGCCGTGATCGTCGCCGTTCTCGCGGTGAGCGCCGCCGCCGGTGTGGTGTGGGGTCTGCTCGCACCGACCGAACGGTTGCGGGTGACCCAGCCCGGCCGGGCCGCGGTGCTCACCGGCGAGAGCATGCATCTGTTCGACGCCGTCGGCATGTTCCTGTGTATCGGTGCGGCGGTGGCGGTGCTCACCACGATCGCGGCCTGGCGGGTGCGGATCGTGCGTGGGCCCGCGCTCGTGCTCGGACTGCTGTTCGCCTCGGCGCTCGGTGCGGCGATCATGATGTGGATGGGGGAATGGGTTGCGGGCCTGCGGTATCCGCGGCCCGATGACCCGCCTGTCGGTCAGATCATCGCCCTGCCCGCCGAAATCGGTACGGACATGGCGCTGCTCGTGCAACCGTTCCTCGCCGCGCTCGTGCTGCTGTTCCTCGCCGCCCTGCATCCCGCCACCGACCTCGGGTCGGGAGCGGCGGGGCTGCTCGGTGATCTGCGCCCCGCCGATTTCGACGACGAGGACTATCGCCTGCCCTACGGAGCCGAACAGTATCGGCCCAGCGGCGATTTCGACCCGAGTTCGCAACCTCGGGGCTGAGCCTCCCCACCGCGCTACCATCGGCATATCGGCAGGTAGAGAGACTGCGCGCGGCTCGAGAGGAGCAGTCGTGGCATTCATCGGTGGTGGTCCCGTCGTCGAGGGGATCGATGCGAAATTCTGGCGGCTCACCCAGCCGCTCACCTATCGAGGTGCGGTCGAAACTTTCACTGTGCCCGCGGGATTCCGCACCGACTTCGCCTCGGTGCCCCGTGCGCTCGTCTGGCTCATACCCCGCTACGGCGCCTACACCCGCGCCGCGATCCTGCACGACTATCTGTGCCGCACAGGCGAAGTCGGGCCGGCGGACGCCGACGGACTGTTCCGGCGCAGCCTTCGGGAAGCCGGTGTGTCGATCCCGCGCCGCTGGATGATGTGGGCCGCGGTGCGATTCGGTTCGCGCCTGCGTGGGGCGACGGCGGGCGATGTCCTCGGCTGGTTCCTGATCGCGGTTCCCTCGGTGCTGTTCCTCGCCGTCCCGGTCGTGGTGGTGACCACGGCACTCGTGGTGTTCTGGTTCGTGGAGCTGCTCTTCTGGGCGGTCGGCCGGGTCGCCACCCGCAGCGAGGTTCCGCCGCCCGCGCCCCAGATGAAAACGGCCTGACCGCATCCGTGCGGGCCGGTAAATCGGTGGATTCCGTCGGACCCGCTGCCTACCCTGGGGACGACGAATTTCGGGGGAGGACCTGGACATGAAGACCGAAGACAAGCGGGTACCCGTCGAGCGGCCAGATCTGGCAGCTTGGCGCAAGCGCCACGCACTGCGCAGTTCGTCCGCGGCGACCGCGGTGCCGAGTGGCCGCACCTACCGACGCTCCACCAAGCACCGTGATCGGCGCTACGAATCCTGACGGCTACGCGGCTTCGCGGGTCAGCACCACCAGCGGCAGCGGCTTGTCCACCTTGGACTGGTAGTCGGCGAGCAGGGGGTTCTCGCTGAGCGCCCAGGCGGCGAACTCGTCGTACCGCTCGCCGGTGAGCACGTCGGCCCTGGCCGGGAACTTCTCCCCGCCGAGCTCGATCGTCACACTCGGGTTCGCCTTGGCGTTGTGGTACCAGGCCGGGTACCGGTCTTCGATGAACGACGACACGTACAGCACATCTCCCCGATACAGCGCGCCGAGCGGAACCACATGGGGCTTACCGCTTTTCGCGCCCGTGGTCGTGAGCAACAGCAGGGTGGCGCCCGCGTAGTCACCGCCCACCTGGCCGCCGTTCTCCCGGAACTCGGTGATGACGTCGTCGTTCCAGCCGGTCATCTCCTCGGCCGAGAATTCCTTGTTCCAGGGGGCATCCGGATCGTCGTAGGAGGTGACTTTTTTCGTATCCGCCGCGTTGTTGTCCATACGAGCAGTGTGACAGCGACCACCGACAAGTTCGGGCCGCCGACAACGTCCGCCGAGGTCAGGTGGGCGGGCGGAGGGCGGCGAATTCGTCGGTGACGCGTAGGCCCGAGTCGGTGAAGCGGTAGAGGGCGGCGGGGCGCCCGCCCGCGCGGCCGGAGGGTGCCGTCGCACCGGTGGGGGTGATGACCTTGCGGCGGGTGAGGACGCGTTGGAGGTTGGTGGTGTCCACGTCGTATCCGAGTGCGGCACAGTAGATTTCGCGCAGCGTCGACATGGTGAAGGTGTCGGGGGCAAGGGCGAAGGCGATATTGGTGTAGGAGAGTTTGGCGGCCAGGCGGGTACGGGCGTGGTCGACGACGGTGCGGTGGTCGAAGGACATGTCCGGCAGATTCGACACCGGGTGCCAGGTGGTGTCGGCGGGTAGTTCGGGTTCCGTGGTCAGCGGGACCAGGCCCAGGTACGCCGAGGCGATGCGTCGCGGGGCGGGCACGCGGTCGGGGGCGCTGAACACCGACAGCTGCTCGAGGTGGGCCAGTTCGCGCACGTCGACCTTCTCGGCGAGCTGACGCCTGGCCGAGGTGTCGAGGTCCTCGTCGTCGCGCAGCCTGCCGCCGGGTAGCGACCACGTTCCCTTCTGTGGATCGAGCGCGCGTTCCCACAGCAAGACCGCCAGCTCGGGGTGCTTACCGTTTCTACCTGCGGAAACGTCGGAGCCGAAGCGGCGAACCTGGAACACCGCGGTGAGCGATTCGTGGATGGTGTTACTATGGGGCACGTTTTCGATTCTAAGTCGAAAACCTGGTTTGGTGCGAATCGTGGCGCGGATGCCGCTCGCACGAGGAAGGGAGCCACCATGGCGACGACGACTACGCAGCCGACGCTGATGGGTTCGGTCTTCGACGGACCCGGCGGATACGCGGGTGTCGAAGCGACGCCGGAGTGGGCGAAGGAGGTGCGGCGGCTGGCGCGTGAGCGCAACGCCACCATCCTCGCGCACAACTACCAGCTGCCCGAGATCCAGGACGTGGCCGACCACGTCGGCGACTCGCTCGCCCTCTCGCGGATCGCGGCCGAGGCGCCGGAGGACACCATCGTGTTCTGCGGTGTGCACTTCATGGCCGAGACCGCCAAGATTCTCAGCCCGGCCAAGACCGTGCTCATCCCGGACCAGCGGGCCGGCTGCTCGCTGGCCGACTCCATCTCCGCCGAGGAACTGCGCGCCTGGAAGGCCGAGCACCCGGGGGCGATGGTGGTGTCGTACGTGAACACCACGGCCGAGGTGAAGGCGCTCACCGACATCTGCTGCACGTCGTCGAACGCCGTCGACGTGGTCGCCTCGATCGACCCGGACACCGAAGTGCTTTTCCTGCCCGACCAGTTCCTCGGCGCGCACGTCAAACGGGTCACCGGCCGCGAGAACATGCACATCTGGGCCGGTGAGTGCCACGTGCACGCGGGCATCAACGGTGACGAACTCACCGAGCAGGCCCGCACCCACCCCGACGCCGAACTGTTCGTGCACCCGGAGTGCGGCTGCGCCACCTCGGCGCTCTACCTCGCGGGTGAGGGCGCGTTCCCGGCCGAGCGGGTGCACATCCTCTCGACCGGCGGCATGATCGACGCGGCCAAGGCGTCCACGTCGAACCAGGTGCTGGTGGCGACCGAGGTCGGCATGCTGCACCAGCTGCGCAAGGCCGCGCCCGGCATCGACTTCCAGGCCGTGAACGACCGCGCCTCCTGCAAGTACATGAAGATGATCACCCCCGCCGCGCTGTTGCGCTGCCTGGTGGAGAACGCCGACGAGGTGCACGTCGACCCGGCCATGGCCGAGGCCGGTCGCGCGTCGGTGCAGCGGATGATCGCGATCGGCAATCCCGGCGGTGGGGAGTGATCTCCCCCGCGCGATCGAGCGGATAGACGATCATGAACGTCTCGTGGGAGGCCGAGGCCGACCTGGTGGTGATCGGCGGTGGCGTCGCCGGGCTCACCGCGGCCCGCACCGCCTCGCTGCGTGGCCTGCGGGTGCTCACCCTCAGCAAGGGCGGCCCCACCGACACCTCCACCCAGTACGCGCAGGGCGGCATCGCCGTTGTCGCACCGCAAGGTGATTCGGTCGACTCGCATGTGCACGACACGGTCGAGGCCGGTGCCGGACTGTGCGAGATCGACGCGGTGCGCTCGATCGTCGAGGGCGGTCAGGCGGCGATCGCGGCGCTGACCGACCTGGGCGCGGTCTTCGACCTCGGCCGTGACGGGCAGATCTCGCGTACCCGCGAGGGTGGGCACAGCACGCGGCGCATCATTCACGCCGGCGGTGACGCCACCGGCGCGGAGGTGCAGCGGGCGCTCAATGCCGCCGGACTGCCGGTGCTCTTCGGTGCCGCCGCGCTGCGGGTGGTGACCGGTCCGGAGGGCGTGTGCGGTGTTGTCGCGGTGTCGGACAACGGTTTCGGCGTGGTGCACACACCCTCGGTGCTGCTGGCCACCGGTGGGCTCGGGCAACTCTACGCCGCGAGCACCAATCCGCCCGGCGCCACCGGTGACGGGGTGGCGCTGGCGCTGTGGGCGGGAGCGGCGGTGGCCGATCTCGAATTCGTGCAGTTCCATCCGACGGTGCTCTTCACCCCCGGTGGGGTCGGGCGGCGGCCGCTGATCAGTGAGGCCGTGCGCGGCGAGGGTGCGAAACTCGTCGACTCCCACGGTGATTCGGTGACCGCCGGGGTCCATCCTCGTGGTGATCTCGCACCACGCGACGTGGTTTCGCGGGCCATCGCGGCGCGGATGCGGGCGCTCGGTACCGATCACGTGTTCCTCGACGCGCGTCATCTCCCCGGTTTCGCGCAGCGGTTCCCGACGATCACCGCATCCTGCTTGGCCGCGGGTATCGACCCGGCCCAACAGCTGATTCCGGTCGCGCCCGCCGCGCATTACCAGTGCGGTGGAGTATCGACCGATACGTACGGGCGCACCGAAGTGCCCGGGCTGTACGCGGCGGGCGAGGTCGCCAGGACCGGACTGCACGGGGCGAACCGGTTGGCGTCCAACAGCCTGCTCGAGGGGCTCGTCGTCGGTGAACGTGCGGGCGCGGCCGCCGTGGAACGCCTTGGCGTGCGGGCCCGGGTTACGGAGATCGGTTCGTGGACAGCCGAATTCGCTGAGCGGGCGGTTGTGCAGCAGGCGATGACCGAACATGCCTCGGTGGTCCGTGACGGGGACGGTCTGGCGCACGCGCTCGAGCGCATCGAGGCGGCGATCGGAACTGTGACGGTGCCGGATCCCTGTTCCGGTGAGGCGCGGCCGCCCGCTTCCGACGTGGTGTCGGTACCCGGTGCGGCCGGGCTGACCGACTCTCGCGGGGTGATGCAGTCCGAGCCCGGTGTGGCTTTCGGGGACGCCGGCGAATCCGCGTCCGTGTGGGCGCGACATCTGCGGTATGTCGAGGACGCGGCGTTGACCGTCACCGCTCGGGCGCTGTTGCGTGCGGCGGCGGTGCGCGCCGAGAGCCGAGGGTGTCACACCCGCACGGACCACCCGGATGCTGTCGACGGCCGGCGGCACAGCACGATCGTCCGCCTCGATCCGCAGGGTGGATTCGATGTGTCGGCTATGCCGGCAGCTACCGCGGTGGTTTGCGCGCGATGAGCGTCGTCGGCCGTTCCGATGACAACCGCAGTGCGGGGAGGTCGTCGACGGTCTCGCGCAGGCCGATCCGCCGATGGCCCCTCGCCGGCGGCCGCTCACCTGGGCGGCGCGGCGAAAACCTGTAGTACCCGACGAATTGTGGTGAGGCGATGACCTCCCGCTCGACCCGGCGCGAGGTGCGCCCCGAGAACAGGAGTGCAGCAATGACTCTCGATGCCGCGCTGGACCAGGACGAACTGCTGGCCTTGATCCGTACCGCCCTCGACGAGGACCTGCGATACGGACCCGATGTCACCACGGTGGCGACCGTGCCCGCCGACGCCGTGAGCAAGGCGTCGGTGGTTTCGCGACAGCACGGCACCGTAGCGGGCATCGATGTCGGTCTGCTGGTGCTGGACGAAGTGCTCGGCGCGGGCAGCTACGAGATCACCGGCCGGGTCGCCGACGGGACCCGGGTGGAACCGGGTACCAGCGTGCTGAGCGTCGTCGCGCCGACGCGCGGTCTGCTCACCGCCGAGCGGACCATGCTCAACCTGGTCTGTCACCTGTCCGGCATCGCCACCGCCACCGCGGCCTGGGTGGACGCGGTCGAGGGCACGCGGTGCCAGATCCGCGACAGCCGCAAAACCCTGCCCGGCCTGCGCGCACTGCAGAAGTACGCCGTCCGTGTCGGTGGGGGAGTCAACCACCGCATGGGCCTCGGCGATGCCGCGCTCATCAAGGACAACCACGTCGTGGCGGCGGGCTCGGTCGTCGAGGCCCTGCGCGCCGTCCGGGAACTGGCACCCGACATCGCCTGCGAGGTCGAGGTCGACAGCCTCGAACAACTCGACGCCGTCCTGGCCGAGAACGTCGAACTCGTCCTGCTCGACAACTTCCCCCTCTGGCAGACCCAGGCCGCCGTCCAGCGCCGCGACGCGACTGCCCCCGACACGAAACTCGAGTCCTCGGGCGGACTCTCCCTCGACCAGGCCGCCGACTACGCGAGCACCGGCGTCGACTACCTCGCCATCGGCGCCCTCACCCACTCGGTCCGCGTCCTCGACCTGGGCTTGGATATGTGAGTTGCCACCAGCGCCGAGGCGCTCGGCGGAGCTCTGCCAGTGCTAAGAGCCGAGTGCTTGCTCGAGCTCGCCGCGACGTAGGCGCAGCTCGCGGCGCGCTCGGTTCAGCGGTGAACCGGTGAAGGGAATCCGGTCAAGATCCACCGCGGCAGCCGCGCGGAGCGCGAGTCGTTGCGCCGAAGCCGAGGCTTTGGCCGGCAAACCGATCTCCGTGGCGAAATCTGCCCAGTGCCGGGCGCGTAAGCCCTTGGTCCGACCGGCGATCGGCAGTGCCATGGATTCGTCGTCGTAGATCAAGGTGCAGGGAATGTCGTAGATGGGCGCGATATCCCAGCGGCCCTCGCTGTCCTGAAGGACGCCGACATTCTTCGCGTGCAGGTCGCCGTTGCCTGTCAACCAGGCGAACAGGAACTGTAGGTAGAGGTTTCGTGCCGCGAGGAGTGGGGTGCGCACTACACCGGTGACGGCTGCGACAACCTGGACCGCGTCGACATTGTATTTGGCGGACGGCGGCATACCCAGCAGCTGGGTGGCGTCTTCGAACGCGAGGCGGCGCCAGGTATCTCCCTCGCGAAGGCGGTCGAAGCGGCGGACGAGCAAGCCTGATTGCCCCGCTTTGTCGTGCACAAGATCCCAATCGGCGACTGCGAGTTTCAATGCGCGAGCCGCGGACAGGTGCGTGGCCTCGTTCTCGATCAGGTAGGGATACTCCGGCTGTGGGAGTTTCAGGATGAACCGACCGAAGCCGGCTGCGATCGGTGCGCTGATCATGGACGCGCTGGCCTTGTTCTGGACACCGGGGATGGCCTGCCGGTCGACATGATCGATCAGACGGCCGAATTCGAGCTCTCCGGGCGACATGCAGTCGACGAGCGCTGGAACGTCTATCGGGTCTGTGCCGTGGGGAAACACCTGAACGTCACCGGGTGCGTCCGCCCCCACAGCCAGGAGCAGGCTGAGCTCGTCGTCGGCGCTCGTCTTCACCGCGCGGCGAAGCACGGTCAAGCGGTGGCCCTCGGGCAGGAGTCCTGCGAAGAACGGCGGAACGGACCCCGATCCGCTGACAACCGGTGCGGTGTGAAGAGGCAAGGTAGAGGCGAGCGGATCACCGGAGTAGCCGGGTTCGTAGCGGAACTCGGTGCCTCCGTCGGCCGTCCTGCTGATCCTGGCGGCGAGACGGCCCGCTTTGTAGACGTCCGCGCTGCGGGCTCTGCGCAATGCTTCGAAATCGGTCACGGCACCACCGTCAATGTCAGGCCCACAGCGTCGGCCACCGCGGCGACCGTTCCGATACTGGTCGAACCGCGGCCGTGTTCGATATCGCGAACCGTGCGGGTGGAAGTTGCCGCAATCTCGGCGAGTTCCTCCTGGGTCAGTCGATGACGTCGCCGCTCCGCCCGGATCTTCCCGCCGATGTCTTCGAGTGTGCCCACCATCGCCTCCGATCGGCAGAATGTTGCCGAAATGATCGTCTTCGCTCCGAAGCATACGCTCGGCACCAGGTAATCGGCAATATTCTGCCGAATTCGCAGATTTCGGCCGTATTCGTCGACATGATGCAGCAAATCGGCAGGATATTGCCGGATAGACCGGCTGTCAGGCCGTGAGTTCGCGTTGGAGTGGGGTGCGGAAGCGGGGAATGGCGCGGGTGGTGCCGAACCAAGTGGTGGTGCGGTCGATTTCGGTGTCGATGAGTTTTCGGGTTTCGGGGGAGACGTCTTCCAGGAGGCGGGTGACTATTTCGCCGTCGGGGCGTTGGGCCCAGCCGCCGACGATGCGGCCGTCGGCCCAGATGGAGGGGCCGATGTTGCCGTTGGTGTCGAAGAGGGCGGGGGCGTGGGGGCCGAGGAACCAGTCGCGGGACTGCCAGCCCATGGGGGTGGGGTCGAGGGCGGGGAGCAGGGCTGCCCAGGGCTCGGGGGTGGGGACGGGGGCGAGGTCGTCGGACAGGATGATGCCGGGGGTGCCGTCGAGATCGACTTCGGTGGTGTCCAAGGGGGACAGGGCCTTTCGGACCTCGGTGAGGGTCCAGCCGGTCCACCACTTCAGGTCGCTGAGAGGGGCGGGACCGAAGGTGTAGAGCCACCGGCGAACCAGTTCGGTGCGGGCATCGTCTGCGGGCATCGGTGTAAAGCCCTGGGGGAGCCAGGTTTCCACCGGCGACCAGGTGTACTGGCTGCTCGTCCAGCCGCCATTGGGACGGCCGCGGACGATGCGGCCCTCGGCGCCGAGGATCACCAGGACCCAGGTGGTGATGCTCGTCGGCTTGGAGTACGACTTGCCGGGCGCGGTATCGATCTTGGTCTGCAGCCGGGGGACGTCCTTGCCCAGCTGGGCGCCGGTGGCCGCTCCGCGCGCCAGCAGCGCCGCGTGGGTCTCGGCCTCCACCTCGCGCAACCAGGTGTCGACGTCATCGATCCCGGCCTGCTCGAGATAGCGGCCGTAGGCGCGGCGCTGCTTGTGGGCGAGCGCGTCGCAGGTGGAGGCTTGCAGGACCGGGAGCAGCTCGGTGGGGGCGACGAACATGGTGCGGCGCATGGCGAGCAGACGTAGCAGGGTGCGGTCGGCGTAGAGCGCCTTCTCCACATCCGCCGGGGTGAGGTCGATACCGCGCGCGCCGACCGACAGGAACACCGTCGCGGGGTCGGTGGCGTGCAGGACGACCATCGACCGGGCGATGTCGACCGGGTCGGTGGACCGGGCGGAGGGGGCGAGGCGATGCCGGATCGCCAGGCGGGCCCGCCGCTGCGCGCTATCGATCGAGACCATGGGCCGCATCCTAAGCGGGGGCACCGACAGAAACGCCCGCCCACATAGTGTCCATTTTGTGCAGACCGCCCGGTCACCGTTTTCGCTCCGACGCCCGAATCCCGTTGCTATCGTCCGCACATGAGCGTTGCGCCACCCGTTGTCACCGCGGCTGAGCTGGGCGTGGACGACGAGGAACGGCCCGCACGGACCCTGTCGGGATTCCCGGCCAGGCTGGTCGGGATCGTCGCGCTCACGGTGGCGCTGCTGTCGATCTGGCAGGTCTTCCGGCCGCTGGCCCAGGGCAGCCAGTACTACCTGGTGGTGTTCCTCGGGATCGCCTTGCCGCTGGTGTATCTGAGCTACCGGTCCTGGTGGGGCAGGCTCGACCGGGCCGACGCGCCCTCGGTGCTCGACTGGGTGCTCGCGGCGATCGCCCTGGTGGTGTGCCTGTATCCGATCCTGCCGGTGACCTTCGGTGACGCGGGCGGCGGCTACAACGCCTTCCTCGACCGCCAGGGCATGCTCGCCCCGCTCGATGTGGCGATGGGTGGGTTGCTGCTTGTCCTCGTGCTCGAGGCATGCAGGCGCACGACCGGTGTCATCCTGCCGATCGTGTGCCTGGTGTTCCTCGCCTACGGCTACTACGGCGGGCTGCTGCCGCAGAATTGGGCCATCGCGCACGCCGGGCTCGACATCGATCAGATCGTCGACGCGCTGTACAACTCGGGCAGCGGGTTCTACGGCACTCCGCTCGACGTGGCGGCCAGCTACATCGTGCTGTTCACCCTGTACGGCGCGGTACTCGAATTCTCCGGCGCCGCAAGGTTCTTCGTCGACCTGTCGGTGTCGCTGTTCCGGCGCTCGCACAGTGCGGCCGGGCGAACGGCGGTGGCGTCGGGATTCCTGCTCGGCACCGTGTCCGGGTCGGGCACGGCGACGGCGGTGAGTACCGGCGCGGTCACCTGGCCGATTCTGAAGCGGGCGGGTTACCGGCCGGAACAGGCGGGCGGCATGCTCGCGGCGGCGGGTGTTGGCGCGATCCTGTCACCGCCGACGCTCGGGGTGGCGGCGTTCATCGTCGCCGAATACCTCGACGTGTCGTACGTGACCGTGCTGGGCTGGGCGCTCATCCCGACCCTGCTGTACTACCTCGGCATCCTGCTGTCGGTGGAGATCGATGCCCGTCGCATCCATGCGGAAGGGCGCGCCCCGGCCGATCTCGCCGACGGCCCGCTGCCGACCCCGTGGTGGAAACTGCTGGGACGCTTCGGGTATCACTTCTCGTCGCTGATCGTCATCGTGGTGCTGTTGCTCGCCGGCGTGAGCGCGACCCGTGCCGTCGTCTACGCCACGGCACTCGCCTTGATCCTGGCCGTGCCGGACCGGATGCTGCGAGCTCGCGAGGCGAACGGACCCGCGTCATCGACCGGCGAAACGTCGACCGATGGCCCGTCGACTGACGGCAAGTCGGCATCGGGCACGTTGGCAGGCGACGCGTCAACGGGCGACGCGTCAAAAGGCGACGCGTCGTCGGGCGCAATGGCGGCACAGCCGTCGACCCCCACAGGTCTCTGGACGCGAAAAACACTGCAGAGGTTCGTGTTCGAAGCCCTGCGCGCGCTCTCACTCGGGATGCGCTCGGCGCTGCCGGTCGTCGCCGTGTGTGCGGCAGCGGGTGTGATCACCGCGATGACCACCAAGACCGGTCTCGGCGCCCAGCTGGCCTCGCTGCTGGTACGGGCAGGCTCGGTGCTGTCCGACGACCCCGCCGTCGTGCTCGCCACCACCGCGCTGCTCGCCGCGATCGCGTTGTCGCTGCTCGGTCTCGCGGTTCCGGTGACGGCGTCGTTCGTGATCGGCTGGGTGATCATCGGGCCCGCCCTGCTCGACCTGCACGTCGCCGCGCCCGCCGCCGCCATGTTCGTCTTCTACTTCTCGGTGCTCTCGGAGGTGACCCCGCCGACCGCGCTGGCCGCCGTCGGCGCCGCCGCCGTCACCGGCGCGAAGGCCATGCCGACCATGTGGTCGGCGCTGCGCTACGCGCTGCCCGCGTTCCTCGTGCCGCTGATGTTCGTGCTCACCGATTCCGGGCAGCACCTGCTCGGCCGTGGCGCGCTGCTCGACGTGCTGTGGGTGACCGCGGCCGCGTGCGTCGGCGTCGCGGCGCTGGCGGCCGCGACCGGAGGCTGGATCCTCGGCCTCGGCGCGGTGGGAGCGGTGCCGCGCGTGCTCGCGGGCGCCGCCGGCCTCACGCTGCTGTACCCGCATCCGACGGCGACGGCGATCGGGCTCGGTGTGCTCGCCGTCGCCGCGGCGGCGGGGGTCGTCGAACGCGTGCGTCATCGAAAAGCCACGGGCACACCGTGATCGGTCAGCAGGCGGCGCCGCCGTCGAGGAGAGAGGTCGTCATGATCAGAACACTTGGCATCGTTGTCGCGGCGAGCACCGCCGCCGCCCTGCTCACCGGCTGCGGCGGCAGGCAGGACTCGCCGACGGCGGACACCGGTGGCGAGGTGAGCTGTGAAGTGAAGCAGGACACCAGGATCGGCATCGCCACCGGCAATGCGACCGGCGTGTACTTCGCGCTCGGCAACGCCTACGCCGAACAGATCTCGGCCGCCACCGACGGCAAGGTCAAGGCGACCGCCGCCGAGACCGGTGCCTCGGTGCAGAACATCCAGCAGGTGGTCGGCGGCACCTACCAGGTCGGCTTCTCGCTGGCCGACTCCGCCGCCGACGCCGTGCAGGGCAAGGGCAGTTTCACCAGCGTCCAGCCGGTCCGCGCGCTGGCCCGGCTCTACGACAACTACACCCAGGTGATCGTGCGCGCCGACGCGGGCATCAACTCCCTGGCCGACCTGCGCGGCAAACGGGTCTCCACCGGCTCGCCCAAATCGGGCACCGAGGTGATCGCCCAGCGCGTCCTGCAGGCGTCGGGTCTCAACCCCGACACCGACATCTCCGCCCAGCGCCTCGACCTCACCAAGACCGTCGACGGTCTCAAGGACGGCTCGATCGACGCCATGTTCTGGTCGGGCGGCCTGCCGACGCCCGGCATCACCGACCTGTTCACCACCGCGAAGGACAAGGTCAGGTTCCTCGACATCACGGGGGCGCTGCCGAAGCTGAAGGAGATCAACCCCGTCTACGAGGCGGGCTCGATCCCGGCCGCCACCTACGGCCTGAGTGCCGACGTGCCGACCGTGGTCGTGCCCAACCTGCTCGTGGTCCGCGACGACCTCGACGCGAACCTCGCCTGCGTCCTCACCAAGACCCTGCTCGACCGCAAACCCCAACTCGAGCAGGCGAATCCGGCCGCCAAGGGGATCAATGCCGACACCGCGAGCAAGACCGCGCCCGTAGAGCTGCACCGCGGCTCGGAGGTAGCCCTGCGCTGACGTCGCCCGCCGCCACCCGCGCCCGACACGCGGGTGCCACGGTCCCCGCCACCCCCGGCTACCAGGGGTGACGGGGACCGTGTGCTGTGCGGGAACAACCCGTGGCGTGGCTCGGTTGTGCGAAACAGACGCCGACCGAAACGAGGATGCGATGACCGAGGCCGTGGCACGCGACGAACGCTGGCTGGGCGAGGAGCTCGATCTGGACGCCTATCTGGCACGGATCGGCTACGACGGGCCGCGCACGGCCTCGGTCGACACCCTGCGCGCCCTCGTACGCGCCCACACCACGACCATCCCCTTCGAGAACCTCGAGATCATCCTCGGCCGCGGCATCCCGCTCGACCTGAAATCCCTGCAGGACAAACTGGTCCGGCACGCTCGCGGCGGATACTGCTACGAGAACGCCGGTCTCTTCGCCGCCGCGCTGGAACGCCTCGGCTTCGAGGTGCGTGGCCTGAGCGGCCGGGTGACGTTCGGCTCGCTGGCCACCGGGGCGATCCGGCCCGCCACCCACGCCCTGCTTCGCGTCACCGCCCCGGACGACGACCGGGTCTGGATCTGCGATGTCGGGTTCGGTGCCGGTCCACTCGCACCGTTCGAATTGGCCGACAGCGCGGGCGAATTCACGATGGGCGCCTGGCGCTTCCGGCTCGAGCACCGCGACAACCTGTGGGTGCTCTACCAGTTCGGCCGTGACGGCTGGATCGACCGCTACACCTTCACCGAGAACCCGCAGTACCGCATCGACTTCGCGGTAGGCAACCACTTCGTGTCGACCTCGCCACACTCACCGTTCACCACCCGGCCGTTCCTGCAGCGCTTCCGGCCCGACGTCCACCACGTGCTCGACGACCTCACCCTGGTGACCGAATACCCCGACGGCACCAGCGAAAGCCGCGAAATCGATGCCACCGACCTGCCGAAAGTGCTGACCGAGGTGTTCGACATCGAACTCGAGCCCGCCGACGCGGACGTGCTCGTCACCACACCCTGGCGCACCGCCTGAGCTGATTTCGGTCCCACCGACACGGCTCGGCGGTTTGCTTCCATCGTGTCGCTACGGCAAATTGATGGTTACTTGCCGGGAAACAAACCCCGATCGCTGCGGTGGGGTCCGATTCAGTGGGGTCGTTTGTGCCGAAGGTTCATTTCGCGTGGCCGGGTCAGCCGGAGCAGGGGGTCCGTTCGAGCGGGGCCGCTGCCCGGCCCGGCTGGCGGTCGGACCTGGACGGGCTGCGCGGCGTGGCGATCGCGCTGGTCGTGGCGTTCCACGTGTGGGCGGGCCGGGTCTCCGGTGGCGTCGACGTTTTCCTCGTTCTCTCGGGCTTCTTCTTCACCGGCGCGATCGTGCGCGGGGTGGAACGCAGCGGCCGGGTGGCCGCCACCGAGACCGCGCGCCGGACCCTGCGCAGGCTCACCCCCGCGCTGGTCGTCGTGCTCGCGGCGGTCGCGGTGGCGACGATCACCCTGCGGCCCTACACCCTGCTCGGCGAAACCGCCGCGCAGACTCTCGCCTCGATGTTCTATGTCCAGAACTGGTATCTGGCCGTCGCCGAACTCGACTACACCGCGCCCGACCCGACCGTGAGTCCGCTGCAACACCTGTGGTCGATGTCGGTGCAGGGACAGTTCTACCTGGTGATCTTCGCGCTGCTGGCCGGGTGGGCGTGGTTGCGCCGCCGGGGCAGGGCCGACCGGGCGACGCTCATCGCGGCGCTGACCGGAATCGGGCTGCTCTCGTTCTGGTACGCCACGATCGGCACCGGCCACCATCAGGCCTGGACCTATTACGACAGTCTCGCGCGTGGGTGGGAACTGCTCGCGGGCGCTGTACTCGCGGTCGCCGCGCCCTGGCTGCGCCTGCCGACCCGGCTGCGCGGCCTGGCGGCTGCGGTCGGGCTCCTCATGGTGTTCGCGTGCGGTCCGCTCTTCGACGGCGCCACCCAGTTTCCCGGCGTCGCCGCCCTGTGGCCGGTGACCGCCGCCTGCCTGGTGATCGCCGCCGGCTTCGGATCGGGCACGACACCGGGCGCCGCGACCCGGCTGCTGTCGGGACGGGTGTGCACCGAACTGGGCGCGATGGCGTACCCGCTGTACCTGTGGCACTGGCCGATTCTCATCTTCTACCTGGGCGAGACCGGGCGGACCGACGCCGGTGTCGTCGACGGGCTGGTGGTGATCGGTGTTTCCCTGATCCCCGCCTATGCCACCGCGCGCTGGATCGAGGCACCCCTGCGGATGGGGCCGCGCGGTCAGGAGACACCGCCGCACCGGGCCACCGGGACGCTCGTCGGGGCGCTCACCGTCGCCGTGCTCGCCTCGGCCCTCGGCTGGCAGATGGTGCTGCTCGCCAACCCGGCCGTGCCACCGGAAAACCTCGACAGCCTGCGCTACCCGGGAGCAACCGCGCTGCTCTCCGGCGCCGAATTCCCCAAGGCGCCCATGCGGCCCACCGTGTTCGAAGGTCACGTCGACACTCCGTCGCCGACCACCGACGGGTGCATCACGCCCAACCGCGAGGTCCGCACCTGCGTCTACGGTGACCCCGACGCCACCCGCTCGATCGCGCTCGTCGGCGGTTCGCATTCCGAACACTGGTTGCCCGCACTCGAGGTGCTCGGCGCCGAACACGGCTTCCGGGTGGTGTCCTACCTCAAGGAGGGGTGCCCGCTGGTGCTGGTCGACGAGCCGTCCTACGCCGAATGGCCCTTCCCCGAATGTCACGAATGGTCGGTGGAAGTGCTCGACCGGCTGGCCGCCGAGCAACCGGACTGGGTGGTCACGCTGTCGACCCGCTACCGCCAGGACGCACCGGGCGACGAGGTGCCCGGCGAATATCTCGAGGTGTGGTCGGCGCTGCAGGATCGCGGGCTCAATGTGCTCGCCCTGCGCGACACGCCGCGGCTGCGACGCGACGGTGTGTTCTACCGGGCCCCGGACTGTCTGGCCCATCGCGGCGACCCCGACAGTTGCGGGATGGACCGCGCCGAGGCGCTCGACGCGGTCGACCCGGCCGCCGAACCGGCCGCCGGCTATCCGAACATCTACCTGCTCGATCTCTCCGATGCCGTGTGCCGCCCGCAACGCTGCCGGGTCGTGGAGGGCAATGTGCTGATCTATCGCGACGAACACCACCTCACCGCCAGTTACGCCCGATCACTGGCCCCCGAACTGGGCCGCCAGATCGCCGCCGTCACCGGCTGGTGGTGAGAGCGAGATCACCACGCGCGCCGCGGATCCGGCTACCCTCGGACCGGTGCGCATACCCCGCAAGGCATCGGTCCTGCTCGTCGCGCTCGCTGTCGTGCCCGTCGCGTGCTCGTCCGGACCGGACCAGCCACAGACCGTCGCCGAGTCCTTCGCGAAGGCCCTGAGCAGCGGTGACGCGGCGGCTGCCGCGGCCCTCACCGACGCGCCCGACCAGGCCCGTCAGACGCTCACCACCCTGTTCGAGAACCTCGGCAAGAACGACACCGTGCGGGTGAGCGCCACCGACGAGGCGAGCTTCACCCTCGAATCCACCTGGAAGCTCGGCACGGGCGGTCAGGACGAATGGACCTACACCAGCACCGGAACGGCCGACGAGAACGACTGGACGATCGACTGGAACCCCGCCACCGTGGCGCCCGGCCTCGACCTCGGCCCGCTCAGCTACAGCCCCGTACCGCCGAAACCCGCCCGCGTACTCGACGCGAGCGGTGGTGAGCTGATGACCGAGCAGGTGGTGACGCTGGTGACCGTCGCCCCGGACGCCGACCTGCCCGCCGTGGCCGCCGCGCTCGCGCCGCACGGCGTCACCGAGGCCACCCTGAGAACGGATCTCGATGCGGCCCAAGGCAAACCGATCACCGCGGTCGCCCTGCGCGAGGCCGACATCGCACCGGTTCGTGACACGCTGACCGGGCTGCGCGGTGTGACCCTCGCACCGCAGCCGAGGCTGCTGACCGTCGACAAGACCCTCGCGGCACCGACCCTGGCCGGACTGACCGAACTGTGGCAGCACCAGGCCGACGACGCGGCGGGCTGGGCGATACGTGCCAACACCCCCTCGGGGACCCAGCGCATCGCCGGTCCCGACGCCACCGCGACCACCGACATCGCCACCACCCTCGACATCGACCTGCAGAACGCCGCCGAAGGTGCGCTGGCACCCGTGCCGACGCCCGCCGCCATCGTGGCGCTGCGGCCCTCGACGGGCGAGGTGCTCGCCGTCGCGCAGAACGCACCCGCCGACGCGCAGGGCCCCATCGCGCTCACCGGGCTCTACCCGCCGGGATCGACATTCAAGACCGTCACCGTGTCGGCCGCGTTGCAGGCGGGCGGTGTCACCGCCGACACCGTCCTGCCGTGCCCCGGCCGCGCCACCATCGAGGGCCGAACCATCCCCAACGACGACGGTTTCGACCTCGGGGACGTGCCGCTGCACACCGCCTTCGCCCGGTCCTGCAATACGACGATGGCGCAGCTCGGTGTGCGCCTGCCCGCCGACGGGCTCACCCAGGCGGCCGCGCAGCTCGGACTCGGCGTGGACTATGTGACACCCGGCTTGACGACAGTCACCGGGAAAGTTCCCGCCGCGCAGAATCCGGCGCAGCAGGTGGAGGCGAGCATCGGACAGGGCACGGTCACCGCGTCGCCGTTCGGGATGGCGCTCGTCGCCGCCTCGCTCGCCCACGGAACCGCGCCCGCGCCGTCGGTCGTCGTCGGCCGTCCCGGCACCGCCGATCGCCGCACCGAACCGGTGCCCGCCGCGGTGACCTCGCAGGTGGAAGCCATGATGGCCGAGACCGTGAGCGCTGGGACCGCCACCGCCCTGCGCGACATTCCCGGCCTGCTCGGCAAGACCGGCACCGCCGAGTACATCGACGACGAACACGCACACGGGTGGTTCGTCGGAATCCGTGGCGACCTCGCCTTCGCGGTGTTCGTCGCCGACGCGGGCAGCTCCGGACCGGCGGTCGAGTCGGCGGGCAGGATGCTTCGTGTGACACGATGAGCCATCTCACTCTCCGCAGGCGTGCAATCCCCCCGCTGCCGCACGCGGTCACCACCAGTCGAGCTACACTCGTCGGCGGGCCATATCCATGGTCAATACGCGGGATGTCACAATTTCGAGAAGGTTCGGAGTAGGCGCCATCGATACCGGTCAGAAGATCGCGGAGCATTACCGCCTGGTCGAGCGTATTGGTAGCGGCGGCACAGGCGTTGTATGGCGCGCTGTCGACGAACGCCTCCAACGCTCGGTTGCGGTGAAGCAGATCCACATCAAGCCGAGCCTGCCCGAGGCCGAGCGAGATGTGCTGCGCCAGCGTGCGATTCGCGAAGCTCGCAACGCGGCACGCTTCCAGCATCCCAATGCCATCGTCGTTTTCGACATCACCGAGCACAACGGTGATCCGTGCCTGGTGATGGAATACCTGAAGTCGGTGAGCCTCGCCGCGGAACTGGGTCAGAAGGGCCCGCTGCCGCTGCTCGAGGTGGCCCGCATCGGTGAGCAGGTGGCGTCCTCGCTGATCGCCGCCCACCAGGCCGGGCTCGTGCACCGCGACGTGAAGCCGGGCAACATCCTGCTCGGCGAGCACGGTGAGGTGAAGATCACCGACTTCGGCATCTCGCGGGCCGCGGGCGATGTGACCCTCACCGAGACCGGCCTCATCTGCGGCACCGCCGCGTACTTGGCGCCCGAAGTGGCGCGCGGCGCCGACCCGACACCGGCCGCCGACGTGTTCGCCCTCGGCGCCACCCTGTTCCACGCGCTGGAAGGCGAACCGCCCTACGGCGCCAACGCCAACCCGCTCGCCGTGCTCTACGCGGCCGCCAACGGCCAGGTGCGCGAACCGCACAATGCCGGTCCGGCCACCGATTTCCTGCTCGACCTGCTCAACCCGGAACCGCTCGATCGTCCGACGATGACCGAGGCCCGCGACGCGCTGGCCGCCTTCGCCGACGACGCCGACGCGGTGCCCGCGGGATTCGTCCCCGCCAGCGAGGCGTACGGCCGCCGCAATTCGGCCGCCACCACGCAGGTGATCCGGCAGTCCGGCGGCAGGCGGGCCTCGCACGCGGGTGCGTCCAGCGCGGCGACCCGTCAGATCCGTTCGCAGCCGCGCCCGCAGCCGCGTTACGACACCGCCGCGCATCCGCCCACCCAGGCCCAGCCCGCCCCCGCGCCCCGCAAGCAGCCGGGCAAGGGTCGTGCGGTGCTGATCGGCTCGGGTGTGGGTGCGGTGATCGCCGCGATCGCCGTCGCGATCAGCGCCATGAGTGGGTCGGACTCCGATTCGCCTCAGGTGCAGGCGAATTCGACGACGACGGCCCAGGCCGCTGTCGCGCCGACGACGACCTCGGCGATCCCCGCGCTGGGTCAGGCGCCCAATACCGGCACCGTGAACATCGGCTCGGCCGGTCTGCTGGTGGAGAACTTCTTCAGCGATCCCGCCGGGTCGTGGTCGATGCTCACCCCCGCCGCGCAACAGGTGTACGGCAGCGAGGCCGAGTTCCGGCAGTACTGGAACTCGCGCGTCATCACCAGCTTCACCAGCATCACCGCCGTCAGCGGCAACAACGCCGACGGCTCGACCGATATGCGCCTGGCCAGCATCACCATCGACGGCCAGACCAAGTCCATGGTCATGCGCGTGGTGAACTACAACGGCAACCTGCGCATCGACGGCGACACCCGCTAGCTCAGCCGCCGAAAACCGCTGGTCCGCCCGATACACACGGGCGGATCGGCGCGCGAGGAGGATGTGGCGGAAAACCGGTGGTTGCCGCCCATTAGGCTGGTACCTGACCTGATGCCACGCACAGAACAGGACCGCACTCCGATATGACTCCCCGCATCGAGCTCGCCCGCGTCGATCTGCGCGGTCGTACTCCCTCCGCCGCCGAGCTGCGCACCGCGCTGCCGCGCGGAGGGGTCGACGTCGACTCGGTGCTGCATCATGTGCGGCCGGTCGTCGAAGACATCCGCGACCGGGGCGCCGAAGCCGCGCTGGACTACAGCGAGAAGTTCGACGGTGTCCGCCCCAGCGCGGTCCGGGTGCCGGTCGCCGAGCTGGGCAAAGCCCTCGACGCCCTCGACCCCGCCGTGCGCGCCGCGCTCGAGGTCGCCATCGAGCGGACCAGGAAGGTGCACGCCGATCAGCGCCGCACCGACTCGGTCACCGAGGTGGTCCCCGGCGGCACCGTCACCGAGAAGTGGGTGCCGGTGGAACGGGTCGGCCTGTACGTGCCCGGTGGCAACGCCGTGTACCCGTCCTCGGTCGTGATGAACGTCGTCCCGGCGCAGGCCGCGGGTGTGGAATCGCTGGTGGTGTCCTCGCCGCCGCAGGCGCAGTTCGGTGGGCTGCCGCACCCGACGATCCTGGCGGCTGCCGCGTTGCTCGGTGTCGACGAGGTGTGGGCCGTCGGTGGCGCGCAGGCCGTGGCGTTGCTGTCCTACGGCGGCACCGATACCGACGGTGCTGCGCTGGAGCCGGTCGACCTCATCACCGGTCCGGGCAATATCTATGTCACCGCCGCCAAGCGGCTGTGCCGTGGCCTGGTCGGTATCGATGCCGAGGCGGGGCCCACCGAGATCGCCGTGCTGGCCGACGCCACCGCCGACCCGGTGCACGTGGCCGCCGACCTGATCAGCCAGGCCGAGCACGATGTGCTCGCCGCCAGCGTGCTCGTCACCGATTCCGTCGCCCTCGCCGACGCGGTCGACGCCGCCGTCAATGCCCAGCTGGCCGTGGTGAAGCACCACGACCGGGTGCGGGAAGCGTTGAGCGGCAAGCAGTCCGGGATCGTGCTCGTCGACGACATCGCCCAGGGGCTTCGGGTGGTCGACGCCTACGCCGCCGAACACCTCGAGATCCAGACCGCCGACGCGTCGGCCGTAGCCGCGCGGGTGCGCAGCGCGGGCGCGATCTTCGTCGGTCCGTGGGCGCCGGTGAGTCTCGGTGACTACTGCGCCGGGTCCAATCACGTGCTGCCGACCGCGGGTTGCGCGCGGCACTCCTCGGGGTTGAGTGTGCAGACCTTCCTGCGTGGCATCCACATCGTGGAGTACACCGAGGCGGCGCTCAAGGATGTCGCCGGACACGTGGTGGCCCTGGCGAATGCTGAGGACCTGCCCGCGCACGGCCAGGCTGTGCAGGCGCGATTCGAGGCGCTGTCGTGACCGACTCGCGTGTGGTTCCTGCATCGAGCACCTGCGGGGTGACGGTATGAGCACCCCGACTGTGCCCGGCGCCTCGGCGACTCTCGATCAGCTGCCGCTGCGCGACAACCTGCGCGGCAAATCTCCGTACGGCGCACCGCAATTGACGGTGCCGGTGCAGCTCAACACCAACGAGAACCCGCACCCGCCGAGTCGTGCGCTCATCGACGATGTCGCCGAGTCGGTGCGGGCCGCCGCCGCCGATCTGCACCGCTACCCGGATCGGGACGCGGTCGCGCTGCGCCACGATCTGGCCGAGTACCTGACCCGCCAGACCGGTGTCGCCGTCGACACCAGCAATGTGTGGACGGCCAACGGGTCCAACGAGATCCTGCAGCAGCTGTTGCAGGCCTTCGGTGGACCGGGCCGCAGCGCACTGGGTTTCGTGCCGTCGTACTCGATGCACCCGATCATCTCCGAGGGCATCGACACCGAATGGCTCGAGGCCGCGCGCGGCAGCGACTTCTCCCTCGACATCGACTACGCCGTCGCGCAGATCGCCGAACGCCGTCCCGACGTGGTGTTCGTGACCAGCCCGAACAACCCGACCGGGCACAGTGTCCCGATCGACGACCTCGAGCGTGTGCTCGACGCCGCACCGGGCATCGTGGTGGTCGACGAGGCGTACGGGGAGTTCTCGGCCGCGCCGAGCGCGATCACCCTGATCGACCGGTACCCGACCAAGCTCGTCGTCACCCGCACGATGAGCAAGGCGTTCGCCTTCGCCGGTGGTCGCCTCGGTTACCTGGCGGCCTCGCCCGCCGTGATCGACGCGATCCTGCTCGTCCGGTTGCCGTATCACCTGTCGGTGGTCACCCAGGCCGCCGCCCGCGCCGCCCTGCGCCACGCCGACGAAACCCTCGCCAGTGTGGCCGAATTGGCCTCCCAGCGCGATCGGGTCGCCGCGGCGCTCGCCTCGTTCGGGTTCCAGGTGATCCCCAGCGACGCCAATTTCGTGCTGTTCGGCCGGTTCACCGACGCGGCCCGCGCCTGGCAGCACTACCTCGACGCCGGGGTACTCATCCGCGATGTCGGCATTCCCGGCTACCTGCGCGCCACCATCGGGCTCGCCGCCGAGAACGACGAGTTCCTGCGCGTGAGCCGCGATATCGCCGCCACCGACCTCACTCACTAAAAGCGTGGAGAAACAGACCATGAGCAGAACAGCGCGGGTGGAACGGGTCACCAAGGAATCCTCGATCCTGGTGGAGCTGAACCTCGACGGCAGCGGCAAGACCGAGATCTCCACCGGTGTGCCGTTCTACGACCACATGCTCACCGCCCTCGGTGCCCACGCGGGGTTCGACCTGGTGGTGCGCGCCGAAGGCGATATCGAGATCGAGGCACACCACACCGTCGAGGACACCGCCATCGTGTTCGGGCAGGCCCTGGGGCAGGCGCTGGGTGACAAGAAGGGCATCCGCCGGTTCGGCGACGCCTTCATTCCCATGGACGAGACCCTCGCCCACGCCGCCGTCGACGTGTCGGGCCGGCCGTACTGCGTGTTCACCGGCGAGCCGGAACACCTGGTGCACACCATCATTCCGAGCGCGGGCCCCGGGGCGTCGTACTCGACGGTGCTCAACAAGCACGTGTTCGAGTCGATCGCGCAGAACGCGCGGATCGCCCTGCACGTCCGGGTGCTCTACGGGCGCGACCAGCACCACATCACCGAGGCCGAATTCAAGGCTGTCGCACGGGCTCTGCGTGCGGCCGTCGAGATCGACCCCCGCGTGAGCGGTGTGCCGTCCACGAAAGGTGTGCTGTGAAATCCGTTGTGCTGCTGGACTACGGTTCCGGCAACCTGCACTCCGCCGAACGCGCGCTGGTGCGGGCGGGTGCCCAGGTGGAGGTCACCGCCGACCCGACCGCGGCGTTGGCGGCCGACGGGCTCGTCGTCCCCGGTGTCGGCGCGTTCGCGGCCTGCATGGCCGGGCTGCGCGCGGTGCGTGGTGAGCGCATCATCGGGCAGCGTCTGGCCGGTGGACGCCCGGTGCTCGGCATCTGCGTCGGCATGCAGATCATGTTCGACCGGGGTGTCGAGTTCGGCGTGGAGACCGAGGGCTGTGGTGAATGGCCGGGCACGGTCGCGGGGCTCGAGGCCCCCGTCCTCCCGCACATGGGCTGGAACACGGTGAAAGCCCCCGCCGACAGCACCTTGTTCGCCGGCATGGACGCCGACACCCGCTTCTACTTCGTCCACTCCTACGCGGCCCAGCAGTGGGAGCTGCCCGAAGCCGACCACATCCCGCCGCCGAAACTCACCTGGGCCGAGCACGGTGTGCCGTTCCTCGCCGCTGTCGAGAACGGCCCGCTCTCGGCCACCCAGTTCCACCCGGAGAAGTCCGGCGACGCGGGTGCCCAGTTGCTGCGCAACTGGATCGGGTCGCTGTAGGTCAGCCGAGCCTGGGGTCGTCGGCGGTGGATTCGATCGTCTCACCCGGGGTGTAGTACAGCTCCACGACGTTGTCGATGTCGAGGTGGCGATGCCAGTGGCCCTTCGGCACGACGACGAATTGTCCTGCGGTGAGCCGGTTTCGGTGGCTGCTGTCGTCGGTGAGGATCTCCACGGTGACGCTGCCGTGCAGGACCATCAGGAATTCGTCGGTGTCGGGGTGCAGTTCCCAGTCGGAGCCGGGGAGTTCGGCGCCGTGATACATGCAGAACGCTCCGGTGTTGAACGGGGCCAGTTCGCGGAAGTCGAACTGGGCGAGGGTTTTCGCGGTGGTGATGGGGTCGTGTTTGCGCATGGTTCGGCCCTTCTGAGACGGGTTCGGTCGGTGATCGTCAGGGGATCGGGTGGGGTGCCGGGTCGGTTTCGGCACCGTGCCCGGTGGTGACGAAGGCGTGGACCGGGGTGGCGCAGGCGGCCGGGTCGTCGAACCAGGGGTTGTGGCCGCCGGGGACTTCTTCGAGGTGCGCTGTGGGGATGTGTTCGATGCTGGAGAGAGCGTCGGTGGGGGAGAGGATGACGTCGTCGCGGCCCCAGACGAAGAGCAAGGGGATGTCGAGTCGGCTCTATTCTGTTGGGGTGAGGCTATTTTCGGGGCGTGGTGCACGGCCGTCGAGTAGCCGCCTCAGCAGCGAGCGATAGGCGGCGGCTTGACCCGGTCGGCGGAGGGGGAGCCGGTGCAGGTCGACGAGGTCGTCGGACATCGCGGCTACCGCCTGCTCGCCGAGGGCCTCGGTGAGGGCGGCTTCGGCGAGGAACCGCGGTGAGGGCAGACCCATGAGCGCCTGTTCCAGGCGGCCACGGAACGAGGTGGTGAGAGAGACCATCGCGGGAACGGGCCGTGCGCCGGGCAGGGCAGTAGCCGGTGCGCCGATGAGTACGGCGCGCGAGATTCGGTCGGGCGCGTCCAATGCTGTCCAGAGTGTGCACAGGCCGCCCAGGGAGTTGGCGATGACGGTCGCTTTCGGCAGGCCGAGTGCGTCGAGAGTTCCGGTAAGCGTCGCGACGGCGAATTCGCGCAGTGAAGGGCCGGTCCACTGCGGTGCGGGGGCCAGTCCGTGACCAGGGAATTCGACCAGAATGTGGCGGTAACCGGGGAGTTCGGCCAGTAGCGGTGCGAAGCCTAGCGCTGGTGCGGTGATGCCGTTGAGGTAGATCAACGGACTTCCCGAGCCGACGCTGAGCACTCTGACACGCGGATCACGTTGCGGCACTCGATGTTCGGTGATGGTCAGACCGTGTGCGCTGGCAACTCGCTGTTCGATCGCGCGAATCCGATTGTCGAGAGAGGACGTCATGGATCAACTGTCGCGCGGGGAGCTCGGGTAGGTCTTGAACGAATGTCCGCGCTGGGGGCGGGGGTGCAATGCTCGTCAGTGCGTCAGTGCGTCAGTGCGTCAGTGCGTCAGTGCGTCAGTGCGTCAGTGCGTCAGTGCGTCAGTGCGTCAGTGCGTTGGTGCGTTGGTGCGTTGGTGCGTTGGTGCGTTGGTGCGTTGGTGCGTTGGTGCGTTGGTGCGTTGGTGCG
>NZ_JBPXLK010000037.1:0-43388 GCF_051843015.1 Nocardia sp. JW2
GGCCGCTACGCCGCTTCGCGGCGGACCCTCCTCGAGGTCGGGTCGTGCGGGGCTGGGAATGCGGTCATGGCGGACTTTGGGTGAGCGAGTTTGCTGTCTGCGCACAGGATTTGGGTGGGCGATTGTCTGTCTCTGCACAGGATTCGGGCGGGCGGATTATGTTGGACCGAACAGGGGGGACGTTCTACGTGATGAAGGGGCCGCCGTGCTCGAGGTGTTTCTGGTCGACGACCACGAGATCGTGCGGCGCGGGTTGATCGATCTGCTCGAGGGTGATCCTGAACTCACTGTGATCGGTCAGGCAGGTGGCGTGGCCGAGGCGATGGTGCGGATCAGGGAGACCCGGCCCGATGTGGCGGTGCTCGATGTCCGATTACCCGACGGCAACGGCATCGAGCTGTGCCGCAATCTGCTGGCCGAGTTCGAGGACCTGCGCTGCCTGATCCTCACCTCGTTCTCCGACGAGCACGCCATGCTCGACGCCATCCTGGCCGGTGCCAGCGGATATGTGGTGAAGAACATCGACGGGATGAAGCTGGCCGACGCGATCAAGCAGGTCGGCGCCGGTCACTCCCTGCTCGACACTCGCGCGGCCGACGCGCTGCGCGCCCGGCTGCGCCGCAGCACCGAACCGACCGGTCCCCTCGCGGGTCTGACCGACCAGGAACGGCGGCTGCTCGAACTCCTCGGCGAGGGGCTGACCAATCGTCAGATCGCGGCCCGCATGTTCCTGGCCGAGAAGACGGTCAAGAACTACGTCTCGCGCCTGCTGGCCAAACTCGGCGTCGAACGCCGCACCCAGGCCGCGGTGCTGGCGACCAAGCTGCGCGAACCGTAGAAATCAGGACGGGACGACGATGGTCAGGTCCCCGTCGTAGCGGCGGTAGAGCAGGTTGCCCCGGCCGCTGTGACTGTCGGTGAAGAACAGATACGGCAGGCCGCCACGGCACAGCACGTCCGATGCCTCGTCCTCGGCATAGACCGGGGCCGCGTCCTTCACCACCCGCACCGGCATGGCGCTGGCGGTGAGCGGCAGGTGCGCCGAGTCGCCCGCGGCGACGGTGCGGTGCTGGCGGGCCAGGCGCACGCCGTGCGGGTCGGCCCAGGTGACGATGGCGTCCTCGCCGGTATCGGCGTCGGTGAACAGATACGCGTCGTAATCCATCGCGTCCAGGACAGTGCTGGCTTCCAGCGGGGTACCGGTCATCAACGCGCAGTCCTTGCGGCGGATGATCGGGCGGGTCTCGGTGACCTGGGCCAGCGGGCGCCGGGCCGGGTCGGGCCAGGCGCCACGTGCTTCCTTACCCGCGCGGCGCGCCAGCTGACGATCCAGGCGTTCGGCGGCGAACGTCACCGCGAACCCGCCCGGCCCGGTGACCTGCACGCGGGTGAGGGTGTCGTTGGTGCGGATGTTGGCCTGCACGAGGGTCGGCTCGTCGTTTCCGCGCGGAGCGGTGACGCGCACCCGTGCCGGACTGTCGAGATGATGGCGCCGCATCACGCGGGTGATGGCACGCACCGCGCGGGTGACGTCTTGAGCCGGTACCTCGCCACGGGTGGTCACCGCGAGCTCGGGGTCGGCGGCGGTAGTCCAGTGCTGGGTGCTCGACAACGAATACATCTCTTGCCCCACTTCTCGATCCGGCGTCCCCCCGCTGCCCTATGCCACCACTGTGCGCGGTGCGGTAGAAGGGCCGAAAGTCCCCAACCTCGAGGACTAGACTTCTCCTGACTCGGTACGAAGGTGGGCGGCGACGGGATACGGCGATGGCGAATGACGGTCGGAGCGGCCGATATTCGGCGGGCCGCACCGCGTCTCAGCAGCGCCTACGCGCCCTGCTCGGTGAGGTGGCCGACCGGGTCGAGGTGATGATCGGCTCGCGAGACCGGATGGACGGCCTGGTCGAGGCCATGCTCACGGTCACCGCGGGCCTCGATCTCGACGAAACCCTGCGCACCATGGTGCGCACGGCGATGAACCTGGTCGACGCCCGCTACGGCGCGCTCGCGGTCCGCGGACACGGGCAGCAGGTGGCGCAGTTCATCGATGAGGGTATGCCCGAACACATCCGCGACCGGATCGGGCGATTACCGGCTGGCCGCGGCGTGCTCGGCGCCGTGTTCGCGGAGAAGGCACCGCTGCGGCTCGCCGATCTCACCGAGCACGAGTCGTCGGTGGGTTTCCCGCCCGGCCACCCGCCGATGCACTCGTTTCTCGGTGTCCCCGTGCGCATCCGGGACGAGGTGTTCGGCAGCCTGTACCTGACCGAGAAGTCCGACGGGCAACCGTTCACCGAGGAGGACGAGGTGCTCGTCCTCGCGCTGGCCGCGGCGGCGGGTATCGCGGTCGACAACGCGCGCCTCTACGAGCAGGCGCGCACCAGGCAGGCCTGGATCGAGGCGACGCGCGACATCGCCACCGAATTCCTGGCGGGCACCGAATCCGACCGGGTACTCGCCCATGTGGTCGACCACGCCCGCGGGCTGACCGGTTCGCACCAGGCGTTTCTGGCCTCGGTACCGGTGCCGGACGAATCCCCGGGTGAGGTCGGCGAATTGGTCGTCACCCAGTGGACCGGCCCCGACGCAGGCCAGGACTGGCAGACGATCCCGATCGCGGGCACAGTACTCGGCGACGCCTTCAGCAGGCGAACACCGCTGCGCTTCGACGACGTGTCCGAGGTCGTCCTCGGCGTCGACTTCCCGGTCGCCGAATTGCCCGGTGCCGGACCGGCTCTCGTCCTTCCGCTGTGCACACCCGACGCCACGCTCGGCGTGCTGGTGACCATCCGCCCACCCGGCTTCGCGCCCTACTCCGACGAGATGCTCGAACTCACCGCCGCGTTCTGCGACCAGGCGGCGCTGGCGGTGCGCCTGGCCGACGCGCAACGGCGGATGCGTGAGCTCGATATCGTCGCCGACCGCGACCGCATCGCCCGCGACCTGCACGACCATGTGATCCAGCGCCTGTTCGCGATCGGCCTCACCGTGCAGGCCACCATGCCCAAGGCGGTGGTTCCCGAAGTGCGGCAACGGCTTTCGACGGTGATCATGGATCTGCAGGAGGTGGTGCAGGAGATCCGCACCTCCATCTTCGACCTGCACGCCAGCGGTTCGGGCCACAGCGAGGGGTTACAACAGCGGCTCGAACTGGCGATCCGGCGCCAGACCGCCGACATCGCGATGCGCGCGACCATCCAGGTATCGGGTCCGCTCTCGGTGCTCGACCCGCAACTGGCCGATCACGCCGAAGCCGTTGTGCGCGAGGCGGTGAGCAACGCGGTGCGTCACTCCGGCGCCGACACCGTGGCGATCGTGATCGAGGTGGCCGACGATCTCACGATCACCGTGAGCGACAACGGGTGGGGCATCCCTAATCACGTCATCCGCAGCGGGCTGCGCAATCTCGAGCAGCGCGCACTGGAGGCGGGCGGCCGGTTCCAGATCGCGCCCGCGGTGCGAGCCGACGCCGACGGCGACCATTCGGAAATGCCGGGCACGCGACTGCGCTGGGCGGTTCCGCTCCCGCAGGACCAACCGACCACCGGCGGTTTCGCCCTGGCGGGCGGGCCGGAGGCGGGCGAGGACTGAACCTCAGGCCGGACCGACGACGAGAGCGGAGTTGTTGCCGCCCATCCCCATCGACAGATTCACGGTGAGACCACCGCGCATCGGTGTCGGCCCGTCGAGCAATCGCGGATGCGCAGGCGCGACGACCGGTGCCGACGCGACGACGCCGGTGTCGTAGGACAGCGCGATCAGTGCCAGTTCGACGGCCGCCGCGGCGCCCTGGCAGTGACCGGTGAGCGGCTTGACCGAGATGATCGACGGTTGGTCGTCGAAAACGGTGGTGAGCACGTCGCGTTCAGCGGCGTCGCACTGACGGGTGCCGGTGCCGTGCGCGTTCACGTAGTTCACCTCCGATGCGGCTACCCCACTGTCGCGCAATGCTTTCCGGACGCATTCGAGGTACTGCTCGTGCGTCGGCTCGACCGAGACCACGTGGTAGGCGTCGTTGTTCATGGCACCGCCGAGCACCCGCGCGTAGGGCTGATCCACCGCGTCGGTGAGCAGCATCGCCACCGACGCCTCCGCCATCACGAACCCCAGGCTGCCCTCCTGGAACGGGCGGCACGCGGTGAACGGGTCCACATCGGACACGGCCGCGCCCATCCCGACGAAATGCTCGAGCATCTCCGGGGTGGCCGACAGGTCGGTGCTCACGCACAGCACGTCGTCCACCAGGCCCGCGTCGCGCCACTGCCGCGCCGTGAGCACGGCGACATTGCCGGAGCTGCACGCCGCCGACACGTTCATGGCTGGGCCGTGGAAGCCGTACTGCTGCATCACCACCGAGATGGGGGTCGAGGGCAGCATCGGCAGGTAGTCGCGGGAGCGGCGGTGCCCGCCGTCACGCAGATAGAAATCGCGCCAGTCGGCCACGTCGCCGAGGGTGATGGCGTGCACCAGGCCGACCGTTCGGCCCTCGGCGCGCCAGCCACGCGCGCGGGCGTCGGCCACCGCCTCGGCGGCCGAGGCGACCACGGCGCGCCCGAACAATCCGCGACCGTGCGCCGGGTCGCCGCCGTCCGGAATCCGGCCGACCCAGGCGTGCTCGTCACGTCCCGGCCCGTAACCCGGATACAGACCGGCGGCCGGTTTTCCCCCCAGCACCCCCTGAAACAATTGTTCACGCCCCCAGCCGTAGCCGGAGACCACACCGATACCACCGATCGACATAGAATCGACTCGGTGGGCCATGCCGCCGGGACGTCCTTCCGGTCTCACGTCGCTCCTCGCGGATCTCGTCGAGGGTCACCACGATAGTCCGGTGTGTCATCCGAAGACCAGGCCGAGATCGGGGGTATCGCAGTGAGAAAACCCAACACCGACGCGGCGAACGCCGAGCTGCTCGCGCAGCGGTACCGCTCGCTGGTCGAGCACACTCCCGATGCCATCTGCGTGCACGAGGCGGGCGTCATCGTCTACGTGAACCCGGCGATGGTGCGACTGCTCGGCGCGCACACGGCCGAGGACCTGCTCGGATTGCGGATCACCCATTTCGTGCATCCCGACTCCATTCCGGCGATGCTCGACCGGATCGCCCAGCTCACCGCCGAGGGCGCGGCGTCACCGCCGACCGAAATGGACCTGTTGCGCATCGACGGGCAGAAGGTGCCCGTGCAGACGGTGTCGGTGCTCACGGCCTGGCAGGGCGAACTGGCCTATCAGGTGGTGGTGCACGACCTGACCGCGCAGCGGGCCGCCGAGGCCTCCGCACGGCAGGCCGAGGCGTACTTCACCACCGTGGTCTCCCAGCTCGAGGAGGGTGTGCTGGTCGTCGACCGGCGGGGCAGGCTCGAATCGATCAATCCGGCGGGCAGGCGCATCCTCGGCATCGCCGACTCCGCGCCGGTCCTCGGTGCGCGTTTCGACGAGCTGCCCGTCACGATGATCGACTGGGAGGGTCAGCCGCTGCCCGTTGGCAGGCATCCGATGGCGCACACGTTGACGACCGGCGAACCGGTGACGCGGTTCGTGTTCGGGGTGCGCCGGGCCGACGGCCAGCAGGTGTGGCTGTCGTGTAACTGCCGGCTGCTCAATCCCGACAGCCCGGACTCGGCGGGGGTTTCGTCGTTCGCCGATGTCACCGAATACCGGGCAAGCAAGATGCAGCTCGAGTACCAGGCCACCCACGACGCGCTGACGGGACTGGCGAACCGGTCGCTGATCCTGTCGCAGTTGTCGGCGGCACTGGCCGACGAGGGCGGCGCCCTGGTCACCACCGTGCTGTTCATCGATCTCGACGGCTTCAAGGCGATCAACGACACTCTCGGCCACGCCATCGGCGACACGGTCCTGCAGATCGTCGCCCAGCGCCTGCAACGCGCGCTGCGCGCCGAGGACTTGGTCGGCAGGCTCGGTGGGGACGAGTTCCTCGTGCTGCTCGCCGGGCAACCGCAGCGCACCGATCTGCCCCGCCTGATCGAACGGCTGCGCGTCACCATGGCCGAGCCGATCATCGCGAGCGGGCACCGTCTCGAAGTCAGCGCCTCGATCGGCGTCACCGAACTCGGCCCGCACGAGCGCCGCACTCCCGAAGCCGTACTGCACGACGCCGATCTGGCCATGTACCGCGACAAGCCCTCCGGTCGCCGCAACCACACCACGCACGCGTCCTGACAAACTGGTCGGCGTGATCGTCGAACACGCCCTGCTGCCTGTCCGTCCCGGTTCCGCCGCCGCCTTCGAAGCGGCCTTCGCGCAGGCCTACCCGATCATCGCCGGTATGCCCGGCTTCGGCGGGCTGTCGTTGTCACGGTGCGTGGAGCGGCCCGACACCTATCTGCTGCTGGTGCGGTGGGCGCGGCTGAGCGATCACACCGAGGGGTTTCGCGGGTCGCCGGAATATCAGCGCTGGCGTGCGCTGTTACATCACTTCTATGAGCCTTTCCCGGAGGTCGAGCACTTCACGCCGGTGACCGGTGACGAAGTCTTCCCCGCGACGGGCGCGCCGCCGTCCGGGGGCAAGTAGACTCGACAACTCTGTTCTCAACGCGGTGACAAAGGAGTCCTGTTTTGCCCGACCGCCTCGCCGACGACCGCGCCACCGCCGACCAGGGCGGGCGCGGCCGCGAGATCGAACAGGAACAGCAGTACCTCACGGTGCTCTACGACCGCCTCGACGCCATGCGCGACTACGCGCAGAACCGGCTCAAGACCGTGCTGCTGGAAGCGGGCGGCACCCCGCAGGCGCGCAGCGAACGCGAGTCGTTCACCGCGCTCTACAGCGAAGACCTGGCCAAATACGACGCCGCCGAGCACGGTCTGTGCTTCGGCCGCATCGACCTGGACGCCACCGAGGACGCCGCCCGCTACATCGGGCGCCTCGGCATCCTCGACGAGGACAACGACTACGAGCCGCTGCTCCTGGACTGGCGCGCTCCCCTGGCGCGCCCGTTCTACCTGGCGACCACCGCCAATCCCGAGAACGTGGTCCGCCGCCGTCACATCCGCTCGCGTAACCGCACGGTCACCGCGATCAACGACGAGTACCTCGACCTGGGCGCCGCCGAACGCGACGGCGCGGTGGGTACCGACGACGGCGTGGGCGGCGAGAGCGCCCTGCTCGCCGCGCTGAACGCGGCCCGCACCGGGCACATGAACGACATCGTCGAGACGATCCAGAGCGAACAGGACGCGATCATCCGCTCCGAGCACAAGAGTGTGCTCGTGGTGCAGGGCGGTCCCGGCACCGGCAAGACGGCGGTGGCGCTGCACCGGGCCGCCTACCTGCTCTACACCTTCCGCCAGCAGCTCGCCAAGAGTGGTGTGCTCATCATCGGCCCGAACGCCACCTTCCTCGACTACATCGGGCAGGTGCTGCCCTCGCTCGGTGAGACCGGTGTGCTGCTGTCCACCATCGGCGACCTGTATCCGGGGGTGAAGGCGGTCCGCGAGGATTCGCTGCGCGCGGGTGAGATCAAGGGTTCGCTCGACATGCTCGAGGTGCTCAAGCAGGCGGTGCGCGACCGGCAGGAGGTGCCCGCCGAGCCGGTGCGGCTCACCTTCGACGGTTACCCGGTGCTGCTGGACCGCAAGATCGCGACCCGGGCGCGTGGCCGGGCTCGTTCCTCGCGCCGTCCGCACAATCTCGCGCGGCCGATCTTCGCGTCGTCGGTGATCGACGCGCTCACCGATCAGCTGGCCGCGACGATGGGCGCAGACCTGTCCGGCGGCACCAGCCTGCTCAGCTCGGCCGATCTGAGCGAGATCGGTGACGAGATGCGCGCCGACCCGCAGGTGCAGGCCGCGATCAGCGCGCTGTGGCCGGTTCTCTCCCCCCAGGAGGTCCTGGCCGATCTGCTCGCCGACCCGGCCCGGCTCGACCGCGCCGCCAAGTCGCTGAGCCCCGAGGACCGCGCCGAACTCGTCCGCCCCGACGACGGCACGTTCTCCGCCGCCGACGCACCGCTGCTCGACGAACTCGCCGAACTGCTCGGCGTGGACGACACCGAGGAGCGTGAACGGGCCCGCCGCCGGTGGCGCGCGCAGCTGGCCGAGGCCCAGGACGCACTCGACATCCTCACCGGTTCCGCACCCCAGGACATCGAGGACGAACTCGACCCCGAGATCCTCATGGCCTACGACCTGATCGACGCCTCCCAGCTGGCCCAGCGCCAGGAGTTCGGCAACCGGCAGACCACCGCCGAACGCGCCGCGGGCGACCGCACCTGGACCTACGGGCACGTGATCGTCGACGAGGCGCAGGAACTGTCGGAGATGGCGTGGCGAATGGTGATGCGCCGCATCCCGAATCGCTGGATCACCGTCGTCGGCGACGTCGCCCAGACCGGCGACCCGGCGGGCGCGTCGTCGTGGCAGCGGGTGCTGGAACCCTATGTGGCCAAACGCTGGAAGCTCACCGAGCTTACGGTCAACTACCGCACGCCCGCGGAGATCATGGCCGTGGCCGCCGACGTCCTCGCCGCCATCGATCCCACCGCCCAGGCACCGCGCTCGGTCCGCGAAACCGGCAATCCCCCTCGCGCACATCGTGTTTCGCCTGCGGAAGTACAGGACCAACTGGCCCGGCTGATCGCCGCCGAGCAGGCCCCCGGCACCGCCGCCGTCCTCGCCCCCGCCGCTCTCGTTCCCGAATTGTCCCCGCTGGCAGGCGAATCGGTGCAGGTCCTCACGGTTCACGACGCCAAGGGCCTGGAGTTCGACCGCGTCTACCTGGTGGAACCACAGGCCATCGTCAAGGAGTCCCCGCGCGGCCTCAACGACCTCTACGTCGCGCTCACCCGTGCCACCCAGCGGCTCTCGGTGGTGCACACCGAAGAGCTCCCCGAGGTGCTCTCGGCACTGGCCTGAAAAGACGAAGTGCCGGTACCCCAGCGGGCACCGGCACTTCTCGTCCGACCAGTACTACCGCACCGTGTGGACGATCAGGACGTCCGAGCGGGACTTGCGGGCCACGTCCGAGGGGACGGAGCCGAGCAGGCGGCCGGTGAGGGTGTTGAGGCCACGGTTACCGACGACGAGCAGGTCGGCCTTGGTCTCCTTGATCAGCTCGAGCAGGGAATCCACCGGCTCGCCGACGATGGCGCGCTCGACGATGTTCTTCGCACCGGCGGCCACCGCCTTCTCGCGGGCGACGTGCAGGATCTCGTTGGTCGGCGCGGAGCCACGGACCTGGTAGGCCTCGTCCTTGAGCACATCGGCGGCGGCGGCGACATCGCGATCATCGGTCGGGAAGTAGGCGCAGGCCAGCACGAGAGTCGCGTCCGCGTCGGCAGCGAGCGCCGCAGCCTTCTCCACCGCGACGTACGACGAATCCGAGCCATCAGTACCGACGACAATGGTCCGGTAGGCGGTCATCTCTCCTCCAACTTGGTCGGTGCAGCGCCGAACGACCCGGGAATCGAGCATCGGCGCGGCAATTGCGTCGACCATAACGCCACAACGCGCCGATTTATCGACAATTCGCAACAGATCACACCGGGAGTGTTGGGTCACTTTGTCCGGCGGTGCCGGATTATGGGCGCCGCCGTCGGCATTCACCTGCGCCGATCGAACGGTGAGCCGACGAAATTGTGGCAGATCACAACACTATCAACGCCGCTGCGGGCCTGGGATTTTCGTCACAACACCGCCGGTACCGTGCCCGTTCACAGCGTTGCGGCGGCCGCGTCCACCGCGCGGGCGCGGCGCGCGTATTCGCGGGGCGGCATCCCGATCTGCGCGGTGAATTCCCGGCTGAAATGCGCCTGATCGAAATAGCCGAGACCGGTGGCCAACTCGGCCAGATCCGGGTCGGAGTGGGCGAGCAGATCGGCGGCGTCCTGCAACCGGAACCGGCACAGCACCCATTTCGGGCCGGCGCCCACATAGCGGCGGAACAACCGCTGCACGGTGCGCATGGGCACCGCGAACCGTTCGGTGACCTGGTCCACGCGTGTGAGCTCGGGATCCCGCTCCATCGCCGTCACGATGCGCGACACCAGCGCGAACTGCGGGTCGTCGGCACCGCCACGGCCGCCGAAGAATTCCTCGACGATCCCGACCCGGTTCTCGTCGGACGGTTCGGCCAGTACCCGCTCGGCCAGCCCCGCCGCTTCAGGCAGCACCTCGGTGAGCAGCGCCGAACCGTCGCGTAAGACACCGACATCACATCCGGTGAAGGCTCCGAAACCGCCGGGGCGGAAACGCATTCCGAATGTCTCGCCCTCGCCGTCGAGATCGCGCACGTACTTGGTGGTGCACACACCGTTCACGAATCCGCCGGTACGGGTGCTGCTGCGTTCGAAGGTGACGTTCACGCACGGAAACGACAGCACCTCGGCACGGAACGCGGGCCTGCCACGCAGATCCCAGCGCACCACCCAGTACCGGTCGGCGAATTCCGCCAGCGCGGGACCCACCTCGAGCCGCCGCAGCGAGCGGTGTCTGGCCTGCTCGCGCGGGAGCAGGATCCCCTTAGCGTCGTCGAGATCGCCGCTCGTCATCGCCGATGTCGCGTTCTTACAAGACCGGCGAGCGCCGGGTGAGCAGGATCGAAACCATGAACGTTGCACCCATCCCCGAGGGCTACCACTCCATCGCCTGTTTCCTGGCCGTCGCCGACGGCGAGGCGGCCATCGACTTCTACTCCGAGGTCTTCGGCGCGAAGGTGCTCAGCCGCGCCGACGATGCCGAGGGCAGGCCCGTCCACGCGGAGCTGCTCATCGGCGATTCCACCCTGCAGCTCGGAATCCCGCTGCCCGACAACAGCGTTCGCGCCCCCGAGGGCTGGGTACACACCTCGATCGTGCACTACTGCCCCGATGTCGACGAGGCGCTCGCGCGTGCCGTCGCCCGCGGCGCCCGCGTCGTCGAGGAAACCCAGACCTTCGTCACCGGCGACCGCTACGGCGTGATCATCGATCCGTTCGGCCACCGCTGGGCCGTGATGACCCGCGTCGAGGACGTCTCCCGAGAGGAGGCCGACCGACGCGTAGCCGCCTGGATGGCGACTCAGTCCACCTAGCGGCCCGCGGCGCGTCGCCATCCTCAGCTCAACCCCGCAGCGTCCATTCCGCGCAGTTCCTTCTTCAGGTCGGCGATTTCGTCACGTAAGCGGCCTGCCAGCTCGAACTGCAGTTCGCGGGCGGCATTCATCATCTGGTCGGTGAGGGAGGCGACGAGGTCGGCCAGTTCGGCGCGCGGCATCGACTTCACGTCGCGTTCGGCGTAGATGCCCGCGCTCACCGCACGGCCGGGTTCGCCCTGGGCGCGCCTGCCACGGCTGACATTGCGGCCGGAACCACCGACGGCCACCTCGTCACCCGCTTCCAGGTACACCTGGTCGAGGATGTCGGCGATCTTCTTGCGCAGGGGCTGCGGGTCGATGCCGTTGGCCTCGTTGTAGGCGATCTGCTTGGCGCGGCGGCGGTCGGTCTCGTCGATGGCGTGGCGCATCGAGTCGGTGATCTTGTCGGCGTACATGTGCACTTCACCCGACACGTTGCGGGCCGCGCGGCCGATGGTCTGGATGAGGCTGGTGCTCGACCGGAGGAAGCCCTCCTTGTCGGCGTCGAGGATCGCCACCAGCGACACCTCGGGCAGGTCGAGGCCCTCGCGCAGCAGGTTGATGCCGACGAGCACGTCGTATTCGCCGAGGCGCAGCTGACGCAGCAGTTCCACGCGGCGCAGGGTGTCGATCTCCGAGTGCAGGTACCGCACCCGGACCCCGAGCCCGAGCAGGTAGTCGGTGAGGTCCTCGGACATCTTCTTGGTGAGCGTGGTGACGAGCACGCGCTCGTCGCGCTCGGTGCGCTGCCGGATCTCGTGTACCAGGTCGTCGATCTGGCCCTTGGTCGGTTTCACCACGACCTGCGGGTCGACGAGACCGGTCGGGCGGATGACCTGTTCGACGACCTCACCGCCCACCTGACCGAGCTCGTACGGGCCGGGCGTAGCCGACAGATATACCGCCTGCCCGATCCGGTCGGCGAACTCCTCCCAGGTGAGCGGGCGGTTGTCGACCGCCGAAGGCAGTCGGAACCCGAATTCGACGAGGTTGCGCTTGCGCGACATATCGCCCTCGTACATGCCGCCGATCTGCGGGACGGTGACGTGGGATTCGTCGATGACCAGCAGGAAGTCGTCGGGGAAGTAGTCGAGCAGGGTGGCGGGCGCCGACCCGGCGGGGCGACCGTCGATGTGCCGCGAATAGTTCTCGATGCCCGAGCAGAACCCGACCTGGCGAATCATCTCCAGGTCGTATTCGGTGCGCATGCGCAAACGCTGCGCCTCTAGCAGTTTGCCCTGGCCCTCGAGCTCGGCCAGGCGGGCGGCCAGCTCCTCCTCGATGGCGGCGACGGCCTTCTCCATGCGCTCCGGGCCCGCCACGTAGTGGGTGGCGGGGAAGATACGCAGCGAGTCGACCTGCCGGACCACATCGCCGGTGAGCGGGTGCAGGTAGTACAGCGCCTCGATCTCGTCACCGAAGAACTCGATGCGGACCGCGAGCTCCTCGTAGGAGGGAATGATCTCGACGGTGTCGCCACGCACCCGGAACGACCCACGCGTGAACGCCATGTCGTTGCGGGTGTACTGCACGTCGACCAGCAGCCGCAGCAGCGCGTCGCGGTCGATCTCGCCGCCGACCTCGAGCTGCACCGAACGGTCGAGATAGGACTGCGGAGTACCGAGACCGTAGATGCACGACACCGACGCGACAACCACCACATCGCGACGCGACAGCAGGCTGGAAGTCGCCGAGTGCCGCAGCCGCTCGACGTCGTCGTTGATCGAGCTGTCCTTCTCGATGTAGGTGTCGGTCTGGGCGATGTAGGCCTCGGGCTGGTAGTAGTCGTAGTACGAGACGAAGTACTCGACGGCGTTGTGCGGCAACATCTCCCGCAGTTCGTTGGCCAGCTGGGCCGCGAGGGTCTTGTTCGGCGCGAGCATCAGGGTGGGCCGCTGCAGCTTCTCGATCAGCCAGGCGGTGGTCGCCGACTTGCCGGTGCCGGTGGCACCGAGCAGCACCACGTCCTTCTCCCCCGCGTTGATGCGGCGCTCGAGCTCGGCGATGGCGGCGGGCTGATCGCCTGCCGGCTGATGCGGGCTGACCACCTCGAAGCGGCCACCCTTGCGCTCGATCTCACCGACCGGGCGGTGCTCCGAATGCGCGAGCGGGTGCCCCCGCTCTTCGTACCCTTCGGCCGGGATCTCGGTTGCGAATGCCATGCACACCAGGTTAGGCGCAGCCACCGACAGATTTGTCCCGGCGCGAAAGCGAGCGGCACACCTGCCCGCGTGCCGGTAGATTCTGCGCACATGACCCAGGCCTCGACCGTGCACGTGCACCCGCCCAAAATCGAGCTGTTCGACGTGGCGGCCAAGACCAACACCGACCCGAAGGGTTTCGTACGACCGGTCGAGGTCTACCGGGAGGAGCCGTGGGGCCTCTACATGGGGCGGCACTCCGACCACGCCAGCTTCCACTATCTGGAATCGTGGCTGCTGCCGAGTCTGTCGCTGCGCGCGTCCAAACTCTGGTACAACCCGGGCATCGAGCAGTGGCAGGACGTGTACGTCGATGTCGGCGTCTTCACCAGGGACTCCCCGACGCTGTGGCGCTCGGTGGACCACTACCTGGACCTCCTGGTCCGCACGGGCCGCGATGTGCGCCTGGTCGACATCGACGAACTGCTCGCCGCGCAGACCGACGGCCTGCTCGATGCCGAACAGGCTCAGGCGGCGATCGAACACGCGGTCGCGGCGGTCGACGGGATCGCCGCGCACGGGTACTCGCTCGAGGCGTGGCTCGCCACCCTCGGCATGACCCTGACCTGGCGCTGAAACGACGAAACCGCCCGCGACCGGACAGTCGCGGGCGGTTTCGCCATCGATCAGCCTGCCGAACCGCTGCCGAGCAGGTCGCCGAGGCCACCACCGCAGCCTGCGCTGCCGGTCGCGGCCGCCTCACCGACGGTGACGGTGATCGAGTCGCTGATCAGCAGCTGCCGCGCCTCGAGCTTGTGCTGGCCCGTCGTGGTCGGCTTCCAGGTCATGCTCACCGTGCCGGAGAGCAACGAGGGGGAGACAGTGCCGATGTCGCGGCCGTTGTCGGTGAACTTCACCGAGGTCAGCCTGTCGACCTCGACGCTGGCCGTCAGCTTGTAGCTGCACCCGACCTTGTGATCGGTGCCCGCGACGCTGAGGTTGCCCACCCAGGCCGAGGCCTGCGGGGCGGCCAGCACGATGGTGGCGGCGACAGCGCCGAACGCGGTGATGCCGAAGCCCGCACGGCCGAGACGGTGATGTGTTGTCATACGCGCTACAACTTCCCTGTGAATCGAGTCACCCGGTAGTGACTCGCCACAATGTAACCAGCGCGCCGTCCACTACGGACAGTTTTTGAAACATTGATGTTTAACAGATGCCGACCGGGGTTACGCGCGGGCGCGAGCCCACTCACCGACCCTCGGGTAGACCACGTCGAACCACGGTTCCTTCACCGCGTAATAGGCCTCGCCCGCCGCCTCGCCCGACTTCCCCGCCGCCGCCCGTTCGGCCGTCCGCTTGATCTCCAGATACTCCGTCCGCACGTCCTCCTCCGCCCGCAGCCAGTCGCGGAAGTCGAGCGCGAGCCGCTGGCCGGGCGAATCCCGCACGCGCAGATGGATATTCGCCGGTCGGCCGGGATCCGCGTTGCCGTGCAAGCGTTTTGCCCACAGGTCCACGTCGGTGCCCGCCGGATCCTCGGGCGTGGGCTTGGGGTTGTCGTGCGTGATGCCGACCGCGCGCGGGAATCCCGCGGCTGCCAGTGAATCTGCCAGTGCGTCAGCGGTTTCCAGGTCGGCCACAGTCACCTGGATGTCGATGAGGTCCTTGGCGGGCAGCCCGCTCACCGCCGTCGAACCGACATGGTCGATACGCACCGCCGCCGCACCGCACACCAGGTGCAGCCGGGCGATGATCCGGCGGGCCTGCGCGCCCCACTCCGGGTCGTGCGGCACCAACCGGTACTCCGCCCGAGTCCGCACCCCCTCGCGCTGATTGCGTTCGAACGGGACGAGCCGATGCTCCCACAGCGCCCGCACCTGTTCCTCGACCGCGCCGGGGGCGCCGTTGTTGTCCAGCCACACGTCGGCCACGGCGTGCCGCTGCTCGTCGGTGGCCTGCGCGGCGATCCTGGCCAGCGCGTCGGCCTCGGCGACACCGCGCTGCTCGACCAGCCTGCGCAAGCGGGTCTCCACATCGGCGCCGACCACGACCACCAGCTGCATGAGCGGAGCGAGCCCGTTCTCCACCAGCAGTGGAATGTCTTGTACCACAATGGCGTCGGCGGGTGCGGCGCCGATGAGTTCGGCCGTGCGGGCGCCGACCAGCGGATGGGTGATGGCGTTGAGCTTGCCGCGTGAGGTGTCGTCGGCGAAGGCCACCGCCGCCAGCGCGGGCCGGTCGAGGCTGCCATCCTCGGCCAGGATCGCGTCACCGAACTCGGCGACGAGCGCGGCCAGACCCGGCGTTCCCGGCGCGACGACCTCGCGGGCGATGGCATCGGAGTCGATCACCACCGCCCCCAACTCGACCATGGTCCGCGCCACTGTGGACTTACCCGCTCCCATGCCTCCGGTGAGGCCGATCCGCAACATGGGCCAAGTCTCGCATCCCCGCGCCCGGAGCAGGTCAGGTGTTCCCGACACGCCGATATGCGGCGGCGGCAAATCCGGGGCCGGGCGCGTCGCGTCGACTAACCTTCGCGCAGGCGAGAAGGCCAATCACCAGCGAGCGAAGGATGATCATGGGCACCACACAACACCGGACGGCTCGCCACCGCCTCGGCATGCCCGGCGGTGTGCACTGCGTTGAATTCCCTGCTGTGGCAGCGACTCTCGCCGAATATCGCCGGTCCTGGTTCACCGCTCTGATCTCGCCCGCCAGACACAGTTTCGCCGCGATGCGCAAGCGCACCAGCATGGGTGCCACCTACTGGGTGCCCGCCGCCGCGAACTGAACACCGACCACCCGAGCCCACCCGTTGCGAACGGGTGGGCTCGTTGTCGTGCACGGCCCGCGTGATCGACGGGCCGGAAAGGCCGAAGGCCCCGGTCCGTGTGGACCGGGGCCTTCGACTGTGTTGCTCTACCTGAATCAGGCGTTGCCGCTCACTCAGGCGTTACCGCTGAGCTTCTCCCGCAGAGCCGCCAGCTGCGCGTCACTGGCGAGCGAACCGCCGGTGGACTCGGCAGGACCGGAGGTGGCCTGCGTGGCGTTGCCGCTCTCGGAGGAGTAGTTGCCGGCGGCCGGACCGCCCGCGGCGGCTTCGGCAGCCGCGTCGGCAGCCATCTTCTCCATCTGAGCGGTGTGCATCTTGTGGCGACGCTCGGCCTCGGCGTAGCGGCCTTCCCACTCTTCACGCTGCTTGTCGAAGCCCTCGAGCCATTCGTTGGTCTCGGGATCGAAGCCCTCGGGGAAGATGTAGTTGCCCGCTTCGTCGTAGCTGTCGGCCATGCCGTACTTCGACGGGTCGAACTCGGCGTGGTAGTCCTCGTTCGCCTGCTTCAGCGACAGCGAGATCCGGCGACGCTCCAGGTCGATGTCGATGACCTTGACCATCGCGTCGTCGCCGACGGCCACGACCTGGTCCGGGACCTCCACGTGGCGCTCGGCCAGCTCGGAGATGTGCACCAGGCCCTCGATGCCCTCTTCGACGCGCACGAAGGCACCGAAGGGAACCAGCTTGGTGACCTTGCCGGGCACGATCTGGCCGATGGCGTGGGTCCGGGCGAACTGACGCCACGGGTCTTCCTGGGTCGCCTTGAGCGACAGGGAGACGCGCTCGCGGTCCAGGTCGACGTCGAGAACCTCGACGGTGACCTCGTTGCCGACCTCGACGACCTCGGACGGGTGGTCGATGTGCTTCCAGGACAGCTCGGAGACGTGCACCAGGCCGTCGACGCCGCCCAGGTCCACGAAGGCACCGAAGTTGACGATCGAGGAGACCACACCCTTGCGGACCTGGCCCTTCTGCAGCTGGTGCAGGAACTCGCTGCGGACCTCGGACTGGGTCTGCTCGAGCCAGGCGCGACGCGACAGGACCACGTTGTTGCGGTTCTTGTCGAGCTCGATGATCTTGGCCTCGATCTCCTTGCCGACGTACGGCTGGAGGTCGCGGACACGACGCATCTCGACGAGCGAGGCGGGCAGGAAGCCACGGAGACCGATGTCGAGGATCAGGCCGCCCTTGACGACCTCGATGACGGTGCCCTTGACGGCCTCGTCCTTCTCCTTGAGCTCCTCGATCGTGCCCCACGCGCGCTCGTACTGAGCCCGCTTCTTCGACAGGATCAGGCGGCCTTCCTTGTCCTCCTTGGTGAGAACCAGGGCCTCGACCGCATCGCCCACGGAAACGACCTCGTTCGGGTCGACATCGTGTTTGATGGAGAGTTCACGGGAGGGGATGACGCCTTCGGTCTTGTAACCGATGTCGAGCAGGACCTCGTCACGATCGACCTTGACGATGGTTCCCTCGACGATGTCGCCATCGTTGAAGTACTTGATCGTGGCGTCGATGGCGGCGAGGAAATCCTCGGCGGAGCCGATGTCGTTGACGGCTACCTGCGGCGAGGTGACGGTGGTGGGCATATGTGGGTTTGCTCCGGACGGATTGTGGTCGGTTGCGGACATTGGAACTTTCGGTACGCTGCGAGATCACCGCGACGAGGCGACGAGGGACCGAACAAGTATCGCACGGACCGCCGACATTGCCGCTGATCAAACTCAGCACGGGCGACTCCGTCATCGGATACTGTACGCATCAACCCCGGCGCACAGCGTTCCTCGTGAGAGGTTCCTCGAAAGACACTCGCGTGCCTCAGCGTACGCGAGGGTGTTCCAGCCGGGCAAACCACCCCCCGTTCCCGCCGATACCCTTGGCGCCGTGTCCGATGACGAACGCCATGCGCAGGCGAACGCGCTGCTGGGAACCGCGGCGACCACCCGAACCAGGATCGGCTCGGCCGACAGCGAACGCGCCAGCAGGCGCTGGTGGGACGCCGACGCCGACCAGTACCACCAGACCCACGCCGATTTCCTCGGTGTCGACTCCCCCGGCGGCGAGTTCGTGTGGTGCCCGGAGGGGCTGCACGAGGGCGACATGCATTTTCTGGGCGACGTGACGGGCAAGCGGGTGCTCGAGATCGGGTGCGGCTCGGCGCCGTGTTCGCGCTGGCTGGCGGGGCAGGGCGCGCATCCGGTCGGGCTGGATGTGTCGATGGGGATGCTCGCGCGCGGGATGGCCGCGATGGAGCAGGGCGGACCGCGGGTGCCGCTGGTCCAGGCGGGCGCGGAGGCGCTGCCGTTCGCGGACGAATCCTTCGATCTGGCCTGTTCGGCGTTCGGCGGGGTGCCGTTCGTCGCCGATTCGGCGCGGGTGATGCGCGAAGTGGCGCGGGTGCTCAGGCCGGGCGGGCGGTGGGTGTTCTCGGTGAATCACCCGATGCGCTGGATCTTTCCCGACGATCCGGGTGAGGCCGGTCTGGTGGCCCGTATCCCGTATTTCGACCGCACGCCCTATGTAGAGGTCGACAGCGAGGGCGTGCCGACCTATGTCGAGCACCACCGCACGATCGGTGACCGGGTGCGTGAGATCGTCGGCGCGGGCCTGACCCTGCTCGACATCGTGGAACCGGACTGGCCGGAATGGCTCGACCGCGAATGGGGGCAGTGGTCGCCGTTGCGCGGGGAGATCTTCCCCGGCACGGCCATCTTCGTCACCGAGAAGCCCGCCGGCACCGGGCTGTCTGGCGCCTAGAAGTCGGGCAAAGCCGCGAACGACGGGGCGACCTGGACGTTCGGCACCGTTTCGGCGACCCAGCGGCGCGCCCTGGTGAGCGCGTGGTGCGGGAATTCGGCGTCGAAGCGGACGTCGTCGGACAGCAGGTACGGCAGTTTCCCGCGCAAGCCCGGCGCGTAGGGGTGGGGCGGGCACATCTCGTCGCGGCGGAATCGGCTGCCGATCGTACGTTCCCGCTCCCCCGGCGGCCCCGTCTCCGGGCAGATGATCTGGAACACCGCCGAGCAGCGGTCCTTGGGCACCACGATGGACGCCGCGAACACGAGCTCACCGTGCGGACCCGGCATCCGCGTCTTCTCGACGCGCAGCAACGCGGGCAACTGGTCGACCCACACCACGAATGCCTCGATCAGGCAGCCGGTGCGCGCGTGATGTTCGGCCAGCCGCCTGCGCAACCGCTTCGGATCGTCGAGCCGCGCGGGCAGATCGGGTGCGCCGTTGACGTAGTTCAGCGCGACGACATCACGAGTGGCCGGATTCCCCCAGGTCGTGTCGTCCAACTGTTGCATTCCAGGAATGTCGAACGAGATGGGCACCGGATCAATTTACCGGCGCGGTCGAGTTCGGTTGTCGCCGTGCACGGCTCGGCGCGTCGTTCCAGACGAAACCTGGTGTTCGCCCAGGTCGGCCGGTCGGGCGCCGTGACAGATCACCACGTCGAACGTCCGAGGGCCCCGATCCGAGCGACTCAGTCGCGCTTGGGTTTTCGGCCGACCTGTTCGAGGGCGAGGCGCAGGGCGTATTCGATCTGGGAGTTGATGCTGCGCAGGTCGTCGGCCGCCCACTTGGCGATGGCCTCGTGGACGGCCGGGTCGAGCCGCAGCAGAACCCTTTTGGGTTCTCTCTTCGGCGCGGACACAGTCGACCTCAGTAGAGGGATCCGGTGTTGACGACCGGTTGCGTCGCGCGGTCGCCGCAGAGGACAACGAGCAGGTTGGAGACCATGTTGGCCTTGCGTTCCTCGTCGAGTTCGACGGTGCCCTGTTCGGCCAGGCGGTCGAGCGCCAGGGCGACCATGCCGACGGCGCCCTCGACGATCTGGGTGCGGGCGGCGACCACCTGCGCGGCCTGCTGCCGGACCAGCATCGCCTGCGCGATCTCGGGTGCGTAGGCCAGGTGGGTGATGCGGGCCTCGATCACCTCGATACCGGCGGTGAGGGTGCGTTCGCGCAGTTCGACGGTGAGTTCCTCGGCCACCTCGGCGCCGTCGCGCAGGCTGGTGCGGGCGTCGTCGTGGGCGTCGTAGGGATGCGTGGTCGCCAGGTGACGGACCGCGGCCTCGGACTGGGTCTCGACGTACTCCTCGTAGTCGTCGACCGCGAAGGCTGCCTTGAAGCTGTCGACCACCTTGTAGACCACCACGGCCGCGATCTCGACGGGGTTGCCGTCGGCGTCGTTGACCTTCAGTTTCTGGGTCTCGAAGTTGCGCACCCGCAGCGAGATGGACTTGCGGTCGCTGAGCGGGACCACCGAGAAGAAACCGGGTTCGCTGACCGAGCCGATGTAGCGGCCGAAGAAGGTGACGACCTTGGCCTCGTTGGGGTCGACCACGATCAGCCCGGTGGCCAGCGCCGCGACGATCACCACGCCGAGAACGCCGACCACCGCGCCTGCCCAGGCGAGCGCGCCGCCGTCGTGCTGGGACACCGAGATCAGCGACAGCACCGCGAGGGCACCGAACAGCAGGGTGGACACCAACCACCCGAGTAGGACGGCAAATCCGTTGAAGCGAAAGGCGGGCCGCAGTTCCATGACATCCTCCGATATCTGAGTGATATCATTACAATAGCAGATACAGACTGCGGCGACAACGCCGGTTACGCGCCGGGGATGGTGCGATTGGCGCGGAACATGCCGTGCGGGTCGTACTTCGTCTTCAAGGCCCGCAGCCTGTCGAAATCGGCACGGGGATAGCCCGCCGCCGTCTGCTCGTGGCCTGCCGCGGCGCCCGCGCCGTAGAGGAAGTTGAGGCTGTGGCCGATCGTCCACGGCGCCAGCGCTTTTCGCACCGTGTTCAGCGCTTCGGGAGCGGCGTCGCCTGCGCCCGCGTCGGTGATGACCCGCACGATGTACTCGGCGTCGCGATGACCGACCGACGCGGTCCCCCGGCGCAGCGCCCCACCGAGATGACGGATGTCGACCACGGCGTCGACCGGTCCGCCGGGTGCGGTCTGCGCCCGCAGCGCGGCCAGCGCTTCAGGGGTGAGGTCGGCGAGCAGCGCGTTGGTCGCGGCGTAGGCGTGCGGGAAGTCGGGATCGCTGTGCACCGTGTGGGATTCGGTGTAGGGCATCGTGCGCAGGTCGTCGCGCAGGCGGTCACCGATCGCGCGCAACGGTGCGATCAAGGGCTCGGCCGCCTCGGCGGGCAACGTGGTCGCCACCCGGATGGAGGCAACGTGCCTGCCGCGCAACGGCTGCGGGACCGGCGGGATGTCGGGGAAGGTCAGCACGGCGACGGTGGAGGTGATCTCCTCGGGCACGGTCGCACTCCACTGCCGCCAGGTGTCGAGCACCGCGTCGACGAGCGGAGTATCGAACATCAGCTGGCCGCCAAAGATTTCGGTGACGGGCACGAGGTCGAGTTCGAGGGCGGTCACCACGCCGAAGTTGCCGCCGGTACCGAGGACCGCCGTGAACAGTTCGTCGGCGGGGCCGATGGTGCGGACGCGACCGTCGGCGGTGACGAGTTCGATCGAGCGCACATGGTCTGCGGCGTAACCGAATTCGCGGCCGAGCAAGCCGAGACCGCCGCCGAGCACATAGCCGACCACACCCACCGACGGTGACGAACCGTTCAGCGGGGCCAACCCGTGCGCGGCGGCGGCCTCGACCAGTGCGCCGGCCCGGACACCGGCGCCGACCCTGGCGGTTCGTTTGTCCGGGTCGACGGTGATCGCGTTCATCCGGCCGGTGGTGACGAGCACCCCGCCGTCGACGGCGACCGACAGGCCGTGCCCGGTGGCCTGCACCGCGAGGGGAACCCGGTGCCGCGCCGCGTATTCCACGGCGGCGCGCACATCCTCGGTGTGGACGGCACCGGCGACGAGTGCGGGCCGGTGGGTGTAGGCGGTCTGGAATCCGGCGATCTCCTGCTGGTACCCGGCGTCGTCCGGGGTGAAGACGGGGCCGGTGAAAGTGGCGGTTTCAGTCATGACTCCACTGTGCTCACCCTGGCGGAATAAGCCCAACAGATAGTTTTTCTCGCTCCTATAATCAGTGATTATGGAGCTGCGGCAGCTGCGGTACTTCGTGACCGTCGTCGACGAGGGCGGCTTCACCCGGGCGGCCCAGCGCCTGCACCTGAGTCAGCCGGGTCTGAGCGCGCAGCTCAAACAGCTCGAGCGCGAACTCGGCCAGCGGCTCCTGGACCGCGGCGCCCGGACCGTCACCCCGACCGAGGTGGGCCGGGCCGTCCTCGACCACGCCCGCGCCGCCCTCGCCGCCGTCGATCGCATCGACCAGACCGCCCAGGAGTTCAGCGGATTGCTGCGTGGCCGGGTGCGGTTGGGTGCCGTCTCCGGCGCGGCGGCCGACGAGTTCGACATCGCGAGCGTGCTGGCCGGCTTCCACGACGACCACCCCGGTGTCGCGATCAGCCTGACCGAGGACACCTCCGAACGCATGCTCGCCGCGCTCGACCGCGACGACCTCGACCTCGCCCTGGTCGGCCTCACCGGCGCCGAGCTCGGACCCGGCATCGCCACCGACGTGGTGCTCGAGACGCCGCTCGTCGCCGCGGTCGCCGCCGAATCCGACGAACCCGCCGACACCATCACCCTGCGGGCGCTCACCGAACGTCGCCTCATCTGCCTTCCCCGGGGCACCGGCCTGCGCGGAATCTTCGAACGTTCCTGCACCGCCGCGGGTTTCGTTCCGGACATCGCCTTCGAGGCCGCCGCTCCCCCGCTGCTGCTCGAGCTCGCCGCACGCGGCCTCGGCACGGCGGTGGTACCCGCGCTCGGGGCCGAGGAAGCGGCGGGATTCGGGGTTCGGGTGCTCCCGATCGTCGAGCCGGCGATCCGCGGCAGGCTGGCGCTGGCCTGGCGAGGTGATCGCCCGCTCGCCCCGGCGGCCAAGGTGCTGCTCGGTCAGCTGCGCATCGCGCTGCGCACCGGCACCTGATGCCGCCCGCGCCGCCGTCGTCACGGCGGCGTTAGGCTCGCACCACACTGATGAAGGAGAGCTCGACCACGACAGGAAGGGCGCGACATGGGGCAGTCGACAACCGCGGGGAAGTTGCGGGAGCTGCGGCAGAATCTGGTGGCGGCACAGGAACCGGCGGGGGAAGCCGGCGTCGCCAAGCGAGCGGCCAAGGGGATACCGAGTCCGCGTGAACGGATAGACATGCTGCTGGACAAGGGCAGTTTCGTCGAAATCGGCGCCCTCGTGCGGCAGCCGGGCGACGGCCTCTACGGCGACGGCGTGGTCACCGGGCACGGAACCGTCGACGGGCGCCCCGTGGTGGTGATCGCCCACGACCAGACCGTGTACGGCGGGTCGGTCGGTGAGATGTTCGGGCGCAAGGTCGCCATGGCCATGGACCGCGCGGCCGACGTGCAGTGCCCGTTCATCGCGATCAACGACTCCGGCGGCGCCCGCGTGCAGGACGCGGTGACCTCGCTGGCCTGGTACGCGACCATGAGCCGCCGCCAGCTCCGCCTGTCGGGCCTGGTGCCGCAAGTGTCGATCATGCTCGGCAAATGTGCTGCGGGAGCGGTGTATTCGCCGATCAACACCGATGTGCTCATCGCCACCCAGTCGGCGTACATGTTCGTCACCGGTCCCGAGATCATCCGCGAGACCACCGGTGAGGTGGTCACCCTCGAGGAGCTCGGTGGCGCGTTCAACCAGGCACAGAACGGCAACATCCACCACGTCGCCGCCGACGAGCGGGCCGCCTTCGACTGGGCGCGAGCGTATCTGAGCTACATGCCGTCGAGTTGTTTCGACGAGGCGCCGGTGGTGAATCCCGGCCTCGAACCCGAGGTCACCGAGTCCGATCGCGAACTCGACTCGCTGATCCCGGATTCCGATCGCGCCGGTTACGACATGTACGACGTGCTGTTACGCATCTTCGACGACGGCGACTTCCACGAGATCGGTGGCAACGCCGCCCGCAATCTCATCACCGGTTTCGCGCGCGTCGACGGGCGAAGCGTCGGCGTGATCGCCAACCAGCCGCTCGTGTCCAGCGGCGCGATCGATGCCCGCTGCTCGGACAAGGCGGCCCATTTCATCCGGCTCTGCGACGCGTTCGGATTGCCGCTGGTGTTCGTCGTCGACACACCCGGTGTGCTGCCGGGGGTCGAGGAGGAGAAGATCGGCGTCATCAAGCGCGGCGGTCGGTTCTTCTACGCGGTGGTCGAGGCGACCGTGCCGATCGTCACCGTCGTCGTACGCAAGGCCTACGGCGGTGGATACGCCGTGATGGGCTGCAAGCAGCTCGGCGGCGATGTGAACCTGGCGTGGCCGACCGCCCGCATCGCGGTGATGGGTGCGGAGGCGGCGGTCGGGTTGACCCAGCGGCGGCAGCTGGCCGCGGTCCCCGAGGAACAGCGCGGCCAGGTCCGTCAGCAGATGATCGACTTCTACAACACCACCGTGGCCACCCCGTGGATCGCCGCCGAACGCGGCTACATCGACGCGGTGATCGAACCGTCGCGGACCCGCCTGGAAATCCGCAAGGCCCTGCGCCTGCTCGCCGACAAGCGCGAGATCCGAGGGCCACGCAAACACCTGCTCATGCCGTTGTGACACCGGGCTCGGCCCGGCGCCCACGCCGGGCCAGCCCGCACGCCGCCACATAGCCGCGGACCAGGGGGCGGGTGTCGTCGCGACGCCAGGCCAGGACCAGTTCGCAGGGGCTGATCCCGGTGACCGGCCGGCACACCACGCCGTCGCGGGTCACCATCGGTGCGTTTCCGGTGGCCAGCAGCACGACGCCGTCGCCGTTGACCAGGGCCTCGTAGGTTTCCTCGGTGCTCGAGACCTCCGCGCCGATGACGGGTTCGCGGCCGTCACGGGCGTCGAGGGCGAGCCAGTAGTCGCGCAGGATCCCGGCCGAATGCGGTAGCGCCAGAAAGGGTTCCGCGAGAAGGTCCGCGAAGTCGATCTGCTCGCGGGTGGCGAGCCGGTGGGTGCTCGGCAAGGCGACCAGCCGCGGTTCCGTCGCGACCACGTGCCAGTCGTAGCGGGCGCGGCCGAGCGGCAACCAGACGAAGGCGACATCACTGGACCCATCGGCCAACCCCGCGGACGGATCTTCCCAACTGAACTGGCGCAGTAGCGGTTTCGCGTGCGGAAACACGGTGCCGAACCGGGAGCGGATGGCGGGCAGGATGCCACGACCCGGGCTCGTGCTGATCCCGATCGTCAGGACCGCCGCCTGCGTGGCCTTCGCGGCCGCGACCGCGGCTTCGCCGAGCTCCCACGCCGCGAGCACCTGACGCGCATGCGGCAGCAGCGCCGCACCCGCCGCCGTCAAGGTGACCGCCCGCGGTCCACGCACGAACAATGCGGTACCGATCTGCCTTTCGAGCTTGCGGATCTGTTTGCTCAGCGCGGGCTGGGACACATACAGCCGTTCGGCGGCGCCGGTGAAGGTGAGTTGCTCGGCGACCGCGACGAAGTAGCGCAGATCGCGCCCGTGCACATCCATAACCATTGGTTATCACAACGGGTCTTGGACGGCATCCGCGGACACGAGCAGGATCGGGGGCGAAACATCAACGGGTAGAGGAGTTCTGATGAGTGTTCCGCAGATCTGGTTGGTCACCGGGGCGAGCAGTGGTTTCGGCCGGGCCATCGCGCAGGCGGCGATCGAGGCGGGCGACATCGTCGTCGCCGTCGCCCGGCGCACCGCCGCCCTCGACGATCTGGTCGCCGCGCATCCCGATCAGCTCGAGACCGTCGCCCTCGATGTCACCGACATCGACCGTATCGACACGGTGATCGCCGATATCGTGGCCCGCCACGGCCGCATCGATGTGCTGGTCAACAATGCGGGCCGCACCCATGTGGGCGCGGTGGAAGAGACCACCGATGCCGAACTGCGCGCTCTGTTCGACCTGCATCTGTTCGGCCCCGCGGCATTGACCAGGGCGGTACTGCCGCACATGCGCGCGCAGCGCGGCGGTGCGATCGTGCAGATGAGCAGCGTCGGCGGGCAACTGTCCTTCGCCGGGTTCTCCGCCTACAGCGCGACGAAATTCGCCCTCGAGGGCCTGTCGGAAGCACTGGCCGAGGAAGTGGCGCCGTTCGGGATCAAGGTGCTGATCGTGGAGCCCGGTGCCTTCCGCACGGGCCTGTTCGGACCGGGCGCGGCCGCCTTCAGCGCGGAGTCCGAGGTGTACGCCGACACCGCGGGCGCCACCCGCCGCATGGTCGAGGGCGGCGACGGCACCCAGCCGGGCGACCCAGCCAAGGCCGCCGCCGCCATCCGCACCGCCCTCGCCGCCGAGCACACCCCGCTGCGACTGCCGCTGGGGCCCGACTCGGTCGACGCGGTGCTCGGCCACCTCGACGCGGTCCGTGACGACGTACTGACCTGGGAGAAGGTCTCCCGCGACACCACCTTCGACGAGAACTGAAAGACGATGCGCACCAGACTGTTCCGCACTCTCGCTCCGCTGGTCCTGGTCACCGCCGCACTGCTCGGATCGGCCTGCGGTGACAACACCGCGGCCGCCCCGCTGCCGCCGACAACCTCCCAACAGGTGCCCCAGGACGCGGGGCACGCACGGCTGAACCAACTGATCGGCAAGTGGACGGCCGAGAAGTCCACGTTCGTCGCGGGCGGCACGCCGGAGAACCCGATCGTCACCCGCGACGCGGTCTCGCGGTGGAGCTGGATCGCCGAGACCGGACGGTCATGGAGCTCTACTTCACCCCGCCGGGCGAACCGGGGCGGCTCGCCGACCGCGTCGTACTGACCAGGCTCAGCTGACCTCGCCGACAGCGTTCACACGATGGCCGGATCCGCCTGCGGGTGCGGGCGGATTCGGCGCCCGGCTCGCCACTGTCCGCAACACGAGATAGATCGGGAACGCGATGGGCGACAAGAGGATCGTGCCGACCAGCAGGGGGCCCATGAGCAGCGGGTGGATGGCGCGGTCACGGCTGTCGAGGTAGATCCAGCGGCCGAGGAACAGGTCCCAGGCGAGGATCTGGGCCCACAGCGCGGTCAGGACGGCGGGGTCGGCGGCGGCGTCGGTGATGGCGGCCAGCGACGGCGAGGTCACCAGCGACCACAGGGTCCCCAGGACCGGGATCGCCACGATCGCCCAGATCACCAGGGACGGCGCGACGATCCACGGCGAGGCGATGATCGGGCGGGTGCGCCGCCACGTCGGCGCGAAGATCATCAGCGCCCAGAACGGCACCGTGACATAGAACGACAGGTCGAACAGCGTGCTCATGCGGTGACCACCTTCCGGTTCCCGATCGCGCTCGCGAACGAAACCAATACTCCGACAACAACTCCCACGGCGATCGCCGCGGCGACGACAAGGGTTGTCCGGTCCGGGTGGACGAGCGGCTGCCCCCGCAGCGCCTGCCAGGTCACCAGGGCCAGCACCGCGGCGTAACCACCCGAGGCGGTGAGGATCAGGCCGAGCCGCACGCGTGCGTGCCGCAGCAACGGAATCCGTGGCGCGAGGACTACGAGCCCGGCGGCGAGCAGCGGCAGAATCTGCAACGCGTGCATGCCGACGAAGTGCGGAATGCGCAGGTCACCGTTGGTGGTGCTCCAGCCGGTGATCGGCATACCCGGTGTGCCGTCGGGCGCGCCGACGGTGTGCGCACCCGCAATGCCCTCCATCCCCGATTCCTGCATGGGCATCAGTTGCCCGAGCGCCAGGCCGACGAGGGTGATCGCGAGCCCGAGCCGGATCGACCAGGTGACCGCGGCATCGCCGATGCGGGTGCGGGACAGACCGACCGCGACGGCCATCGTCGCGAGGAACAGCACGACGATGGTGACGGCCATCGTCACCCAGAGCACCGTGTCGAACACGGTCGTCGTGTTGAAGTGACTGCGGGTGCCGCGCACCACCTGCCCGACGATGATCACCTGCTCGACGGTTCCGGCGATCACGATCACCGTGGCCATCCACCACAGGAATCGGGAAGGCTTGGGCCGCAATGAGATCAGCCAGGCCAGCGCCATGCTGTAGAGCACGAACGACAGGGCGAATTTGGACGGCTTGAACCAGGCGGTCGATCCGGCGATCACCCGGTCGTCGACCAGCATCCCGACGACGGTCACCACCGCCAGGAGCGCGTTGACGGCGGCGAAGTACAGCAGCGGCCGATGCAGTGGGGCGTGGCGGCGAGGCAAGGACTCTGCGAATGAGACGGACATGCGAATCTCCCGATGTGCTAGATAGCTACACTATCCGTTATGGATAGTTAGACTATCCATGAATGGGGCGCTAAGCAAGAGGGGCGAACGAAGGAGGCGACGGTGCGGATCTCGGAGTTGAGCGAACGCAGCGGCATCGCGGTGGCGACGATCAAGTACTACCTGCGTGAAGGGCTGCTGCCGCCCGGCGAACGCACCGGCCCCAACCAGGCCAGTTACGGAGACGAGCATGTCCGTAGGTTGCGCCTGGTGCGGGCGCTGATCGAGGTCGGCGGGCTACCGGTGGCCACGGTGGGTGACGTCCTGCGGGCCGTCGACACCCCCGACCTGCCGATGTTCAGCCTGCTAGGCGTGGTGCAGGGCAGCCTGATCTCCCCCGCTCCCGCCGCCTCCGACGCCGAGTGGGAGCGTGCCTACGAGACCGTGCGCGGGGAAATGGATCGGCGGGGATGGTCGATGAAACCGGCCCAGCCGGTGATCGAGGCCCTCACCGCCGTCCTCGTGCGCGCCGCTCAGCTCGGTTACCCCGAGTGGGGCGAGACAGCGTTGCCGGCCTACTTCGACGGCGCGCGCATCGTCGCCGAAACCGATGTCGCCACGGCGCTTTCGGCAGGCGAACGCGACGCCGTCGTCGACGCGGTCGTCGTCCTGACCGTCCTGGGCGACACCGCCCTCGCCGCCATCCGCCGCATCGCCCAGGCCCAGGTGTCCCTGGAAAAGCTGAGGTCGGACTCCGCTCCCAGCACCTGATCTCGCACGAACATGGGTAACTCGCCGGGGACGGGCAAACGTCCCCGGCGAGTTACCGCCGACCGCCCGGCGCACAGGACTCACCACCTGAGTCCGGCCGAAATACGCGGAGAGGCGGGTCAGAGCAGACGTGACAGGAAGGACTTCGTCCGTTCGTGCTGGGGGTTGGACAGCAGTTCACGCGGCGGTCCCGACTCCACCACCACACCGCCGTCCATGAACACCAGCTCGTCGGCGACTTCGCGGGCGAAGCCCATCTCGTGGGTCACCACCAGCATCGTCATGCCCGAATCGGCCAGCTCACGCATGACCGTGAGCACCTCACCGACCAGTTCGGGGTCGAGTGCCGAGGTCGGCTCGTCGAACAGCATCAGCTTGGGATCCATGGCGAGCGCACGCGCGATCGCCACCCGCTGCTGCTGACCACCCGAGAGCTGGGCAGGGTAGGCGTTGCGCTTGGCCGACAGACCGACCCGCTCGAGCAGTTCCTCGGCCCGGGCGATGGCCTCGGACTTGCGGATACCACGCACCTGGGTGGGCGCCTCGATGACGTTCTCGAGCGCCGTGCGATGCGGGAACAGGTTGAAGTGCTGGAACACCATGCCGATGTCGCGGCGCTGCACCGCGGCGTCGCGCGGATGCATCTCGTAGAGCTTGCCGTTCTTCTCCCGGTAGCCCACGAGTTCGCCGTCGACGTAGAGCCTGCCCGCGTTCACCTGCTCGAGATGGTTGATGCAGCGCAGGAAGGTCGACTTGCCCGAGCCCGACGGGCCGACCAGGGTGAGCACCTTGCCCCGGTGCACCTCCAGCGAGATGCCCTTGAGCACCTGCAGCGCACCGAAGTTCTTGCACACCCGATCGGCGAGCACCATGGGAGGTGCGGTTACTGCTTCGCTCATTTCGCCTTCACCGCCGCCTGTGCCGTGGCCAGTTCCTCGAGCTGCTTGGCCGTCAGCTGCCGGGTGGCACCGCGCGAGTAATACCGTTCCAAGTAGTACTGCCCGACCATCAGCACGCTGGTGATCGCCAGGTACCAGGTGGCGCAGACGAGCAGCAGCGGGATCGGCTGGAAGTTCACGCCGTAGATGTCGCGGGCACGACCGAACAGGTCGGTGCTCAACGGGATCGCGGTCACCAGCGAGGTGGTTTTGAGCATGCCGATCAGCTCGTTGCCGGTGGGCGGGATGATCACCCGCATCGCCTGGGGCAGCACCGTGCGGCGCATGGTCTGCGTCCACGACATGCCGAGCGCCACCGACGCCTCACGCTGACCCTCGCCGACGGAGTTGATCCCGGCGCGCACGATCTCGGCCATGTACGCGGCTTCGTTGAGGCCGAGGCCGATCACCGCGAACAGGAACGCGGCCTGCAGGTTCTGCACGTCGATGTGGAAGAACTGCGGGCCGAACGGCACACCGAGGTCGATCTGCTTGTACAGCGACGGGACCAGACCCCAGAACACCAGCTGCACGAACACCGGGGTGCCGCGGAAGATCCACAGGTAGACCCACGCGGTGGTGCGCAGCACCGGGTTCGGCGACAGGCGCATCACCGCGAGCACGGTGCCCAGACCCACCGCGATCGCCATCGCGAGCACGGTGAGTTCCAGGGTGACGATCGCGCCCTGGGTGATGCGGCTGTCGAACAGGTACCTGCCGTAGGTGTCCCACTTGTAAGCGGGGTTGGTGGCAGCGCCGTAGACGAACAATCCGACCAGGATCAGGATGATTGCCGCCGCGATCCAGCGACCCGGCCTGCGTAGCGGGACCGCTTTGATCGGTTCGGGTTCGGTGCCCGGTCCGGGCACCTCCACCGTGTCTTTCTCGTCGGTCACGTCAGCTCACTGCGCCGTTGATAACCGAGGTCTTGATCTGACCGGATTCGACACCCCAGTTCGTGGTGATCTCGCCGTACTTGCCGTTGTCGATCAGGTGCTGCAGCGCCTTCTGCAGCGACACCGCGAGCGGCGAGCCCTTCTGCACGGCCCAGCCGTAGGGCGCCGAGTCGAACAGCGGGCCCGAGGACTCGATCTTGCCTTCGCTCTGCTTGATCGCGTACGCCGTCACCGGCGAATCGGCCGACATCGCGTCGACCTGACCGAGGACGAGCGCGTTGGTCGCGGCGCTCTGCTCGTCGAACGGCTTCATATCGATCGGCGGCTTGCCTTCGGCGACGCACTTGGCGCTCTTGGCGGGAATCTCTTCGGTGTGCTCGACCGTAGTGGCCTGTACGGCGACTCGTTTACCGCACGCATTGTTCGGATCGATGGTTTTGCCGGTTTGCTGGGCCCACTGGATACCCGCGTTGAAATAGGTCGTGAAATCGACCTGCTGCTCGCGTTCGCGCGAATCGGTGATCGAGGACATACCCACGTCGTAGGTGCCCGCCTGGATCGCGGGAATGATCTTCTCGAAGGCGGACTCCTGATAATCGACCGTCAGCCCGAGGGTGGCGGCGACCGCGTCGAGCAGGTCCACGTCGAAGCCGACGATCTTGCCGCTGGCGTCCTTGTACTCGTTCGGCTGGTACGGCACGTTCACGCCGACGACGATCTTGCCTGCTTGCTTCACCTTGTCGGGCAGCGTCGCGGCGATCGCGTCGACCTTCTCGGCCGAGACCTTGGTGACCTCGGTGGTATCGCCCTCGGTGTTTTCCGCGCAGCCGGTCAACACCATCGCGCCCACGGCGGCGGTACAGAGCAACCGCACGGCACCGCGGCCGAGCACAGTTCGAACAGACAAAGGAGCCTCCACATTTCACGTCGACGCCGGCCACGTGTCAGCGCCTGTTTGGCAATGTATGCGAACCGGACACAGCGTGGTGCGACAGTAACCGAAGATTAATCAGCGAATGTGAAAGGGGTGGGTTCACCTCCGGTGCACGCGGGCGGCGACCTGTTCGGTGAATTCGCTGGTCGAGGCGAGACCACCGAGATCCGCGGTGGCGATTCCGGCGGCGAGCGTCGCCGCGACCGCACCGGAGATCCGGTCCGCCGCCGCGTTCAGCGCACGATTTCCGTCGCGAACTCCCAACCAGCGCAACAACATTGCCGCCGACAGTTGCAATGCCACCGGATTCGCCCGATTGTGTCCGGCCAGGCCGGGTGCGGCACCGTGCACCGCCTGCGCCATCGCCTTGGTGTCGGAGCAGTTGAGCGAGGGCGCCATGCCGAGCGACCCGCTCAGCTCGCCCGCCAGGTCCGAGAGGATGTCACCGAAGAGGTTCTCGGTGACGATCACGTCGAACTCGCCGGGCGCGCGCACGAGGTGCGCGGCCATCGCGTCGACGTGCGCGTCGTCGACCCGCACGTCCGGGTATTGCCCGGCAATCTCGTAGCACACGTCACGGAACAGTCCGGTGGTCATCGGGAGCACATTCGCCTTGTGCACCACCGTGACCCGCTTGCGCCGTTCGCGCGCCAGCCGCAGCGCCTGATGGGCGATCCGTTCGCACGCCTGCCGGGTGATCACGGCCACCGCCATGGCCACGTCCTCGGTCGGCTTGAACTCCCCCGACCCGGCGAACATATTGCGATCGGCATAGAAGCCCTCGCTGTTCTCCCGCACGATCACCAGGTCGATATCGGCCGCTGTCGCACGCACTCCCGGGAAGGCAACGGCGGGACGGATGTTCGCGTACAGACCGAGGCGCTTGCGGATGGCACCGCCGGGCGCCACCCGCATGTCGGCCGGGTAGGAGGCGTTGTCGTGCGGGCCGAGGATCCAGGCGTCGAGCTCGTCGAGTGCCGCGAGGGTCTGCTCGGGCAGCGGATGACCGAATTCGGCGATGGCGTCGTGGCCGATGCGCAGCGGCACCCAGTCCACCGGGTCGAGCCCGGCCGCGCCGACCGCCTCGTCGACCACCACGCGGGTGGCGGCCACCACCTCGGGTCCGATGCCGTCACCGTCGATCACTCCGAGCCGCACGCTCGCCTTCGTCGTGTTCACGCGCTCCATCCTCGCCCCTGCCGCCACGTCACCGGCACGCGGACATACCGGAGCGACTAGTTTCTGGGTCATGGTGCAGTCGGTGGAGCTCCTCCTGGACGACGCGGGCGAGGCCGAGGTTCGCAGGCAGTGGGCCGAGCTGGCCCGTCTCGGCCTTGCCGCGCCGCGCGGGGACACCCATCGGCCACACATCACCGTCGCGGTGGCCCGCGAGATCTGGCCGAGGATCGACCGGGCGCTGACGGGCCTGGAGTTCGCACCGGTGCCTGTCCAACTGGGCGGGCTGCTGATCTTCGGGGCACGCAGGCCGATTCTCGTGCGATCGGTGATCGTCACCGAGGAACTGCTCGACCTGCACCGCCGGGTCGACGAGCTGGTCCGGGGATGCCCCGGTATGCCCGCGAACACGCGGCCCGGCGCGTGGACACCACACGTGACCCTCGCCCGCCGCGTGACCCCGGAACAGCTCGGCACGGCGGTGGACGCGGTGGCCACCGACCACGAATTTCCGGCCGTTGTGGTGGGCATTCGCCGGTGGGACGGAGACGCGCGGCAAGAGCATGTGGTAGTCGGTGGAAGATAGAGGGACGCCGAGGCGTTACAGCCGAGGACACCGACAAGGAGAGGACGTCATGGCCACCCAGACGCTGACCCAGCAGAACTTCGACGAAGTCGTCACCGGAAACGACGTGGTACTCGTCGATTTCTGGGCTTCCTGGTGCGGGCCCTGCAAGAGTTTCGCACCGACCTTCGAGGCGTCGTCGGAGAAGCACACCGACGTCGTCCACGGCAAGGTCGACACCGAGGCCGAGCAGGGGCTCGCCGCCGCCGCCAACATTCGGTCGATCCCGACCATCATGGCCTTCCGCGAGGGCGTGCTCGTGTTCGCCCAGCCCGGTGCGCTGCCGCCCGCCGCGCTCGAGGATCTGGTGACCCAGGTCAAGGGCCTGGACATGGACGAGGTGCGCAAGCAGATCGCCGAGCAGCAGAACTCGCCTGCCGAATAGGTCGCCTACTCGACCGCTGAAACGTCAAGGGCCCGTTCACCTTTCGTGAGGTGAACGGGCCCTGCGCGTTGTTCTGTCAGTTGGCGAGCAAGTTGACGCCCGCGATCATGGCGCGCACGGTCGACTCGGCGCCGCCGGCGCCCATCGCCGCGGCCCACCCGCGCTTGCCGTTGAACTCGCACTGCACGAAGGTGGCGATACCGGCGTCGGTGCGACGCTGGTGGAAGCGCAGGATCTCGAGGGGGTAGCCCTCGTCGTAGAGCGCCGAGGTCATCGCGGCGACCGGGTTACCGGCGGCGATGACGGTGCGCAGGTGGTTGCCGAGTTCCAGCGTGGCGGTGAAATCCGTTCCGGAACAAGTGAATTCGCCGAGGGTGACCGGCCCGGTGATCCGGATGTAGCGGGCGGCGAAGTCGGCGGGGTCGAGGTCACGGAGCTCGGCGCGCAGGGCCTTGGGCGCGGCGTCGAGCATGGCATGGTCCAGTGTGAGCAGTGTCATTGCAGGTGAGGTCTTCCCGAAGATGTCTTCGTTGGCAGAGGGACCAGCAGTACAAAAGAGAAATCAGCCCGCAGCGAGGGGGCCGGTCCGAATCAGACCCCGCTACGGCGGGTTACTACGAGAAGAATCTGCCGTGTGGCTGCCGGCGCGGTCTGCGCAGCAGCGACCGCGCGGTCGCGGTGAGCGACAAGCGGCGCGGCGAAGCGGTCGGCGGGATTCGGCACGACTACGACAATAGGGGCGCCGTCGCGAAATCGCAACCTTGTTTCCCGCTCGACGTGTCTACTCGTGAGTACCATCACTGCAGCTCAGGGCGCACGGTTGAGCACGCGAGCGCTGAAGCCGCTGTGCGGCGACAAGAGCTCGGGCGGTTGCCGTCAGCTCTCGTCGCGGGCGGGCAGTGCGGTCACCGAGGCCAGTGCGCGAGCCGAGCCGTCGACGTCCATCTGCATTCGCAGCCCGGTCGGACGCACGCTCGTGCGCAGGACCACCTTGTCGCGGGCCATCACCGGGCCCACGTGTTCGATGATCGCGCGGTAGGGCAGTTCGTGGGTGTCCGGGTGGGCGGCGAGGGTTTCCTCGAGCGCTTCCCAGTACACGGCGTTGTTGACGTGGCCGAGGCGGTCGACATCGGTGACGCGCAGCGGGAACGGCACCGTCTCCACGTCGGGGTCGTCGAGTTCGGTGAGGGCGGCTTTCCAGCGCAACCGGTGCTCGGTGGTGCTGGCCAGCATCGGCGCCATGAAGGCGTCGGTCATCCGGGCGGGGCGCCCCGCCACGGGGTCGATATGGATCAGGAACGCGGCCGCTTCGATGTGCCCACCGCGCTCGCCTTTCAGCTGGATCCGCATATCGCACCAGCGGTTCGACAGCGCGTCGGCCCAGCGCCGCAACTGCACCCGGTCGCCGAACACGATCGGCTCGTACACGTCGATGACGGTGCGCCGCACGATCCAGGCCTGATGGATGTCGCCGTCGGCGACCGCGTCCAGGTGGTCGAACCCGATGTCCTGCAGGTAGCGCGCCACCGCGTCGAGCCGCAACCGGTCCTGGTCGTCGGTGTCGCCGAGACGGACCGGCCACGACCGCGCGAAGGCCCGCGTGATGTCGAGGCAGTCGGGCAGCGGGGTGGGGATGACGTCGACGGGCATGAGCCGATGCTGTCACACATCGGGGGCGCAGTCCGGGGACGACTCGCGAGTCGCGGGTGCTCACAACTGCGCGGGCGGTCCCTGGTGCACCGGCACGGCCAGCTCACGTCGTGCGGCCACGGCCGACTCGTCCACGAACCGGCCCGGCATGCTCGGCGTCGGCCGCATGCCGGGCGCTCACTCTTCGGCGGCCGCCTTGATCCCGTCGACGTGGGCGGTCCACATCTGCCGGGAGTGCTCGGCGTCCGCCTCGGTGGCGTTGTTGTCCTGACTCAGCGACAGGTGTGTCGTCGTGTCGTCGCCGCTGAGCTCGTAGGTGAGCGTGTGGTAGTTCGCGGGAAGGTCGGGCTGCCCGCTCAGGGGGCTGTAATGCGTCATCCGCAGCAACCGGCCGGGCTCGGCTGCGAGGATCTCACCGCGGTCCTCGTATGCCCGGCCCTGGAACTCCCCCGTCCAGGTGATCGGACTACCCGGCTGCCAATCGGTGCGCACCTCGGCACCGAACATGAACTTGCGGATCTGCGCCGGGTCGGTCAGCACCTCCCACACCCGCTGTGGAGAGGCGTCGACGTCGGTCCGCACGGTCGCGACGAATCCGGTCATGATGCTCAACTCCTTCGGTCGATCACCACCACCTTAGGACCGCCCCCGGCGCGCTGTCTTGGACAAACGCGCCAGGTCGCGGCCGGTGAACTCAGTGTGCGGCGGCGTCCCAGCTGCGCCCGGTGCCCACCGAGACGGTGAGCGGCACCGACAGCTCGATCGCGTTCGACATCTGTTCGCGCGCGAGGGCTTCCAGCGCCTCACGCTCACCCTCGGCCACCTCGAACACGAGTTCGTCGTGGATCTGCAGCAGCATGCGCGAGCGCAGACCCGCCTCGCGGATCGCGGTGTGGACGTTGATCATGGCGACCTTGATGATGTCGGCGGCCGTGCCCTGGATCGGGGCGTTGAGCGCCATCCGCTCGGCCGCCTCGCGGCGCTGGCGGTTGCTCGAGTCCAGATCGGGCAGGTAGCGGCGACGACCGAACAGGGTCTGGGTGTAGCCGACCTTGCGGGCCGCCTCGACGACCTCCGACAGGTAGTCGCGGATGCCGCCGAAGCGGTCGAAGTAGACCTCCATCTGGTCCTTCGCCTCGGCGGTGCTGATCTTGAGCTGGGCGCTGAGGCCGTAGGAGCTCAGACCGTAGGCGAGGCCGTAGGACATCGCCTTGATGCGGCGGCGCATCTCCGGCGTGACCTCCGACAGCGGGATGTCGAACGCCTTGGACGCGACGAAGGTGTGCAGGTCCTCCCCCGAATTGAACGCCTCGATCAGGCCCGCGTCGCCCGACAGGTGCGCCATGATGCGCATCTCGATCTGGCTGTAGTCGGCGGTCATCAGCTCCGAGTAACCGGGGCCGACCACGAAAGTGTCGCGGATCATGCGGCCGGTGTCGGTGCGGATCGGGATGTTCTGCAGGTTCGGTTCGGTCGAGGACAGTCGACCGGTGGCGGCGATGGTCTGGTTGAACGTGGTGTGCACGCGGCCGTCGTCGGCGACCGACTTCAGCAGGCCGTCGACAGTCACCTTGAGCCGGGTCGCGTCGCGGTGGGCGAGCAGGTGTTCGAGGAAGGCGTGGCCGGTCTTCTCGAACAGCGATTCCAGCGCGTCGGCGTCGGTGGTGTAACCGGTCTTGGTTCGCTTGGTCTTCGGCATGTCGAGTTCGTCGAACAGCACCACCTGCAGCTGCTTGGGCGAACCGAGATTGATCTGCTTGCCGATCACGTCGTAGGCGGCGTTGGCGGCCTCGCTGACACGGTCGGCGAACTGCTGCTGCAGATTCTCGAGCTGGGTGACGTCGACGGCGATACCCGCCTGCTCCAGCTCGCCGAGCACGCCGAGCAGCGGCAGCTCCATCTCCTCGAGCAGGGCGGTGGATTCGATCTTGGCCAGTTCCTCGTCCAGGGCCTCGGCCAGGTCGGCGACGGCGCGGGCGCGCAGCATCTCCTCGCGCGCGATGCCCTCCGCGACACTGTCCTCGTCGTCGAGCAGCGACAGCTGGGTCTGCTCGCTGGTCTCGGCGCGCAGTTCGCGCTTGAGGTAGCGCAGCGACAGGTCGTCGAGGTTGAAGCTGCGCTGGCCCGGACGGACCAGGTAGGCGGCCAGCGCGGTGTCGGTGGTGAGCCCGGCGAGGGTGAAACCGCGCCCGCGCAGGGCGTGGCCTGCCGACTTCGCCTCGTGCAGCGCCTTGGATACCGCCGGGTCGGCGAGCCAGGCCGCCAGCGCGGTCTCGTCCTCGGGTGTGAGCACGGTCAGGTCGATGTAGCCGCCCTCGCCGTCGGCCGCGGCGATAGCGAGCGCCCGGGCTTCACCGTGCACCGGCGTGCCCGTGCCGACGATCGAAAGCCCGTGGCGCGCACCCGCTTTCGCATGCTCTGCCAGCCAGTCCGCGATCGCGCCCTGGTCGAGTGCGCCGCCGCTGATCTCGAAACCCGACTCGGCTTCGGGCTCGGGCGAACCGAGGGTGTCGAACAGCCGGTCGCGCAGCACGCGGAATTCCAGGTCGTCGAAGAGCTGATGGATCTTCTCCCGGTCCCAGGGCGCCTTGACGAGCTGGTCGGGGGTGTAGGCCAGCGGTACCTCACGCACCATTTCGGTGAGCTGGCGGTTGAGGACCACACTCGACAGGTTCGCGCGCAGCGCGTCGCCTACCTTGCCCTTCACCTGGTCGACCCGCTCGACGAGCGTGGCGAGGTCGCCGTACTCGCGGATCCACTTGGCCGCCGTCTTCTCCCCCACCCCCGGGATGCCGGGCAGGTTGTCGCTCGGGTCGCCGCGCAGCGCCGCGTAGTCGGGGTACTGCGCCGGGGTGAGCCCGTACTTCGTCTCCACCTCGGCGGGCGTGAACCGCGTGAGATCCGAGACGCCCTTCTTCGGGTAGAGCACCGTGACATCGTCGTTGACCAGCTGGATCGCGTCCCGGTCGCCCGTGACGATCAGCACCCGGTACCCCTGGGCCTGCGCCTGGGTGGTGAGCGTGGCGATCACATCGTCGGCCTCGTACCCGTCGATGGCCATCACCGGGATGCCCATGGCCCCCAGCACGTCTTTGGTGAGTTCGACCTGGCCGCGGAACTCGTCGGGCGTGGCACTGCGGTTGGCTTTGTACTCCGGGTACGCCTCGGTCCGGAACGTCTTGCGCGACACATCGAAGGCCGCGGCCACATGCGTCGGCTGTTCGTCGCGCAGCAGGTTGATGAGCATGGACGTGAACCCGTACACCGCGTTCGTCGTCTGCCCGGTGACGGTCTTGAAGTTCTCCGCCGGTAGCGCGAAAAACGCGCGATAGGCAATCGAATGCCCATCGAGCAGCAGCAGCGTGGGCCGCTCGCCCTCCGCGGCAGTGGTCGTAGTCGATGCCTGAGCAGTCGTCGGTGAACTCACCCGCATGAGTGTAGGGACACCCACCGACACTGCGGCTATTGGTGCGCGGGCGTGCTCCGAAAAAAGGCCGGGCACGCTGTCGCAGCGTGCCCGGCCTCCTCAGTCCCCGATCAATCCACGCCCAAGTACGCGGACATCACCGCCGGATCGGTCAGCAGATCGGCGCCCGCACCGGTCTTGGTCACCTCGCCGGTTTCCAGGATGTAGGCCCGATCACTGCGGGTCAGCGCCTGCTGGGCGTTCTGCTCGACCAGCAGCACGGTCGTGCCCTGCCGGTTGATCTCGCTGATGATCCGGAAGATCTGCTGGATCACCATCGGCGCCAGACCCATCGACGGCTCGTCGAGCAGCAGCAACTTGGGCCGTGCCATCAGCGCGCGTCCGATGGCCAGCATCTGCTGCTCACCACCGGAGAGCGTGCCGCCCACCTGCTTGCGGCGCTCGGCCAACCGGGGGAACAGCTCGAACACCCACTCGAGCGTCTTCTGATACTCCGCCTTGTCGTCGAAAGGCCTGCCGTAGCAACCCATATCGAGGTTCTCCAGCACCGTCATGCCGGGGAAGACCCCGCGGCCCTCTGGCGCCTGGATGAGCCCTTCGACCACCCGGTCGTGGGCCTTCATCGTGGTGATGTCCTTGCCCTCGAACAGGATCCGGCCCGAGGTGAGCGGCAGCAGGCCCGACAGCGCCCGCATCGTCGTGGTCTTGCCCGCGCCGTTGGCGCCGAGCAACGTGACCAGCTCACCCGGCGCGACCGACAGCGAAATACCGTGCAGTGCTTCGATCCGGCCGTAGTGCACCACCATGTCGCGCACTTCGAGCAGCGGTGCCTGCGCGGCGGACTCGGCGGGTTCGTCCTTCTCGAGCACCGTGGTACTCGCCACGGTCGCCCCCGCCGCCGGAGTCGCGCCCTCCGCCGCGGCGGCATCGGCTCCCTCCCGCACCTCGGCCACCGTATCCGCATCGGGCACACCGAGATACGCCGCGATCACCGCCGGATCCTCGCGCACCTGGGTCGGCAGCCCGTCGGCGATCTTGCGGCCGAACTCGAGCACCACGATGCGGTCGGTGACGCCCATCACCAGCCGCATGTCGTGCTCGATGAGCAGCACGGTGTACCCGTCGTCGCGGATCTTGCGGATCAGGTCCATCAGCGCCGACTTCTCACTGGGGTTGAACCCGGCGGCCGGCTCGTCGAGGCACAGCAGTTTCGGCTCGGTGGCCAGCGCACGCGCGATCTCGAGCCTGCGCTGGTCGCCGTAGGACAGGTTGCGCGCCTTCTCCACCGCGCGCGGCGCGATACCGACGAATTCGAGCAGGGCCATGCCGCGCTCGATGGCGTCACGTTCCTCGCGCCGGTGCTTGGCGGTGCGGAACACCGCGCCGGGCACCGAGGTGGTGTGGCGCGCGTCCGTGCCGACGACGACGTTCTCGAGCGCCGTCATCTCCCCGAACAGCCGCACGTTCTGGAAGGTGCGCGCGATCCCGAGCCGGGTGATCTCGTTGCGCTTGGTCTTGGCCAGCGGTTTGCCGTCGAAGTGCACGCTGCCCGCCGCCGGTTTGTACACACCGGTGATGGCGTTGAAGCAGGTGGTCTTGCCCGCGCCGTTGGGGCCGATCAGCCCGAGGATCTCGCCGCGGCGGATCTCGAAACTCACCCCGTCCAGAGCCGTCAGACCACCGAACTTCACCGTCAGCCCGTCGGTGCGCAACAGCGGCTCACCGACGGCGGTCTCGATCGCGCGGTGCGGTGCGACGACGTCGGCCACGGCCTCGGCATCACCCAGCTCCGGCATCACCGCGGTCACGTCGACCTCGCCCGCGGGCTCGACCTCCGGTGCCGCTTTGTACCCGGCGGCCATGTCCTCGTTGTCGTACAGCGCGTCGCCCGCGCCCGGCCCGGTCATCGCCTTGCTCCGATCAGTTCGGCCGGCTTGCGCACGGCCTGGTACACCTGTCTGCCGTAGGTGAGCAGTTTCTGCCGCACCGGGAACAGGCCCTGCGGTCGCAGAATCATCATCACCACCAGCGCGATGCCGAAGTAGAGGTACTTCAGGTCACCGAGGGACTGCGCGCCGCCCTGGCGGTGCAGCAGCACACTGCCGAGCAACAGCAGCCCGAGGATCACCGCGACCACCGCGCCGGTGGTCACCGCGCGCGTGGCCCACACCCCCAGCGTGTTGCCCCGCCGGCGCCACAGCAGCCACAGCCCGACCAGGACGGCGACATCGACCGCGAGCAGCAGATAACCGGTCGATTCGTTCGACACCAGCTGCACCGATTGCAGCCGAACCGGCAGGTAGGCGATGAGGAACGCGCCGACGATCACGCCGAGCTTGTTGCCCGATCCGCCGAGCACCACCGCGCACAGGAACAGCATCGACAAGATGATGTCGAACTGCTTGGGATTGACGTAGGTGACCTGACCGGCGTACATCGCGCCCGACAGGCCGCCGACCGACGCACCGATCACGAACGCCCACAGCTTGAACTTGAACGTCGGCACGCCCATGATCTCGGCGGCGTCCTCGTCCTCGCGGATCGCGACCCAGGAGCGACCGACCCGGCTGCGCTCGAGGTTGCCGATCACCAGCAGCACTACCACGACCAGCGCCAGGCCGAGCCAGAACCACCAGGCGCCGTTGCTCGCCCTGGTGAACGGATTCCAGCTGTCGGGGTCACCGAGGTTGCCCGGGGAGAAGAATCCACCCGGTTTGGTCTCGGACTCGCCGACTTCCGGATAGGAGATCTTGGACAACCCGAGGCTGCCGTTGGTGAGATCGCCGAGGTTGTCGGCCATCAGGCGCACGATCTCACCGAAGCCGAGCGTCACGATGGCCAGGTAGTCACCGCGCAACCGCAGGGTCGGCGCGCCGAGGATCAGGCCGGCCACCGCGGTGAGCGCCACCGCGAGCGGCAGGCACGCCACCCAGGCCCAGCCGGGTTCGAGCCAACCACCATCGGTCTGGTTCCACGGACTGTTCGGGCTGGTCAACAGGCCGACGGTGTAGGCGCCGACGGCGTAGAAGCCGACGTAACCGAGGTCGAGCAGGCCGGCCTGGCCGACCACCACGTTCAGGCCGATCGCGATCAGCGCGTACATGGCGAACTGCGCCATCACACCCGCGAAACTCGCGCCCGGCGTGTCGAGCAACGGCGGCGGGAACAGCGGAAGCAGCGCGAGCACGGCGATCACCGGGATGCCGACCGCCCACTGGCCGGGCCGCGAGAGCCCGTCCCACCAGCTGCGTATCGCGTCGCCGATGCCACGCTTGTCCTGTTCCGCCACAGCGGTTTTCGTCGTGTCGGTCATGCGCGTGCCCTCCCCAGACTCTCACCGAGAATGCCGGTGGGCCGGAACATCAGCACGGTCACCAGCAGCACGAACGCGACCACGTCACGCCATTCGGTGCCGAACAGGATCTGCCCGTACTGCTCGGCGACGCCGAGGATCAACCCGCCGAGCAGTGCGCCGCGCAGGTTGCCGATGCCACCGAGGACCGCGGCGCTGAAAGCCTTGATACCGAGAATGAATCCGCCGGAGAAGATGATGCCGGTGGGAATGTAGAGCGTGTACAGCATGGCGGCCGCGCCTGCCAGCAGGCCGCCGATGAGGAAGGTCAGCATGATGACCCGTTCCCGCGAGACGCCCATGAGGGTCGCGGTGTCGGGATCCTGGGCCACGGCACGGATGCCGCGGCCGAACTTGGTCCGGTTGATGACGACCTCGGTGATGATCGCGAGCACGATCGCCGCCGCGAAGATCACCAGCGCCACGTTGGTCACCTGCGCGCCGAGGAAGGTGAACTGCACCTTCGGCTCGACCAGGCGGATGCCGGTCTGCGCGTTGGAACCGCCGAGGCCCGGCTTGATCTTGGGCAGGATGTAATGCACGAATTCCTGGATCACGAACGACATGCCGATCGCCGTGATGAGGAAGGCGAGCGGTTTGGCGCCTCGCCTGCGCAGTGGCCGGTAGGCGACGCGTTCCAGACCGACGGCGGCGATACCCGAGACCAGCATGCCGAACAGCATCGCCAGGCCGAGATAGGTGATCGTCAGGACGACACCCTGGGAATACACATTGCCGCTCGGGGCGAAGCCGAGCAGCTCCAGCCCCACGTAGGTACCGAACATACCGAGCATGAAGATCTCGGAGTGGGCGAAGTTGATCAGTCGCAGCACGCCGTAGACCAGCGTATAGCCGACGGCGACCAGCGCGTAGATCGAGCCGTAGGTGAGACCGTCGACCGTCAGTTTCCAGAACTGGTCGATCACCCCGGACACATTGAAATCGATGGACCCCTCGGCCAGCAGGGTCACACCGAGCGATGCGGCTGATGTCATGGTTACTCTCGCGTCAGGCGAGCGGTGCGCGTGGCAACAGCTGCCA
>NZ_JBPXLK010000038.1:0-39031 GCF_051843015.1 Nocardia sp. JW2
CTTCGAGCGCTGTTCGCGCGGCCGGGCCGCTGCGCCGCTTCGCGGCGGACCCTCCTCGAGGTCGGGTCGTGCGGGGTCGGGAATGCGGTCATGGCGGATTGGGGGTGTGCTCGCGGCGTTATCGGTCCTGGACGAAGTCGTTCAGGTTGGTGCGGATGTAGGTGAGGACGCGTTCTTCGAAGTCGGCGGGTTCGTTGATGTCGTAGATCTCGTCGGGGTCGTCGGCGCGGTCGCCGGTGGGGCGGCGGATCTGGTCGGGTTCGGCGAGGGTGCGGTGTTCGTCGTCGAAGAAGCGGTCGAGGGGGTCGTCGGGGGAGTTGGGGGAGGCGTCGCGGGCGGCGAGGACGGCGGCGGCGGCCAGGCGTGGCATGCCTGCGGCACGCAATGCTCTTGTGGCCCAGGGGAGTTCGGTGCGGCGGGTGCGCAGGTAGGTGCTGAAACCGGAATCCAGGACCGTGGTGTGCAGGCTCGTCAGGGCCAGCAGGTGGGCGAAGGCGGGCGGCAACTGGCCGAAGGCGCCGATCCCGGTGCGGTGCAGATCGTCGGCGGCCGGGTTGGCCCAGAAGACGATGTCGGCGGCGTCGTGAATGCTGTCGACCTCGGCCAATGCCTGGGTCAGCCTGTCGCGCGCCTGCGCCGGGAAGCGGTAATCCACACCGTGAGCCTAGGCGGGCACCTCACCGCTCAGCTCGACACCCGCCTCGCGGAGGGTGGTGAGTGCGGTGGCGGTGGTTTCCGGGGCTACCCCCGCGGTGAGGTCGAGCAGGACGGTGGTGTCGAAACCGGCGGTGCGGGCGTCGAGGGCGGTGGCACGCACGCAGTGGTCGGTGGCGATGCCGACCACGTCGACGTGATCGATGTCGCGGGCGCGCAACCATTCGGCGAGGGTGGTTCCGTCGGCCGACGCGCCCTCGAAACCCGAATAGGCGGCACTGTATTCGCCCTTCGAGAACACCTCTTCGACCAGCCCGGTGTCGAGAGCGGGATGGAAATCGGCGCCCGGCGTACCGACCACGCAGTGCGGCGGCCAGGAGTCGACGTAGTCGGGGTTGTCGGAGAAGTGGGCGCCGGGGTCGACATGCCAGTCCCTGGTCGCCACGATCGCGTCGTACTTCTTCGCGGCGACATGGGAGCTGATGGCCGCCGCGACCTTCGCGCCGCCGCGCACAGCCAGCGATCCTCCCTCGCAGAAGTCGTTCTGCACATCCACGATGACCAACCCGCGCATCACACCGTCCTCCCGATCATTGCGTCCATACCATTGTCCCCTCGCGTTCGCGAGGTGTCAGCCGAGGAAAGTGGTCGGGATGGCGGGCTCGCCGTCGGAGAGCTTGAGGCCCTCCCACGGCAGGCTCACCAGACCCTGCGCGACCAGTTCCCGGCTGCGTGCCAGCGTCGCGACGCCGTCGACCGTCTCACCGCCGCGCACCAACGGAACCTGGAGCTCGCGCACCTGGAAACCGTTGGTGGAGGGCGCTTCTCCCGCGGCCGGGTAGACGATCTCCTCGACGATGGTCCCAGTGGCCCGCGCCAGCCGCACCGCCTTCTTCGCCCCGCCACGCGACTCCTTGTGGCTGCTGCGTTTGGCGACCGGGATCCCGTCGACCTCCACGAGCTTGAACACCATGCCCGCCGTCGGCGCACCGGAACCGGTGACCAAGGAGGTGCCGACGCCGTACACGTCGACCGGTTCGGCGCGTAGGGCGGCGATGGCGTACTCGTCGAGATCGCCGGAGACGACGATGCGGGTGCCGGTGGCGCCGAGCGCGTCGAGCTGATCGCGCACCTGGCGGGCCAGCACACCAAGCTCGCCGGAATCGATCCGCACACCACCCAGTTCGGGCCCGGCCACCTCGATGGCGGTGGCGACGCCACGGGTGATGTCGAAGGTGTCGACCAGCAGCGTCGTCCCGATGCCGAGCGCCTCGACCTGGCTGCGGAAGGCGGCCGCCTCGTGTTCGCCGTCGGCGCCGCTGTGTAGCAGGGTGAAGGCGTGCGCGCTGGTGCCCGCGCCCGGCACACCGAAGCTGCGCACCGCCTCGAGGTTGGAGGTCGCGTCGAAGCCGGCCAGGTAGGCGGCCCGCGAACTCGACGGCGCGGCCAGTTCGTGGGTGCGCCGCGAACCCATCTCGATCATTCGGCGCCCGGCCGCGGCGCTCACCATCCGCGCGGCGGCCGAGGCGATGGCGCTGTCGTGATTGAAGATCGACAGGACAAGCGTCTCGAGCACCACGCATTCGGCGAAGCTGCCGCGCACGGTGAGGATCGGTGAACCGGGGAAGTACAGCTCGCCCTCGGCGTAGCCGTCGATATCGCCGGTGAAGCGATATTCGCGCAACCAGTCGACGGTGGCCGGGTCCAGGAATTTCTCGGCGATCGCCAGCTCCTCGGCGCCGAACCGGAAGCGGGTGAGGGCCTCGAGCAGCCGCCCGGTGCCCGCCACCACGCCGTAGCGGCGGCCGTGCGGCAAGCGTCTGGCGAACACCTCGAAGGTGCACCGCCGCTGCGCCGAACCGTCGGCGAGCGCGGCGGCGAGCATGGTCAGTTCGTACTGGTCGGTCAGCAGCGCGGTGCTCGCTGACTCGTCACGGATCTGCACACCCGAAACTCTAGTCACGGCGGGTGTTGTATCTGGGTGGCCTCGTCGTACCCTGGGGTTTATGGCCCTGTGCAATTCCGTTCGAGCCGGCGCCGTCACCGACGCCGTGAACGCCGCACTGTCGGCGCCACAGGCGACGCCGGAGGCTACCGAATACACCGAGATCCTGGAGGCCGAGGACCGGCCGTGGGTGACCGTCGTATGGGACGACCCGGTGAATCTCATGCACTACGTCACCTACATATTCCAGAAGCTCTTCGGCTACAGCAAAGCCAAGGCGACCGAGTTGATGCTGCAGGTTCACAACGAGGGCAAGGCCGTGGTGTCGTCGGGTTCGCGCGACAAGATGGAACAGGACGTACGCCGCCTGCACGCGGCGGGCCTGTGGGCAACGATGCAGCGCGACGACTGAGCCTGAGTAACCTGGCCCTGTGCGCAAGTGGAGCAGAAAGAACTCACTCGGTGGTCTCAAGCTTCGATCCGAAATGGACGAGCACGAGGCCACGGTGTTGCGCTCCCTGGTCGCGGCGGTCTCCGGCCTGCTCGCCGACCGCGCCGCCGAGTCGCCCGAGGACGAACTCGCGGCGCTGACCGGGCTGCGCACCGGCAACACCACCCCGCCCGACGACCCGCAACTGCTGCGCCTGCTGCCCGATTTCCACCGCGCCGAACCCGGTTCGCCCGACGCCGAACGCGCCGGCCTCAACAGCGCGCTGCGCAGCCTGCACGAACCCGAGATCATCGACGCGAAACTGGCCGCGGGGCGGGTGGTGATGGACAGCTGCCCCGAGGACGGCGGCAAGATCGTGCTCACCCCCGAGCAGGCCGACGCCTGGCTCACCGCGCTCACCGACGTGCGCCTGGCACTGGGCACCCTGCTCGACATCGACGACGACACGCCCGACCACTTCGACCCCGACGATCCGCGCGCCCCGCATCTGGACGTCTACCACTGGCTGACCTGGATGCAGGATTCGCTGCTGCAGGCATTGGCGCCCTGATGCGCGGCGTTCCCGGTCCACGCAACGCGATCACCGACGTCACCGGTGTGCTGGTCGGTCATCATCATGTGCTCGACGACGAGGTGAGCCTCGGGTCGGGTGCCGCGACGGGGTGCACGGTGGTGCGGTTGCCCGGCGGTGCGGTCGCCTCCGTCGACGTGCGCGGCGGCGGGCCTGGCACCCGCGAAACCGACCTGCTGGACCCGGCCAACACCGTGCGCCGCGTCAACGCGGTGCTGCTCACCGGTGGCAGCGCCTACGGCCTGGCCGCCGCCGACGGGGTGATGCGCTGGGCCGAGGAACACGGCGAGGGCATCCCGATGAGCCCGACCGACCCGAGCCGGGTGGTGCCGATCGTGCCGGGCGCGGTGATCTTCGACCTGCCGGTCGGCGCGTGGGACATCCGGCCCGACGCGGACTTCGGTTTCCGCGCCGCCGAAGCCGCCTCGACGGACTTCGCCCGAGGGACCGTCGGTGCCGGGGTGGGCGCGCAGGCGGGTGCGCTCAAAGGCGGAATCGGTTCGGCCAGTGTGGTTCTCGACAACGGCGTCACCGTCGGCGCGATCGTCGTGGCCAATCCGGTCGGTTCGGTGGTCGACCCGCGCACCGGTCTGCCGTGGGGTGCGGGCACCGACGGGCCCGACTTCTTCGACCTGCGGCACGGCACGCCCGCCGAGCTCGCCGCCCTGGCCGCGCTGCCCGGTAAGAGCACTGTGCTCAACACCACGATCGGCGTCGTCGCCACCGACGCGGTACTCGACCCGGTCGGTTGCCGCAGGCTGGCGGCCACCGCTCACGACGGCCTGGCCCGCGCCATCCGGCCCGTGCACTCGCCGCTCGACGGTGACACGCTGTTCGCGGTGTCGACCGGTGCCGTGCAGGTCCCTTCGGGTCCGCTACCTGCGGCTTTCCCCTCGGATCTGCTGCTGCTCGACGAGTTGTGCACCGCCGCGGCGGTCGTCGTGGAACGGGCGGTCGTCGATGCCGTCCTCGCCGCTACTTCCGTCGCGGGCATTCCCGCCTACCGCGACTTGTTCCCGCGCTGAACCCGGCGCGCGGGCGGGACCGGAATTCGGTCGGGCGGAATACCCGAATAGGGTGTGGGCGTTGTGCCGGATTGTGGAAAGGGTCGACAAGTGCTGGTGATCAGAGCCGATCTCGTTGACGCGATGGTTGCCCACGCGCGCGCCGACCACCCCGACGAGGCCTGCGGTGTGATCGCGGGCCCCGAAGGCAGTGATCGCCCCGAACGCTTCGTCGCGATGATCAACGCCGAACGCTCCCCGACGTTCTACCGGTTCGATTCCGGGGAACAACTGCGGGTATGGCGGGAGATGGACGACGCGGACGAGGTTCCCGTCGTCGTGTACCACTCGCACACCGCCACCGAGGCCTACCCGAGCCGCACCGATATCTCCTACGCCGGCGAACCGGACGCGCACTACGTGCTGATCTCCACCCGCGATCCGCACGAGCACGAACTGCGCAGCTACCGCATCGTCGACGGCGAGGTCACCGAGGAACCGGTGCGCATCGTCGAGTCCTACGACGCCTGACAACCCCAGAACAAGTCATCACCCCGAGGAGTCCCCATGCCGGTAACCGTGTCCATCCCGACCATCATGCGTGGTCTCACCGGAGGTGAGAAGCGAGTCCAGGGCGAAGGCGACACCCTGTCCGCGCTCATCGACAACCTCGAGGCCAACCATCCCGGGCTGGCCGAGCGGCTGCTCAAGGACGGCAAGCTGAACCGCTACGTCAACATCTACGTCGACGACGAGGATGTGCGCTTCGCCGGCGGGCTCGACGCGGAGGTCCCCGCCGGAGCGTCGGTCACCATCCTGCCCGCGGTCGCCGGCGGCGCGTGACCTCGTGGCCCGCTACGAATCGCTGATCGCGACCCTCGGCAACACGCCGCTCGTCGGGCTGCGCACCCTCTCACCCCAGTGGGACGGTGACGACCACGTCCGGCTGTGGGCCAAGCTCGAGGACCGCAACCCCACCGGGTCGATCAAGGATCGCCCCGCGTTGCGGATGATCGAACAGGCCGAGGCCGACGGGCGGCTCACGCCCGGCTGCACCATTCTGGAACCCACCAGTGGCAACACCGGGATCTCGCTGGCCATGGCGGCCAAGCTCAAGGGGTACCGGATCGTCTGCGTGATGCCGGAGAACACCTCGGTGGAGCGACGTCAGCTGCTCACCATGTTCGGTGCCGAGATCATCGATTCCCCGGCCGCCGGTGGGTCGAATCAGGCTGTGGCGCTTGCCAAGCAGATCGCCGAGGAGAACCCGGACTGGGTGATGCTGTACCAGTACGGCAATCCGGCCAACGCACTCGCGCACTACGAGACCACCGGGCCCGAACTGCTGGCCGACCTGCCCGAGATCACGCATTTCGTGGCGGGGCTCGGCACCACCGGGACGCTGATGGGTACCGGGCGGTACCTGCGTGAGCAGGTGCCCGATATCGAGATCGTCGCCGCCGAGCCGCGCTACGGCGAGCTGGTCTACGGCCTGCGCAACATCGACGAAGGCTTCATCCCCGAGCTCTACGACGAGAAGGTGCTCACCACCCGGTTCTCCGTCGGGCCATACGACGCCGTGCGGCGGACCAGGGAACTCGTCGGCGAGGAAGGGATCTTCGCGGGCATTTCGACCGGCGCGATCCTGCACGCGGCGCTCGGGATCGCGAAGAAGGCGCAGAAGGCCGGGCGGCGGGCGGATATCGCGTTCGTGGTTGCCGACGGTGGCTGGAAGTACCTGTCGACGGGGGCTTACGACGGGACGCTCGACGAGGCGGAGGAGAAGCTCGAAGGGCAGCTCTGGGCGTAGTCCCATGAGGTGCGGAGCCGGGTGCGTTTGTGAACGTGCCCGGCTCTTTCCGTCGGTTCGATGGGATCTACCGGAGCAACGCGCAAGACGTGCGGCGGTACCCTCGTGGGGTGGGCGACGTCGGCCCGGCCGTTGGAGGCGATGACAGTGAGCGGTGGGGTTGGGGCCTCGTTCGATCCGGAGCGTGTTCGGGGGCTGGGCAGTGGCGGTTCGTCCGGGCGTCGGGGTGGGTCGGTGGTGTCGGCCGCGGTGGGGATCGTCGGGTTCGTGGTGGCGCTGTTCGTCATCGAGGGCGTCGACATGGTGCTGTCCTACGATCGGCCGCCGGGGGCGGCGAACGAGCTCGACGGTGCGGGGATCGAACCGCGTGCGGTGAGTGGGCTCGACGGGATTCTGTGGGCGCCGCTGTTGCACGGTGGGTGGGACCACCTGCTGGCCAACAGCCTGCCGTTGCTCGTGCTCGGGTTCATCGTGCTGCTCTCGGGGATCGGTCGCGGCATCGCCGCCACGGCGATCATCTGGGTGATCGCGGGGGTGGGGACGTGGCTGACGGGGCAGACCGGAAGCGTGCACATCGGTGCGTCCTCGATTGTGTTCGGGTGGCTCACCTATCTGATCTGCCGGGGATGGTTCGCGCGCAATGTCGGGCAGATCGCGGTGGGGCTGGTGATCTTCCTGATCTACGGGTCGATGCTGTGGGGCGTGCTGCCCACGGACCCCCGAATTTCTTGGCAGGGGCATCTTTTCGGGGCGGTGGGTGGAGTGCTGGCGGGCTGGGTACTCTCTGGTGATGAACGTCGACGCCGCCGTGAAGCATCGGTCGGCCGCGCACTACCAACGCGGTAACCGGGGATCCGGTCTGGAGAATGGGGGGATCCTGCAGTGAGTACCAGCCCGTCGTGGCAGCATGAGGGCATGCGCCTTACCGTCCTCGGGTGCTCGGGCAGTGTGTCCGGCCCGGACTCCCCAGCGTCGGGGTACCTGTTGACCGGCCCGGATATGCGTCCGACCGTCATCGACTTCGGGCCGGGCGTGTTCGGCGCACTGCAGAAGCACCTGAACCCCGGCGATGTCGACATCTTCCTCACACATCTGCACGCGGATCACTGCCTCGACCTGCCCGCCCTGCTCGTGTGGCGTCGATACCACCCCAATCCGCCCACCGGCAAGGCCCTGGTCCGTGGCCCGTCCGACGCTGCCTTACGCATCGGCAACGCCTCGGCCGAGATCGGTGGCGAAACCGACGACTGGTCCGACGTGATCGACTCCCAGGCGTGGACCGAGAACGTCCCCGTCCCGTTCGGCCCCGGTCACACGGTCGAAGCGCGCCGCATGTACCACCCGCCGGAGTCCTACGGCCTGCGCATCACCGCCGCGAGCGGCCGCGTGTTCGTCTACACCGGTGACACCGCCATGTGCGACGCCGTCGTCGAACTCGCCCAGGGTGCCGACGTGCTGATGGCCGAGGCGTCCTGGACCCACGATCCCGCGAATCGTCCTCCCGGCATTCACCTTTCGGGCACCGAGGCGGGCGAGATCGCCACCCGCTCGGGCGCCAAGGAACTGCTGCTCACCCATATCCCGCCGTGGACCTCGCGCGAAGACGTCATCGCCGAGGCCAAAGCGGCCTTCGCGGGCCCGGTCCACGCGGTCGCACCGGGCGAGACCTTCGACCTGTAGCGCCACGGCCCCGGCACCTCGACGAGGGGCCGCGAACACGGACGCACGCCGACGGGCATAATCCCTACCGTGTCGAGACGAGCCGATGGTAGGGCGGATGACGAACTCCGCGAGGTCAAGATCACCCGAGGATTCACCTCGCACCCGGCCGGGTCGGTGCTGGTGGAATTCGGGCAGACCAGGGTGATGTGCACCGCCAGCGTCACCGAGGGGGTGCCACCGTGGCGGCGCGACTCGGGCCTGGGCTGGCTCACCGCCGAATACGCGATGCTGCCCGCCGCCACCCACACCCGCAGCGGGCGTGAATCGGTGAAGGGCAAGGTCGGCGGCCGCACCCAGGAGATCAGCAGGCTGATCGGCCGCTCGCTGCGCGCGTGCATCGACCTGGCCGCGCTCGGCGAGAACACCATCGCGCTGGACTGCGACGTGCTGCAGGCCGACGGCGGCACCCGGACCGCCGCCATCACCGGCGCCTACGTCGCGCTCAGCGACGCCGTCACCTACCTGGCCGCCGCGGGCAAACTGGCCGACCCGCAACCGATCTCGTGCATGATCGCCGCGGTGAGCGTCGGCGTCGTCGACGGCCGGGTGCGCCTGGACCTGCCGTACGAAGAGGATTCGCGCGCCGAGGTCGACATGAACGTGGTCGCCACCGACACCGGAACCCTCGTCGAGATCCAGGGCACCGGCGAAGGCGCCACCTTCCCCCGCTCCACCCTGGACAAGCTGCTCGATTCGGCGCTGGTCGGCTGCGAGGAGCTGTTCGCGATCCAGAAGGCCGCCCTCGCCCTGCCCTACCCGGGTGAGCTGCCCGAGCCGGTGGGGAAGAAGTAGCCGTGGGCACGCGCGTGCTGGTCGCCAGCCGAAATGCCAAGAAGCTGAAGGAATTGCGCCGCATCCTCGACGACGCGGGTGTCGCCGGGATCGAATTGGTGAGCCTCGACGACGTGCCGCCCTACGAGGAGGCCCCCGAAATCGGCGCCACCTTCGAGGAGAACGCGATCGCCAAGGCGCGTGACGGTGCTGTCGCGACCGGATTGCCCTGTGTGGCAGACGATTCCGGTATCGAGGTGGATGCCCTCAACGGGATGCCCGGTGTGCTGTCGGCCCGTTGGGCCGGCCGCCACGGCGACGACGAGGCCAACAACGCCCTGCTGCTCGGTCAGCTCGGCGATGTCCCCGACGAACGGCGCACCGCCCGCTTCGTCTCGACCTGCGCCCTCGTCCTGCCCGACGGCACCACCACGGTGGTCCGTGGCGAATGGCCCGGCACCATCGCCCGCGAACCACAGGGTGAGGGCGGCTTCGGCTACGACCCGCTCTTCCACCCTGACGGCGGCCCCCGCAGCGCCGCCGACCTCACCCCCGCGGAAAAAGACGCCGCCTCCCACCGAGGCCGCGCCCTCACCCAGCTCCTCCCCGCCCTGGCGGCCCTGGCCTGAGTTCCACGATCACCACGCTCTGGTGGTGGAACCCACGCGGCCGATGCCGCCATGAGGGCCACGCGTCCAGTCGAGGGCGCTCGGCATCGATCTAGATCACCACGCCGTGGTGGCGGAGGCTACTCGCGAGATGCCGTCACCACGGCGTGGTGATCGTGAGTCCAGGAACCTCAGAGGTTGTACTGGGCTTTGACGTCTTTGGCGTTGCGGTGCTCGACGAAGAAGGAGAGCAGGGGGATGGTGCCCGCGATGAGGGTGCCGACGGTGCGGGCGATGGGCCAGCGGACTTTGACCGCGAGGTCGGCGGTGACCAGCAGGTAGGCGAAGTACACCCAGCCGTGCACGAGCGCGATCCAGCGCGGGGTGTCCATGCCGAAGCCGTACTGGGCGATCATCTCGGCGGTGAGCAGCAGCAGCCACAGACCGGTGAACCAGGCGAGGGCGCGGTAGCGCAGCAGCGCGGAGGCGATCTTGGCGTTGTCCGCCGGTGCGCCGGTAGCCGGTTTGTCCAGCGACGGTGCGGTGGTGTTGTTGTCGGTCACCCGGCGTTCCTCTCAGGGGCGTGCAGACCGGCGGTGCGGGTCTGCGCATCGATATCGCTGGCGTGCAATCGCGCCAGGTACTGGTTGTAGGCGGCGGTCTCCGGGTCGTCCGCGGCGGCGGCCTTGGGCCGTTCGGGCAGGATTCCGGCCGGAATCTCGCGCGGCGCCTCGGCCTTGCTCGCGCGCGGCGCGGCAGGCTCGCCCGCCTCGCGTTCGAGACGCACGAACCTGACGTAGGCGAACACCGCGAACGCCGCGAACAGCGGCCACTGCAGCGCGTACCCGAGGTTCTGCCCTGTCCCGGTCGCGGAATCGAACCGTTCCCACTGCCACCAGGCCAGTGCGAGACAGCCGAGCGCGACCACGATGACCAGCGCGATCAGCGCGGGCCGGTTGTACGCCGGGCGGGAAGGTCGATCGGACACACAACAACGGTACCTGCCTACTACACGTTGCGTAGGAGCAGGTCGTGGCCCACAAACCCGGTCGAGGCAGGCGTCACAGCTGCGCGGCGCGGAAGGTGTGGCGGTAGGTGGTGGGGGAGACGCCGATGGTGGTGGCGAGATGCTGGCGCAGGGAGGCGGCGGTGCCGAGGCCCGACTCGGCCGCGACGCGGTCGATGGGCAGGTCGGTGGCCTCGAGCAGGTGACGGGCCAGGTCCACGCGCTGGCGGGTGAGCCACTGGCCGGGCGGGAGGCCGGTTTCCTCGCGGAAGCGGCGGCAGAAGGTGCGCACACTCATCCGGGCGTGGGCGGCGAGTTCGGCCAGTGACAGGGGGCGGTCGAGGTGGGTGAGCGCCCAGGCGCGGGTATCGGCGGTGCTCGCGGTCCCCGATTCGGGCATCGGCCGATCGATGAACTGGGCCTGACCGCCCTCGCGCCACGGTGGCACGATGCACAGCCGCGCCACCCGGTTGGCGACGGCGCTGCCGTGGTCGCTGCGCAGCAGGTGCAGGCACAGGTCGATGCCCGCCGCGCTGCCCGCGGCGGTGAGGATGCGCCCGTCGTCGACGAACAGCACGTCGGCGTCCATGCGCACCCGGGGGAACTCACGGCGGAACCGTTCGGCCTGGTTCCAATGGGTGGTCGCCGGTCTGCCGTCGAGCAATCCGAGCGTGGCCAGCACGAACGCCGAGGTACAGAAGCTCACCACCCGGGTCTGCGGGCGCCGCAACGCGTCGGCCACCTTCTCGGGTAGGCGATAGCTCGCGTGGTCGTCGCATTCGTTGAACGGCGGGATGACGACGATGTCGGCGTCGTCGAGCGCACTGCTGTCCCACTCCACCGCGATCGTGAAGTCGGCGTTCGTGCGTACCGGCGCGCCGTCGAGGCTGCAGGTGCGGATCTCGTAGAGCGGGCTGCCGTCCGCCGCGACCGCCGTCCCGAAGATGCGGGCCGGGATCCCGAGTTCGAAGGGATACACGCCGTCCAGGGCCAGAACCACCACGCGCTGCATGGCAAGATCCTTGCACATATTGGCCTCTCTGCCACTCGTCGGCTTCCCCGATGCCCGGCATTGTCTTTCCCGTACGGAAACGGCAACGCGCACAGAAGGAATCGACATGCGGGCAATCGGACAGGACACCTTCGGCGGACCCGAGGTGCTGCGGGTGATCGACGTCGACCGGCCGGAACCCGGCCCGGCGGAAGTGCTGATCCGGGTACACGCGGCGGGTGTGAACCCGACCGACTCCTGGCATCGCGCCCTCGGCGGGCTGCGGGGCGCGATCACCCCGCTCGGCTGGGATGTGTCCGGTGTCGTCGAGGCGGTGGGCCTCGGCGTCACCTTGTTCGCCCCGGGCGATGAGGTGTTCGGCATGCCACGACACCCGCACCCGGCCGCAACGTACGCCGAGTACGTCACCGCGCCGGCCCGCCATCTCGCCCACAAGCCCACGAGCCTGAGCCATCTCGAGGCGGGCGGTCTGCCGCTGGTCGCACTCACCGCGTGGCAGGCGCTGGTCGACACCGCCGATGTGCGGCCGGGGCAGCGTGTGCTGGTCCACGCCGCGGCGGGCGGTGTCGGACAGGCGGCGGTGCAGATCGCGAAAGCGCGCGGTGCCCATGTGGTCGGCACGGCGCGCGCCGACAACCACGAGTTCGTCCGCGGCCTGGGCGCCGACGAGGTGATCGACTACACCACAACGGCTTTCGAGGAAGTGGCCCGCGACATCGACGTGGTGGTCGACACCATCGGCGGCGAATACGGGCCACGCTCGCTGCGCACGCTCCGGCCGGGCGGCATCGTGGTCTCCCTCGCCTCGCCCGCCGAGGCCGCGCTCGCCGACATCGCGCGTCCGCTGGGGTTGCGGGCCCAGTTCATGATCGTCGAGGCCGATCGCGCCGGCATGCTCGCGATCGCGGATCTGGCCCGCGAGGGTGCCCTGCGTGTGCACGTGGACACCGTGGTGCCGCTGGAGTCGGCGAGCAAGGCGCACGAGATCGCCGACACCCAGCGCACGCGGGGCAAGATCGTGCTCGAGGTCGCTCAGAACTTGTAGGCGACGCCCGTCATCCGCTCCGATTCCTCCCAGAGGCGCCGCAACAGTTCGGGATTGCGCGACAGCGAACTCGACGGGCACGCCTCGACCGGACCCTGCGACTGCATGAGCCGGTTCGGACCCCAGTAGACGGTGGGATCGGCGTCGGGTTCGGTCGCGGCGAAGAGGGTGGAGTGGGCGGCCTTGGCGGGCGGGTGGCCGATGAGGCGGATGACCGGCTTGCTCACCCGGTCCAGCAGGGTCTCGGTGCGGGCGAACAGGTCGGTCGCCGAGACGCCGGGGTGCACCGCGTAGGACTTCTGCTTCGCACCAGCCTCGCCGAGGCGGCGCTGCAGTTCACGGGCGAACATGAGGTTGGCCAGCTTCGCCTGCGCGTAGGCGAGATTGCGCTGGTAGCGACGGTTCTCGTAGTTCAGGTCGTCGATCCAGAGCTTGGGGGTCTGCTTGTGGGCGATGCTGGCCAGGGTCACCACCCGGTCGCGGACGCGGTCGAGCAGTAGACCGGTGAGGGCGAAGTGACCCAGATGGTTCACCCCGAACTGGGTTTCGAACCCGTCGGCCGTCCGCGAGAACGGCACGTTCATCAGGCCCGCGTTGTTGACGAGCACATCGAATTCACCCTGCTGCTCGGCGAATTCGCGCACGGAGGCCAGGTCGGCCAGATCGAGAGCGGCCACCCGCACGTCGCCGGGGATGGCGGCGGCGATCGGTTCGGCCTTGGCCTTGTTGCGACAGGCCATGATCACGGTGGCGCCCTTGGCGGCCAGCACCTTCGTGGTCTCGGCGCCGAGGCCGCCGTTGGCGCCGGTGATCACGCAGGTGCGGCCGGTCTGGTCCGCGATGTCAGCTGGTTTCCATGCCATGCCCCGACCTTACTCTCGAGTAAGATCGATCGGAAGTGGTCAGCCGAGCAACCCGGCCAGCGTACGGGCGCACGCGGGCTTGCGCAGCTTGGTCATGGCCTTCGCCTCGATCTGCCGGGCACGCTCCCGGGAGACACCCAGCTGCGAACCCACTTCCTCCAGCGTGCGGGCCTCACCGCGATCGAGGCCGAAACGCAGCCGGATGACGTCGGATTCACGCTCGGTGAGCCCGGCCAAGGCCGCCTCCACGTACCCGCGGAGCATCCGCTCGGCGACCAGCTCGGCAGGTGGGGGCGCGGTGTCGGGCAGTACCGAGCCGAGTTCGGTGTCCTCCCCGAGCGGCGTTTGCAGCGACACCGGTTCCGCCTCGTGGCGCAGCGCCGCGGTCACCTGGGCGACGGTGAGTTCGGCCCGCTCCGCGATCTCCTCGGCGGTGACCGCCCAGCCGAGCTCGTGGGTCAGCTCGCGACGCACCCGCACGACTTTGTGCAGTACATCGGCCACATTGGACGGCAGCCGGATGGTGCGCCCCTGGTCGGTGAGCGCTCGACCGATGGACTGGCGGATCCAGTAGGTGGCGTAGGTCGACAACTTGAGCCCGCGACGGTGGTCGAACTTGTCCACGGCGCGCATCAAGCCGAGGGTGCCCTCCTGGATCAGGTCGAGCAGCGACATCCCGGTGTTGGTCGGGAAACGACGGGCGATGGACACCACCAGGCGCAGATTCGCCCGAACCATATGGTCTTTCGCGCGCTGACCATCGATCACGCTGCGCTGCAATTCCTTCCGTCGTGCTGCGGAGAGCTCGACTCCCGCCGAGGTGTTCTCATCCAGTTCCGTGCGGGCCTCGACACCCGCGGCGATTCGTGCGGCCAGGGCGTATTCCTGCTCGGCCGTCAGCAGGGGCGTGCGGCTGATGGCGGTGAGGTAGTCGCGGATGGGATCGGTGGTCACAGTCAAGGAGGCTCCCGTTCGGCGAAGGAATGTCGCTCGCGGCGACGAACACAAACTTAGGTCCAACATAAAAATATGTCAAGAACAATTTTAGGACGAGTTCAGTTACGCTGAGGACATGACTACGCAGCAGGGGTTACGGGCCAGGAAGAAGCAGCAGACCAGGGAGCAGATCTCGCACCGCGCCACCGAGTTGTTCCTCGAACGCGGGTTCGACAAGGTGACGATCGCCGAGATCGCCGCGGCCGCCGACGTGGCGAAGATGACCGTCACCAACTACTTCCCCCGCAAGGAAGATCTGGCCCTCGACCTCGGCTCGGCCTACATCGAACAGCTCGCCGCGATCGTGCGCGAGCGCGTCCCCGGCCAGTCCGCACTGGCCGCCCTGCGCGGCGCCTACCTCGCCGCTGTGGCCGCCCAGGACCCCGTGATCGGTTTCAGCGGCGCGCCGTTCGCCAAGATGATCACCGACAGCCAAGCCCTGACCGCCCGGTTACGGGAGTTCCACGACGAGCGGGAGGCGGCGCTGGCCCGCGCACTCGCCGAGGAGACCGCCGCCGCGCCCGACGACATCACCCCTCGAGTAGCCGCCGCACAGTTGGCAGGCGTGCATCGCGTGTTGTTCGAGGAGATCCTGCGCCGCACCCTCGCGGGCGAGTCGGGCGACGAGATCGCCGCTGCCCTCACCGATTACGCCGAGGTCGCCTTCGATGCGCTCGATCCGGGGCTGGCCGGGTACGCCGTGCGCTGAGATATCGGTCCGATTGCTGCCGTGTCACTGGCCTCTCGCCGGGCGCGGCAACGCCCATACTGGGGCCATGCCGGATGGTGTTGCTGTAGACGAGCCCGTCGCGCCGATGAGCAAGACCAAGATCAATCTTGTATTCGCCACGGTGGTGCTCGGCATGCTGATGGCCGCGCTCGACCAGACCATCGTGTCGGCCGCGTTGCCCTCGATCGTCGCCGATCTCGGCAGCGCGGGGCACATGGCCTGGGTGGTCACCTCGTACCTGCTCGCCGAGGCCGTCGCGACCGTGCTCGCGGGCAAACTCGGTGACCTGTTCGGCCGCAAACTGCTGTTCCAGATCAGCGGCATCATCTTCATCGCCGGTTCCGCGCTGGCGGGTATGGCAGGCGGCATGCCGATGCTGATCCTCGCGCGCGGGATCCAGGGCGTCGGCGCGGGCGGGCTGATGGTCACGTCGATGGCCCTGATCGCCGACACCATTCCGCTGCGCGAACGCGGCAAATATCAGGGCGCGCTCGGCGCGGTCTTCGGCATCACCACCGTCCTCGGTCCCACCCTCGGCGGGCTGTTCACCGACCATGCGAGCTGGCGGTGGTGCTTCTATGTGAACGTCCCGGTGGTCGTCGTGATGCTGGTGATGGCGGCGCGAACGCTGCCCAAACTCGCCGCCCGTACCCGGCCGGTGATCGACTATCTCGGCATCGGCCTGGTCGCCGTCGGTGTGTCGGCGCTGATCCTCGGCCTGGAATTCGGTGGCAACGAGTATCCGTGGGGTTCCTGGCAGATCATCGGGCTGTTCGTGCTCGCCGTCGTGCTGCTCGCCGCGTTCGTGCGGGTGGAGAACCGGGCGAAGGAGCCGATGCTGCCGATGCGGTTGTTCCGCAGCCGGGTGTTCACGGTGTCCTCGGTGCTCAGTTTCATCGTCGGTTTCGCCATGCTCGGCTCGATGACCTACCTGCCCGCCTACCTGCAATACGTCGACGGAGTGTCGGCGACGGTGTCGGGTGTGCGCACCTTGCCGCTGGTCGTCGGCCTGTTCATCACCTCGATCTTCTCCGGTCAGGTGGTCGGCAAGACCGGCCGGTACCGGTATTTCCCCATCGTCGGCATGGCCGTGCTCGCCGTGGGCCTCGGCTTGATGTCGACGATGGACCGGCACACCAGCGTGTGGCTGGAATCGCTGTACATGCTGATTCTCGGCGCGGGCCTCGGGCTGGGCATGCAGGTGCTCACCATCGTCGTGCAGAACACCGTGCCCTACGCCGACCTCGGCACCGCGACCTCCGGTGTCACCTTCTTCCGCACCCTCGGCAGCGCGTTCGGCACGGCGGTGTTCGGCACGCTCTACAGCAACGAGAGCAAAACCGCCCTTGCCGAGGCGATGCGGGCGGCACCTGATGTCCCGCCCGAGGCGGTGGCGGATCCGAAACTGCTGCGTGAACTGCCCGTCGAGCAGACCGCGCCGATCGTCGACGCCTACGCCCGCTCGATCGACCATGTCTTCGCCTGGGTGGTTCCCGTGGCGCTGCTCGGTTTCGTCGTCGCCTGGTTCCTGCCGCAGGTGCGGCTGCGCGACAGCGCGCGCCACGGCGCGGGCGATGTGGGGGAGGGGTTCTCGGTGCCGGACTCGCACGACCGCGTAGTGCAGCTGGAACGCTCGGTCGCGGCGACCGTCCGCAAGGCGCGGGCGAAGGGCCCGATCATTCCCGAACTCATCGCCGCCTCGGGCAGCCGGTTGAGTCCGGACACCGCGTGGGCGTTGGGGCAGGTGTACCTGTACGGCAAACAGGACATGCCCGCCACCGTGTACGGCATCGCCTACCGGCACCGGCTCCCGGTCGAGGTACTCGCCCCGGTCTTCCGGCAGGCGGCCGACGCGGGACTGCTGCACGCCGAGGCGGGCACGCTCGCCCTCACCGACACGGGTCGCGCCGAGGTCGACACCTTGCGGGCCGGGTGGCGGCGCTGGCTGGGTGACCGCCTCGACGACTGGAACTGCGAGGACCCCACCGATCGGGCCCTGCTCGACGAGGCACTGTCGAAGATCGCCACGAAACTCCTCGACGAAGGCGCCGACGGCGATCGGGGCGCCAAGGTCTATACCGGTTGACCACGCCTTGTCACCGATTACTCGTAGACGTATATTCGTAGACGAGTAAGGAGGCGGGCGTGGCGACGAAGCGCAAGGTGAACAATCTGCTGGCCCTGGCCGTGCTCTCGGTCATCGTGCAGCGCCCGATGCACCGCTACGAGATCGCCGCGACCCTGCGCGCGCAGGGCAAAGACCGTGACATGGACATCAAGTGGGGTTCGCTGTACACGGTTGTGCAGAACATGGCCAAGGCCGGTTTCCTCGAAGTCGTCGGCAGCGAGAAGGAGGGGGCGCGGCCCGAGCGGGTGATCTACCGGATCACCGACGCCGGCCGCGCCGAAATGGCCGACTGGACACGCGAACTCCTCGCCGAACCAGAACCCGAACACCACCGGTTCACCGCAGGCCTATCGATCCTGGCGATCCTGCCGCCCGATGAGGTGATCGACCTGCTCGGCACCCGCGTCGCCAGGCTCGAGGAAACCATCGCCCGCGTCAAGAGCGACCTCGGCGCGCTCACCCTGCCACGCCTGTTCCTCGTGGAGACCGAATACGGCCTGGCGATGCTGGAAGCCGAGGCACGCTGGGCGCGCGCCCTGCGCGAGGAGCTGGTGGCAGGCACGTTCGACGCGCTCGACCAATGGCGGCAGTGGCATGCCGACGGCATGCCTGCCGAAAGAGCCCCGGCGGAGAGGAGCGAGAACTAACTCAGCACGTGAAGACCCCGAGCCCGGTGGCGTGCGGCAACACCCCACCGAGCCCGGAGAACCGTCCCGAAACCAGGCGCACCCGGCCTCGAGGCTGGCAACCACAGGATAGCTGGGTGACGTCGGAAATCCCGATCTGGAGATCACCCATGTCCATTCGTTCCGCCCTGATCATCGGCGGTGGCATCGCCGGACCCGTCGCCGCGACCGCCCTGCGCAAAGCGGGCATCGACGCCCACGTCTACGAGGCCTATTCCGGCCCGTCCGAGGGCATCGGCTCCGGGCTGGCGCTGGCACCCAACGGCATCGCCGCCCTCGACATCCTCGGCGCCGGTGACCCGGTGCGCCGCATCGCCTCACCCGTGTCCGGGATGCGCCTGCGCGTCGGTGGCCGCATGCACGAGCTTCCGACGCTGTCGGATCAACCGCCCTTGCAGCTGGTCGACCGCGGCGAGCTGCACCGCACACTGCACGACCATGCCGTCGCCGCCGGGGTGCCGTTCACCTACGACAAACGCCTGATCGGTGTCGACGAACACGACGACGGCGTCACCGCGCACTTCGCCGACGGGTCGAGCGCGACCGCCGATATCCTCGTCGGCGCCGACGGAATCCGTTCCACCGTCCGGGGTTTGATCGATCCGTCCGCACCCGGTCCGCACTACACCGGCATGCTCGGGTTCGGGGCTCAGGTCGACTTCGACATCGACGTTCCCGACGACACCATGGTGTTCGCCTTCGGTGCCAAGGCCTACTACCTGTACTGGAAAGGGGCCGACGGCCAGATCGCATGGGGCGCGAATCTGCCGAGTAAACAGTACCTTTCGTTCACCGAGGCGAGGGCGAAATCACCCGAGCACTGGCTGCGGATCCTGCGCGACACCTACGCGCCCGACACACCGGGCGGTGAATTCGCCCGCCGCACAACGGCCGACACCCTCGAGATCACCGGTGCGCTGCACATCATGCCGCCGGTGCCGCACTGGTATCGCGATCGGCTGGTCCTGGTCGGTGATTCGGTGCACGCGCCGTCGAACAGTTCCGGTCAGGGCGCGTCGCTGGCCATCGAGAGTGCCGTGCAACTGGCCCGCTGTCTCCGCGATATCGACTCGCCCACAGCCGCTTTCGCCGCCTATGAACGGTTGCGGCGGACGCGGGTGGAAGGCATCACGGCCCGGGCCGCGAAGGTCAATCGCAGCAAGACGCCGGGTCCGGCCGCCCGCAAGGTGATGAACGCGGTCATGCCGCTCATGGTGCGGACGGTGATGAACCCGGAGAAGACGATGGGCGCCGAACGTCGCTACCGCATCGACTGGGATGAGCCGGTGCAGCGCGAAATCGCCTCGGCCGCTTCCTGATCCGTGCGCGGCGCTGTGGCTTCATCGCCGTGATGCTCGCAGACGCAGGATGCGGGCGGACTCCTCGTCTGCGGGCAGGAAGGCTTCAAGATGGAGCTCGGCGAGGGTGACATCGGTCGCGGTGGCGAACGAGGTGAGAGTGGTGATCAGGCGAAGGTCACCGTCGTCGGTGCGCAGATGCAAGGGGACGGCGAAGCCGACGTGATCGGGTCCCACAGCGACGCTCGGCAGATACCCCGACAGTTCCTCGATGAGCGCGTCGACGGCGGGGTCGGGGGTGTGGGCGGCTCGGCTGCGCAGTGAGTCGATGATGTGCCTGCCCCATTCGGGCAGGTTGCGCACCCGTGGCGCCACACCGTCGGGGTGCAGCGCCAGCCGGAGCACGTTCATCGGCGCACGCAGCAAGTGGTCGGCCACACCCTCGGTGAACAGGTCGAACGCGGTATTGGCCGTGACCAGTTCACCGCGCGGACGGGCGACCAGCGCCGGATACGGCAGGTGCCCGTCGAGCACAGCGGTGAGCGCCTCCCGTACCGCCGCCAACTCCGGGGCGGCCAGATCGCTTTCGGGAAACACCGGGGCGAAACCGGCGGCCAGGAGCAGGTTGTTGCGATCACGCAGCGTCAGCTCGAGGGATTCGGCCAGCCGCACCACCATCGTTCGACCCGGCTGGGACCTGCCCTGTTCGAGGAAGCTCAGGTAGCGCTGACTCGTCTCGGCTGAGCAACAACGACATCGCCACCCGCTACGTGGGCCCTCTGGAACGAAGCCGATCCCACCAACCGCCGCAAAATGGTCGAGGAGCTGTTCGCGGTCGACGGTGCGCAGTACCTTGTCGACCCGCCGGCGGAGGTGCGAACGGCCGCAGCCGATCTCGCGATCCCGGCGCCGCCGCTCGCGGTGCACGGCTACGACGCACTCGACCGCCGGGTCAGCCGCGCCTACGAAATGTTCCTGGTCGACGGCGAATCCGTGTTCGCCCCAGCCGGACCTGCCGTGGAACTGCCCGCGGGCACCGTCGGCGTCGCGTGGACGATGAACCGCCGCGACGACGGCACCGCCCAGGGCGGCGGCTTCGATCTGCTCGCCCTCGATGCCGACGGCCGCATCGTGACCGACCACCAGTTCATCGAGGGATCACGATGAATGCCGGATCAGGGGCGCGGCCGGCGGACTAAGGCGCGCGCGACCAATTCGAGCGTCACCGCCACCGCGCATGCCTCCGACAGCATCAACCCGATCAGCACGAGCACCTGCACCGCACCAGCCTGCGCGGCGGACCCACTGGTGAGCAGCACACCGATGAACGCGCCGGGCAGGGTGACCAACCCGACCGTGCGGGCCTGGTCGACACCGGGGATGAGCGCGTCGGTCGCCGCGCCCGTGAGCACCATCTTGCGGGCCGGGCGATCGGTGAATCCCAGACTCAGGGCCGCCTCCACCTCACCCCAGCGTTGGCCGATGGCATCGAGCCCGCGCCGGGCCGCCAGCGAGGTGGAGGTCATGGTGCCGCCCAGCAGGATGCCGCCGATCGACACCAGCGTGACGCCGTGGATCGGCACCGCGCCGCTGAGCAGGGTCGCCGGCATCACCGCCGCGATCCCGGTCGCGACGGCGAAGCCGAGCCAGATCCCGGAGCGGCCCGCCTGCGCCCGCCGGACGGCGGTGAACACGGCCGCACCGAACATGACAAGCAGCACGAGCGCGGCCGACCACAGATGCCGAAGCGCGGCCGCGAGAATCAACGCGATCAGACCCAGTTGCAGCACCGCACGGAACGCGGCCTTCGGCACCACGAACGGCGACCCGATTCCGGTGAACCGGTACACCAGTGCCGCCGCGACCACCATGGCCACGCACAGCACGATCAACGCGACGCTGGGTTCCACCGTCATCAGCGAACTCCTTGCCAGATGTGCGGCACGCGCCGGCTAGGGGCGGGTCGTGCCGCGCGCGTGCAGGCGGGTGAACAGGGTGACGCTCAGTGTCAGCCAGAGCAGACCGACGATCCAGCCCGCCAGCACATCGGTGATCCAGTGCACCCCGAGATACACCCGCGACAGCCCGACCGCGATCGGGAAGACCACCGCCACACCGATCGCGGTGCGGCGCACCCAGACCCGGCGCAGGCGCGGGACGAGCGCGATCGCCACCACCCCGACCACCGCCGCCGACCCGAGCGAATGTCCCGACGGATACGACAGACTCAGCTCGGTGACCAGCCGTGACTCCATCGGCGGACGATGCCGGTCGACGATCCGCTTGATGCCCCACACCAACGCGCCCGCGCCGAGCGAGGTGACACCGACCAGCGCGGCCACCGGCAGATCGCGCCGGGCTAGCAACCAGATCACCGTGACGAGGGCCAGAATCGTCATCGCCACGGTGCCGCCGAGATCGGTGATCACCCGCGCCACTGTGGTCAGCGGTTCGCCGCGATGCGCGATCATCCAGTCGAGCACCCGCACATCCCACGGTGTGCCGTCCATATTGCCGACGACCACCCAGGTGAGCAGTCCGAACAGGGCGAGGGCGGTGGCGATGAGCGCGGCCGCGAGCGGTATCCGGTGGCCGAGCCCGGACCAGGCGACCCGGGGGGAGTGGTAGTCGATGGGCATGACTACCAGATTGCCAGCCGGACGCTCAGGCCTCGAAGACCACCGCGTTCCCGGCCACGTCGCGGGTGCCCGCCACCTTCTTGATCGCTTTCACGAGGTCGGCGACGCACTCCCAGGTGCGCGGCGGTTCGGCCTCGATATTGCCGATGGTGTACCAGGTGTCGGTGCCGCGGTAGCGGACCAGGCCTTTACCCGCGTCGTCGAGCATGACGTCGAGCTCGCCCGACACCGTCCCTTCCTCTTCGGTCATGACGGCGCATTCGGCGGTGATCTCGATGGGCTCGCTTATTTGAACTCTCCTCGGCGGAGGCAGTCGTCGACTGCGGTGCGCAACGCGGTGTGCTCGGCGGTATCAACGGTCAGTGCGTACTTTATCTTGACCTTCACGTAGTGCTCGATATAGGCACACCGGAAGTTGCCGGGCGGCAGGTAGTTCGCGGGGTCCTGGTCGCCCTTGGACCGGTTGGCCGACGGGTCGGCGGCGACCAGGTTCATCGCGTCGTTGGCGATGCGGCGGCGGGTGTCCTCGTCGCGGTCGGCGGCACCGGAACGCCAGGCTTCGGCGAGGGCGACGATGTGTTCGGCGTCGACCTTCGACGGGTCGGTGATGAACTTGTAGGGGCCGAGCTGCCCGGTCTTCTTGTCGATGAAGCCGTAGCGGTCCTGCCAGCCGGCCCCCGAAGGCACTGTCAGTTCACAGGTTTTGGGGTCGAGGGTGACCTTGCCGGTGGCGTCGCGCAGCATCATCACGTCGCGGCTGGTGCACTTGGTGTACGTGGCGAGGTCGCCGGTGAAGCCGTGTTCGGGCTTGTTGGTGTCCCAGTGCGGGAACTTCTCGCGGGTGTAGCCCGTCATCGGGCCTTCCTTGGCGACGACGAGGGTGGCGACCAGATCGCCGATCTCCTTGCCCGACACCGTGGCCGCGCCCGCGGAGCCGGGGCCGGGCGCGGTCGGATTCACCTTGTCCAGCAGCGAATTCGCGACTGTCACCACCAGCGCGACAACCATCGCGGCGGCCAGTGCGAGCACTGCGCGCCCGACCGGTGAGCCGCTGATCGAGGACCACTTCATGCCCGTACCACCTGTGCCTTCGTCGAACTGCGAACCGGCACAACCTACGGGGCGAATACCGGTCCGTCGGTCATTGTCGCCTATGACATTCGGCACAGGCCAGGGCAAACGGATTGCAGCTCAATAGCGTTCGCCTATCACGTACCCGCTCAGTCGGGTAGCGAACCGGATTCGGTGGGAATTCCGGTGTCCAGGAAGCGGATCAGCCGCGCGATGCGGGCGGCGTGATCCACGCACCGCTGGAACTGGCTGCCCAGCAGGGCCAGATCGATGGCGGCCGCGGTATCGATACCGGCTTCGGCTGCGGTGAGTACGGAGTTCAGCTGTTTGAACAGGTCGTCCATGGCGGCCGCGTCCGAACCGTCGTCCTCGACGAATCGGCCCGTGGCGACCGAATCGCTGACCCGGGCAACGCATTCGGCGGCCAGCCCGCCCATCGCCACCAGCGCCTGGATCACCGGCGCCGGTGCGACGGCGTCGGGGTGAGCGCGATACACGTACTGTCCCGCGGCTTCCGTGCGCCGCCCGATGCGCGAGAGTTCACCGGCCACCTGGATGGCGGTGACCACGTGGCGCAGGTCGCGGGCGACGGGTGCCTGCAGGGCGAGTAGTGCCATGGTGCGTGACTCGCAGGCGGCGAACATCTGCTGTAGCTGCTCGTCGAGCGCGAAAACCTCGTAGGTGGCCGCCAAGTCGGCGCCCGCCAGCGCCTCGGTGATCCGCTCGGTCGCGTCATGGGCCAGCCGCGACATGTGGGTGAGCTCGTTGGACAGCGCCAAGAGCTCGAGGGTGAACTGGGTCCGCACGCGCTGAATTGTTCCCCATCGCAGCGCGACTGTGAATGCATCGGCGCATGTTCGCGGCCGCGCATCCGGCCGGTGGTGCCGGACACCTGGAACGATGGAGATCATGATCGCCGCATTGACGACCAGATGGACCCTCTTCGTACCGATTCTCGCCGCGCTCGTACTCGCCGTCACGTGGGGGCGCGACATACCGGGCGTGGTGGTGGCGGTGGTCAGTGCCGTGCTGGTGGGGGCGGTGCTCTCGGCGGTTTATCACGCCGAGGTGGTGGCCCATCGGGTCGGCGAACCGTACGGTGCGCTGATCCTGGCGGTGGCGGTCACCGTGATCGAGGTGGCCCTGATCGTCACCATGATGATCTCCGGTGGTGACAAGGCGGCGTCGCTGGCACGCGACACGGTCTTCGCGGCGGTGATGATCACCTGCAACGGCATCTTCGGTCTCGTGCTGCTGGTCGGTGCGCTGCGGCGCCGGATAGCGGTGTTCAATCCGGAGGGCACGGGCGCGGCTCTGGCGACCGTGGCCACCTTGGCCACGCTGAGTCTGGTGCTGCCGACCTTCACCACGAGCAAACCTGGCCCGGAGTTCTCGCCCGCCCAGCTCGCCTTCGCCGCGGTCGCCTCGCTGGCGCTCTACGGGCTGTTCGTGATGGTGCAGACCGTGCGTCACCCTGACGATTTCCTCCCGGTGGAGGCCAGCGGCGCGATCGACGAAGACGAGGGGATGCACGCGGAGCTGCCGTCGAACCGGATCGCCCTGATCAGCCTGGGGATGCTCGTGCTCGCCCTGGTCTGTGTGGTCGGCCTGGCGAAGGTGGTCTCGCCCGCGCTGGAGTCGGGTATCGCCTCGGCGGGGCTGCCCCAGGCCGCGGTCGGTGTGGTGATCGCGATGCTCGTGTTGCTGCCCGAGACGCTGGCGGCGGTCAACTCCGCGCGGCGCAACCAAGTGCAGATCGGTCTGAACCTCGCGCTGGGTTCGGCGATGGCCAGCATCGGGCTCACGATTCCGGTGATCGCGATCGCGACGATCTGGCTGAGCGGACCGCTGGTCCTCGGCCTCGGCGCGACCCAGATGGTGCTGCTCGCGCTGACCTTCGTGGTCGGCACGCTGACCGTTGTGCCAGGTCGGGCCACCTTGCTGCAGGGCGGTGTGCACCTGGCGTTGTTCGCGGCTTTCGTGTTCCTCGCCGCAAGCCCGTAGGTGCGGTGTCGCGGATCACAACCCGCGTGATCCTGTCATCGAAACAGCGGAAAAGCGACGAGGGTCACCCACCCGAAATTTTGTTGTGACGCAGAGTACCGGTTAGCTTGCTGGAGTTGGCACCGACGCCGAAGCCAGAGAGTGCGGTATGAATTTCACCCTGCCCCGCGCTTCGCAAGCGGGCCGGAGGCATTTCTGATGTCGACCGATCTGCATTCCGCGAAGACGGATTCCGCTACCCAGATCGTCCGCGAGAACTTCACCGCCACGGTGGTGTCGTCGCTGCGGACCTTCGGGCGTGCGGTCGACCTCGCGCAGGAGTCGGTCACCGGCACCGTCGCCGACGTGGCCCGCCGCCAGTTCCAATGGCGCGAGACCCTCGTGCAGGCCTGGCGCCTCATCACCGTCACCGCCATCCCGGCTGTGCTCATGGCGATCCCGTTCGGCGTGATCGTCTCGGTGCAGGTGGGCAACCTCATCCACAGCCTCGGCGCCGACTCCATGCTGGGTGCCACCGGCGGCCTCGGCGTCATCAAGCAGGGCGCGCCCATCGCCACCGGCTTCTTGCTCGGTGGCGCGGGCGCGGCGGCCATCGCGGCCGACCTGGGCGCCAGGACCATCCGCGAGGAGATCGACGCGCTCAACACCATGGGCATCAGCCCGGTGCACCGCCTGGTGATCCCGCGCATGATGGCGATGCTGATCGTCGCCCCGATGCTCAACGTGCTGATCATCTTCGTCGGCGTGCTCGCCGGGTACGCGGTGGCCGTCGGCGGTCAGGGCGTGACGCCCGGCAGCTACTGGTCCACCTTCGGTTCCTTCGCGACCGCAGGTGATGTGTGGGTGTCGCTGCTCAAAGCCCTGATCTTCGGGTTCCTCGTCGTCGTCATCTCGTGCCAGCGCGGCCTCGAGGCCAAGGGCGGCCCGCGCGGTGTGGCCGACGCGGTGAACGCGGCGGTGGTGCTCTCGGTGGTCTCGATCGCCATCGTGAACCTGCTGGCCACCCAGATCAGCGCCATGTTCCTGCCGACGAAGTTGGCGTGATGGCTGCCTCCTCCTATCTCCCCACCTCGCTGCACTGGCTGCGCACCCCCGCGCGCCTGGGCAGACGGATCGTCGGCGCGGGTGAATCGCTCGGGTTCGTCGCGGTGTTCGTCTGGCAAGTGCTGTCCTCGGTGCCGCTCACGCTGCGCCGCTACCGCGACGAGACGCTGCGCGCGGTCACCGATATGACCTGGGGTCGCGGCTCGATCATCGTCGGCGGCGGGACCGTGCCGATGATGATCGTGCTCGGGCTGGTGATGGGCGCCTCGGTCGGCGTCGAGTCCTTCGCTTCGCTGGACATGCTCGGTATGGGCCCGGTCACCGGCGTCATCTCCGCCTACGCAACCACCCGTGAGCTGGCCCCCATCGCGGCCGCCATCGGATTCGCCGCCCAGGCGGGCTGCCGGATCACCGCCGAGATCGGCTCGATGCGTATCTCCGAGGAGATCGACGCGATCGAGGCGCTCGGCCTGCGCTCGGTGCCCTTCGTGGTCACCACCCGCGTGATCGCCGGCGCCATCGCGATCGTGCCGACCTTCCTGATCGCGCTGATCCTGTCCTACGGCGCCTGCCGCGGCCTGCTCACCATGGTCTACGGGCAGTCGGCGGGCGTGTACGACCACTACTTCTTCCAGTTCATCTCCGGCTTCGACATGATCGCCGCGGTCATCAAGGTCGCCGTGTTCGGCACGGTAGTGATCCTGGTGCACAGCTACTTCGGGTTCTTCGCCACCGGCGGACCCGAGGGCGTCGGCATCGCCTCGGGTCGCGCGGTGCGGGCCAGTTCGGTGGCCATCGTCGCCATCGACATGGTGCTGTCGATCATGCTGTGGGGCTTCAACTCGGCGATCAGTTTTACGGGGTGAGCTAGTGCCGAATTACGGAATGCCCGGCGTCGCGGCGAATCGGCGCACCTCGCGCCTGACCGGTGTCGTCATCCTCGCGGTGATCGCGGTGGTCGCGCTCGGCTACGTCACGTACTCCAACGTTCGCTCCGAGGAGGGGCTGCGGATCGCGCTGCGCACCGAGCACCTCGGTGACGGCATCGAGTCCGGCAGTCAGGTCCGCGTCGACGGCGTCACCGTCGGTGAGGTCGCCGAGGTGACCCCCGGCGAGCGCGGCACCCAGCAGATCGCGCTGCTGCTAGACGAGAACCGCCTGCACGGCATCGACGACAGCCTCGCCATCGACTACGCGCCGACCAACCTGTTCGGCATCGCCGAGATCGAACTGCGGCGCGGCCCCGGCGGGGCACCGCTGCGGGCAGGCGCGGTCCTCGACCTGACCGGCCCGAACAACGCCCGGGTCTACGACGCGACCATGAGCGCGATCCTGCGCAGTCTCTCGCAGGTCGGCATGACCGTGACGAGCCCGCAGATGGCGACGGTGATCTCCCAGCTCGCCGCCGACTTCAAGGCCTTCACCCCGCTGGTCCAGGCGCTCATCACGGTGGCCAAGACCATTGCCGACAACCAGGACGTCGCGCCTTCGGAACTGTTCGGCAAGCTCGGCCCCGCCTTCGACGGCGGCGGCCAGTTCGCCGGCGCGACCATGCAGGTGATCGACCAGCTCAGCGAGATCAAGGTGACCCAGACCGACAAGGATCGCTACGACATCGGAGTCGGCGTGATCGGCGGCAGCCTGCTGCCCGCCCTGACCACCACCTTGAGCACCGCGGGCGGCCACCTCGCCGAGTCGACCGACATGCTCGCGCCCATGCTGCTCGCGCTGGCGCAGATGTCGCCGAATTCGCGCCACACCGGCGCCGAACTCACCGCGCTGCTGCGGAACCTGCGCGGCGCCATGCCCGACGGCCCGGACGGGCCCGTGCTCAACCTCGATGTCGAGCTCAGCGGTGTGCCCGCCATCGCGGTCCCGCTGTTCGGAAAGGGCGGTGCGTGATGAAGATTCGCGGTGTCGCACTGCGCCTCGGCGTGTTCACGCTGGTGATGGTCGCCGTGCTCGGTCTGGTCTTCACGCTCATCAAACGTCCCGTCTCCGGTGACACCAACGCCCACGACGTGCTGTTCACCGATGCCAACGGCCTCAAGGTCGGCAACGACGTGCGCATGTTCGGTGTGCAGGTGGGCAAGGTCGAGAAGATCTCGCTCGAGGGCGACAAGGCCAAGGTGCGCCTGACGGTCAAGACCGATACGCCGATCTACGACAACTCCAAGCTGGCCATCCGCTACCAGAACCTCACCGGCCAGCGCTATGTCGACCTGCAGCAGGCGCCCAACCCCGGCACCCGCATCGCCGCGGGCGCCCGCATCGGCGCGCACATGACCGTGCCGTCCTTCGACGTGACCAGTCTGTTCAGCGGTCTGAAGCCGGTCCTCGCGACGCTGTCGCCCGAGGCGATCAACCAGTTCACCGCGAGCATGCTCGCGGTGATCGAGGGCGACGGCAGCGGCCTCGGCCCCGCGCTCACCGCCATCGACGAACTCGCGTCCTACGCCGAGAACCGCCAGCAGGTGATCTCCACGCTCATCCGCAACCTGTCGGATCTGGCCGACCGGCACGGCGGCCGGGTCGGTCACCTGCTGCCGCTGCTGGCCCGGCTCACCGACATCTTCGAGGCGATGCAGCGCAATATCGGCGGTGTCGCCGACTTCGCGATGAGTGCGCCCTCGGTGCTCGCGCCGGTCGACCGGTTGCTCGCCTCGCTCGGCTTGGTCGAAGGTGGTGGCGCCGATGTCGACGCGATGATCCGTGCCCTGTTCCCGAATCCGCAGGAGGCCGTGGAGGTTTTCGGCCGCCTGCCCGGTCTGCTGGCCACGGTCGACTCCTCGCTCTCGCGCGGTTTCACCGACTTCACACCGCACTGCAGCAACGGCGCCGCCGAGGTGCCCGCGCCGCTGCAGGTGCTGATCGCCGGACAGAAGGTCACCGTATGCAACCGCTGAAATTCTTCTCCGGTGATCGCCCGATCCTCGACGAAGCGGGCAAACGCGCCCGTGAGCTGCGGATGGGCATCATCGGCCTGACCGCCGTGGTGCTGTTCATCATCGCCGCGGGCGTGGTGTACGTGGTGCCGCTGGGCAAGAACACCTACACCGCCGAGCTCACCGAAGCCCAGTCGGTGCGCGAGGGTGACGACGTGCGCCTGGCCGGAATCTCGGTCGGCAGCGTCACCTCGCTGGAGCTGAAGCCGGACAAGGTCGTCATGCGGTTCACCGTGAACAACGACGTGTTCGTCGGCGACCAGACCTCTCTCGACGTCCGCATGCTCACCGTCGTCGGCGGCCACTACGTCGCGCTGTACCCCGCCGGTTCGGAGCCGCTGGGCGATGAGGCGATTCCTTCCGACCGAATCCGCTTGCCGTACAGCCTGATCGAAACCTTCCAGGACGCCACGGCACCGCTGGCCGCGGTCGACGGCGCGACAGTGCGCGAGAATCTCGCGGCTGCCAATACCGCGTTGCAGAATTCGCCGGAGGCGCTGCGCACCACCTTGGACACGGTCGGCAAGTACGTCGACATGCTCGACCGCCAGCGTTCGCAGGTGTCGAAGTCCATCGCGATCCTCGACGAGTACATCTCCATGTACGACGGCGCCAAGTCCGATCTCGGCAGGCTGATGAACAACGTCAACCTGCTCGAGGACGTGCTGCTGAGCAAGCAGGCCGAGGCGGCTGAGGCGGTCCGGCTGCTCGTGTCGGTGGTGAACCGTCTCGCCACCCTGGCCCCGGGCTGGGAGTCGACCCTGAAACCGCAGGCACAGGCGCTGGCCGACGCACTACCCCGGCTCCAGGAACTCACCGGCCGGTTCGAGCCGGTGATCGCGACGGTGCACGAATTGCAAACCAAGTTGTCGCAGCTGGTGACGCCCGAGGCCGGCGTGGTCGTCGACCAGTCGGACGCACGGGTGTGCGTGCCGCTGCCGGGGAAGGCGTGCTGATGCTGAAAAAGCTCCTCGGATCCCAGGCGTTCATGTCGATCGCCGGTGTCGCGGTGCTGGTCGCGCTCGTCACCGGCGGCTACTTCATCGCCTTCGATCCGTTGAAGAAGACCGAGTCCTATTGCGCGCTCATGCCCGACGCGGTCGGCCTGTACCCGGGCAACCACATCACCATGCGCGGTATCTCCGTCGGTGAGGTGACCTCGGTCCGCAACGAAGGCCCGAAGGTGCGCGTCGATTTCGAGGTCGACGCCGAATACCCGGTCTACGCCGATGCTTCGGCGACGACGGTCGCGTATTCCGTCGCGGCGGACCGCAATCTGGCCGTCCTGGCCAGCGGCAAGGACACCCGCAAGTTCGAGGGCGGCTGCATCACCAAAACGCTGACGCCCAAGAGCATCACCGAAACGCTCACCGCCCTGGCGAGCCTGTCCGAACAGCTCTCGGGCACCAACTCGGGTCAGCCGACCGCCCTGGTCGACGGCCTCGGCGCGCTGGATCGTGCCACGCAGGGCACCGGCCCGACCGTCAACGAGCTCATCACCAAACTGGGTTCGGCGATGAACAAGCCGGACGCCGACATCGGCCATCTCGCAGGCCTTTTCGACGCCTTCGCGTCGGTGTCCAACCGCGTCGCCGCGAACTGGGGTGACCTGCAGTCCATGCTCACCCGGCTCGCGCCGCTGCTGAACATGGCCTCCGACGACCTGCTCGGCCCGGCCACCTCGCTGTTCGACGGGCTCGGCGAACTGCTGCCGATGCTCAACGACCTCACCACCATCCTCGGCGACCCGCTCATCGGCACCCTCGACGGCGCCGTCCCGCTGGTGAAGATGTTGCGCGCCAACGTCGGTTCGCTGCGCGATGTGGTGCTGAAACTGCCCGCGCTCACCTCCGCCTTCCAGAGCGCGGCAGGTGGCACCGCAATCACCTACGCCCCGCCGAAGGTCGCCCTGCCCACGGGTGAGGCCGACCAGGTGTGCGCCGCCCTCAACGCGGTGCTGCCGGGCCAATGCCCTGATCCCGCACAGGGATTGACCGATGTGAACCTCGTGCAAGTCGTGCTCGGAATGGCAGGTGCCCGATGATCAGGTCGCGAAAGAGTCTGCGGCGCACCATGATCGCGCTGGTTGTAGCCGCCGGTCTCGCCGTCGGCGGCTGCGGTTTCGATCCGGCCGATGTGCCGGTCCCTGGATCGTCGGTCAGCGGTGACACCTACCGCGTCCACATCGAGTTCGCCAGCGCGCTGAACCTGCCGTCGAAGTCGAAGGTGATCGCCAACGGCGCCGAGATCGGCACCGTCACCGACGTGCGCGTCGTCCAGCCCGCCGACGCGCCCGCCGGTCGCGGTGGTTACGTCGTCGTCGAGGCCGACATCCTCGAGTCGGTCTCGCTGCCCGCATCGACCATCGCCGAACTGCGCCAGGACACCATTCTCGGCGATATCCACGTCGCCCTGACCACGCCCAAGGACGGCTTCGGTCAGCTGCTGCGTGACGGCGGAACCATCCCCATCGAGCGAACCAAACCCCCTGTGCAGCTGGAAGACACGATGGCGACCATGGCGCTGTTCGTGCAGGGCGGCGCGATCGGTCAGCTGCAGGACATGATCGCCCGGGTGAACTCGGTGATGCCGCAGGATCCGCGTGAGACCGCCCGCATCTCGGCGGTGATGGGTGCCGACGCCGCCGACCTGGCCGCCAACCTCGACCAGGTGGACCTGCTGGTCAACGGCCTCGCCGCCAACGCCGAGGTCATGCACAACATCGAAGGCGAACTCACCGACATCCTCACCCCCGAGGCGGTGCGGGCGCTGTCGGGCACCCAGGACTCCATCGCCAAGACGATGGTGATCTTCAATGCCCTCGGCCCGCTCGCGCACTCCATGGGTTGGCTCGCGCCGCTGGCGAATTCGGGTGACGCGGCCGCGACCGCCTTCCTGCCGCTGCTGATCGGCGCCTCGCCCGACCTGCGGAATCCGACCAACATGGCCCTGCTCACCGACCTGTTGCGCGACAAGATCATTCCCTTCGCCGAGCGCGGCCCGAAGGTGAACGTCACCGGAGTGCAGGTCTCCGAACAGGAGCAGCTGGACCAGATCGTGACGGCCCTGCGGATGATCGGAATGGTGCGATGAAGATCGGAGCACTCGCCTCGCTCAGCGGCATCGCCGCCATCACCGTGCTCGGCGCGACCTATCTGACCTTCGGGGTGGTGCGCGTCGACCCGCTCGCCGACTACACCGAGGCCTCCCTCGAGGTCGCGGACTCGGGCGGCCTCAGCGTCGGATCGCCGATCCTGCTGACCGGCATCGAGATCGGCGAGGTCACCGCCGTCGACACCGACGCGCGCGGGGGAGTGCGCGTGGGTTTCCGCGTAGGTGCCGACCACAAGGTGCCGATGAGCAGCATCGTCACCATCGAGCACCTGTCCTCCCTCGGTGAGCCGTACGTGCAGTTCGTGCCGCCGAGCACCGATGGGCCGTACCTGACCGACGGGCAGCGGCTGGCGGGGGAGAACGTGCGAACCCCGATGTCGATTCCCGAGGTGGCGCGCCTGGTCACCAAGACCGTCGAACAACTCGACCCGACGGTGGTCGACTCGCTGGTCGGCACGCTCGGCACCGCCATGACCGGCACCGAGAACGTGATCCCCGAACTCGCCCGCGCCGGTGACCTGCTCGCGGCGGCCATCATGAGCCGCGCACCCGCCATCGCCGAACTGCAGAACAACTTCGAATACGTTTCCGGTGACATCGCCTGGGCCGGTCCGGCGACCTCCGCCGCCGCGCCCGCGTTCGTCCGCCTGAGTCAGGTGATCGACCAGTTCGTCGAATCCGTCGGCCGCGCCACCGAGGGCGACCCCGAGATGTACCTGCGCGAGGGTGGGCTCGTCCCCGTCCTGAACGAGTTGGTCGCGAAGCTGAACGAGATCGGTCCCGAGCTGTCGGCCCTGCTGCCCGCGCTGCGTCCCCTCACCGAGGCGGTCACCGCCACCGGCCCGCAGCTGGATCTGAGCGCACTCGTCTCCCAGGCGCTGCACAACACCGACGCCGATTCGGTGAAGGTAAGGGTCGCGATCAAGTAAATTTTCGGCAACCGCTGTGTATAGGTATCGTCCCTGCACAGTGACAGTGGCCCGAACTCCGTCGGCCTTCGAGCAACTCTGCGGTAGCCTCCCTGAACGAGGGAGTCCAAGTCCGCGGCGAAGGCGGTGCGATGGCAGGCAGCAGCGAGGGCCCCGAGGAGGAGCCCGCCAGCAGTACCCGGACGATCGCGATAGCGGCGGTGCTCGCCGCACTGCTCGCCCTGGTGGTCGCCGTCGGTTTGGTGCTGCGCGCGAATCAGGGCGACGACGACAACTCCGAGGTCGATCCGATGGGGTCGAACGGTCTGTCGGTCGACGGTCAGCAGGTCAGCGACACGGACCCGAACCCGCCGTGGCCTGCCAGGCGCGTGGGCGGCAATTGCTCGGCGGGCGGCATCGTCGCCCGCTGGCAGGTCGACGACGACGGCAACTGGCGCTGCACCGCAGGCGCCCCGGACACTCCGGCCCCCACGACGCCCGCGCTGCCACCGCCTCCACCGCCGGAACCGGTCCCGGTGGAACTCCCACCGCCGCCACCCCCGGTCGAGGCTCCCTACGAGCCGCCGCCCCCGGCTTACGAACCGCCGGTCTACGACCCACCTCCGCCTCCTGAGCCGGTCCCGGCGCCCGAGCCCATCCCGGTCCCCGAGCCCGCACCTCCGCCACCACCCCCACCACCGGCCATCCAGCTCCCGTTCCCCCTGCCCCCGATCCTGCTTCCACCGGCAGCGGCGACTCTCGGCTGACCTGCGCGAGCGGCGGCGGGTCTGCCGCGTCCGCGGCCCGCGGTCCCCGACACTGGTCAGTTATGGACCAGTTGGTGCTGATTCTGGTGATCCTGCTCGCCGCCGTGCTGGCCGAAGCGCTCGGCGATCGCTTCGGACTCGCACCCTCGATCCTGATGACGGTGTTCGGCTGCCTGCTCGCCCTGATCCCGGCGGTGCCGAGCCTGAACATCCCGCCCGATCTCATCCTCCCGCTGGTCCTGCCACCCCTGCTCTACGCCGCCGCCCGCCGCACGTCCTGGCGTCAGTTCGCCGAACAGTGGCAGGTCATCGCCCTGCGCGCGGTCGGACTCGTCATCGTCACCGCCCTCGCGGTCGCGGTCGTCTTCCACGCCTGGAATCCGGCGGTCGCGGTGGCGGCGGGAGTGGTGCTCGGCGCGCTGGTCGCCCCGCCCGACCCGGTCGCGGCGATGTCGATGGCGGGCCGGCTCGGATTGCCCCGGCGCCTGATCGTCACCCTCGGTGGCGAGGGCCTGTTCAACGACGTCACGGCGATCGTCATCTACACGGTCGGTATCCAGGCGGTCGTCACCGGCGTGTTCTCGCCGTGGCATGCCCTCGGCGATTTCGCGCTCGCCGCGATCGCCGGCGTGCTGGTCGGCCTGCTGCTCGGCTGGCTCGGGAGCAAACTCACCCGCTACCTGAACGACGCCACCTCCCAGGTGGCGCTGAGCCTGCTGCTGCCGTTCGCCGCATACGGCATCGCCGAACACTTCGAAGGTTCGGCGGTCCTCGCGGTGCTGGTGTGCGCGCTGTACCTCACCGACGCGGTGACCGAGATCGGCGACCGCGACTACCGGCTGATCGCCGACTCGTGCTGGGACGTCGTCGAAATGCTCATCACCGGTTTCGCGTTCGCGCTGATCGGGCTGGAACTGCGGGTGGTCATCGAGACCTCCGGCCACAACTGGCGCACCTTGGCCGGGGTGAGCGTCGCGGTGATCGCCGTGGTCGTGCTGCTGCGGCTGGTCTGGCTGATGGGCATGTGGACCGTGACCCACCGCTGGCGCGATGTGGACGACGCGTTCACCTGGCAGGAGGTGATCGTCACCTGGTGGGCGGGGATGCGCGGGGTCGCGACGGTCGCGCTCGCCCTCGCGGTTCCGTTCACCATCGATTCCGGCGCCGAGTTCCCCGCCCGCTCGGAGATTCTGTTCGCCGCGTTCTCGGTCGTCCTGTTCACCCTGCTCGTGCAGGGCCCGACCCTGCCACTGGTCGTCCGCCTGACCGGCGTGCACGCCGACACCCGTCAGGAGCGGGCCCTCGAACGGCAGCTCTGGGAGCGCGTGGTCGGCGCCGAACTCGCCGAGCTGAAGATGATCGCCGCCCGCGACGACCTACCCGACGACGTCTACGAGGACATCAAGGCCAGGCTGCGCCGCCTCTCCGCCAAAGCCGACCCGGAGGCCGCCGACGCCGACGCCAAGGCCGCCATGGACAAGGAACGCAAATCGGTCGCGCAATTCGGTGCGGTCCGCGCCGCCGTGGTCGAGGCGGGCAGGCGTGAGGCGCTGGCCGCCCGCCGCGACCCGGGCATGCCCGCCGACGTCGTCGACCGCGTCACCCGGCGCCTCGATCTCGGGCCGACCCGCTGACCCTCAGGCGTCCTGTTCGCAGTGCTGGTTCACGAAAGCCCGGACGTACCCGGCGGATTGGCGCACATACATCCAGCTCCAGAACCCGAGCCCCGTCTGCGTCGGGCTGGCGACCATGGTGATCTCGCCCTCGAAACACCGGCCGACGATGTAGCGCGCCCGCGAAACATGCGGCGTGAACGTGACGACGATGATGTGACGCCAGCCGTAAATCGTTGCGCGCCTGACTATTTCGCGCGCCTCACCGTCGGTGGTCCAGGGGTCGGGTACGAAACAGGCCACCCGGAAGGCGAATCGGCCCCCGCAGTACTTGTCCATCAGCGGATCGTCGGCACCGGTGGACTGCGAGATCAGCACCTCGGGCGCGTACCCGCGCTCGGCCAATTCGATGCCGACGTCGAATCGTTCGTAGGGCGTTCCGCCGAGGACCACGATCACGTCGGCCGGTCGCAAAGGGTCCACTTGCGGGTACACGAACACCGGTAGCCCGGCGACAGCGGCAGCGAGCACGGTGACGAGTGCGCCGACGAGCAACCATCCCGCACGTCGAAAGATCGACACCGCACCGACGATAGGCGAAATCAGCGTCTTCTCCCACCGCCCGTGAGCAGGCACACTGGTGCCCATGACCGACACCGCCGTAAGCCCCGAACACCTCGACGTCGTCATCGTCGGCGCCGGACTGTCCGGCATCGGGGCCGCCTACCGGCTGCAGACCGAGCATCCGCACCGCAGCTACGCCGTTCTCGAGGCCCGCGCCGATCTCGGTGGTACCTGGGACCTGTTCCGCTATCCCGGAATCCGGTCCGATTCGGACATGTTCACCCTCGGTTACCCGTTCAAGCCGTGGCGGGCCGCGCGTTCCATCGCCGACGGTTCCGCCATCCTCGACTACATCCGCGAGACGGCCGTGGAGAACGGCATCGACCGCCACATCCGTTTCGGGTCACGGGTTATCGGTGCCGACTGGTCGTCGGCGCGGGCCCGCTGGCAGCTGACCATCGCGCACGAGGGTCCAGACGGACCCGAGCTCAGCACGCTGACCTGCTCTTTCCTCTACGCCTGCGCCGGCTATTACGACTACCAGCAGCCGCACGACCCGCAGTTCCCCGGCCGTGCCGAGTTCGCGGGCACGATCGTGCACCCACAGTTCTGGCCCGCCGATCTCGACGTGCGCGACAAGCGGGTGGTGGTCATCGGCAGCGGCGCCACCGCGGTCACCCTCGTCCCCAACCTGGCCGCCGAGGCCGCGCACGTCACCATGCTGCAGCGCAGCCCCACCTGGATCAGCCCGGTTCCCGGCCGCGACAAACAGGCCGACAAGATCCGCGGCCTGCTGCCCGCCGGCCTGGCGCACCGCGTGATCCGCACCAAGAACATCCTGTTCAACATCGGTTTCTATCAGTACTGCCGTCGTCGCCCTGCCGCCGCGCGCAAACTCCTCACCGGTCTGGCCACCCGCATCCTCAAAGACGAGAACCTCGTCGCCCGCCACTTCACCCCCGACTACGACCCGTGGGACCAGCGCCTGTGCGCGGCCCCGGACGCCGACTTCTTCAAAGCGCTGAAGAAGGGCAAGGCCTCGGTGGTCACCGACCACATCGACAGCTTCGTCCCCGAGGGGGTCCGCCTCGCCTCGGGCCAGACGCTGCCCGCCGACATCATCGTCACCGCCACCGGCCTGCGGTTGCTCGCCTTCGGCGGCATCGCCCCCTCGGTCGACGGCAAGCAGGTCGACCTCGCCGATCAATTCGTCTGGCAGGGCGCCATGCTCACCGGGCTACCGAATTTCGCGATCTGCGTCGGCTACACCAACGCCTCCTGGACGCTGCGCGCCGACCTCACCTCCCGCCTGGTCTGCAAGGTGCTCACCCATCTCGATCGCACCGGCGCCCCCGCGGTGGTCCCCGAACCGGGCCGCAACCTGAAACAGCATCCTTTGCTCGACCTGAACGCCGGCTACATCCTGCGTTCGATCGCCGCGTTCCCCAGGCAAGGTGACCGTCATCCGTGGCGGGTCAGGCAGAACTACCTGCTCGACGCCTTGCTCACCCTGCGCACCGACCTCGGTAAGACCCTTCGCCCGGTGCACCGGGTCCGCGAATTCACCCACAACGGGTGAGGTGAACCGGGGACCTGGTTCCTACCGTTGGCCTATGCCGAAGTGGCATGTCCGTTGATCGACGGAAAGGCCGAGTGATGACCAACAGGAACCAACACGAAGTCCGCGACGGAATCGCGGCAGGCACCTCCATCGCCGCCGGGATCCTGCTGGCGGTCGTCGGTGTGCTGCAGATCTTCCAGGGAATCTCCGCCGTGGCCAACGACGATCTGATCGTCGTCGGGCCCGAGTACGCCTACCAGTTCGACCTCACCAGCTGGGGTTGGTGGCACATCGTCCTCGGCGCGATCGTGGTGATCGTCGCGATCGGCCTGATCGCGGGCCAGACGTGGGGCCGGGTAGCGGCCATGCTGATCGCCGCGCTGTCCATCGTGGCGAACTTCCTGTGGCTGCCGTACTACCCGTGGTGGTCGATCATCATCATCGTGCTGGACGTGGTCGTGATCTGGGCGATCGCGACCTGGCACCCGCGCGCCGTCTGAGATCGATACCCGACGCCGCCCGGCTGTTCGCCGGGCGGCGTTGTCGTGTCAGCCCGAGGTCTCACCGACAGGGGAGTCGCCGAGCATGCCGATCAGGTGATGCGACAGCTTCTCGGCGAGCACCGCGAGCTCGGCCTTCTGCGCTTCGTCGAGCCCGTCGAGCACCAATCTGCGGACCGCCACGAGGTAGTCCGGCGTCGCCTCGACGACCTTGGCGAGACCGCTCGGCGTGAGCGCGGCATCGACCCCTCGACCCGTTGTCGCGGCCACCCGCCGGACGAACCCCACCCGCTCGAGCTTGGAAACCACGTGGGACACCCGCGAAATGGAACCGTGCCCACGCGCGGCGAGCATGCTCAGCCGCATCCGGTGGCCCGGTGAATCCTGGAGCAGAGCCAGCACCCGGTATTCGAAGTGCGTCAACCCGAACTCGCGTTGCAGCCGGGAGTCGAGCACGCTGGGGACCCGCATCGCGAGGGTGACCACAGCGCCCCACGCACGACGTTCGACCGAGTCGAGATCGTCGGTCACCACGGCCCCTCTCCCACACGATATTTGCTCAGCGATTGCTGATTGTCGGAAAACTGTATATCGGCCGGTGGTCCGTGTCCACGCGAGACCGACATGTCTCCCGGTGAGATGCTTGCCTGAACGGCGGGACTTGTGTAGGGCTGACAAGTTGCGGGGCGATCGCCCCGCGCACGGCACGCCCGGTCGACCAGGCGATTTGACTTCGTCGTCGGGGCTGCGTAACTTAGTTCGAGTCAGAGCGACACGGACACCGACCCGGCCACGAGATGGCGGGGACACGAGGTAGGACGATGAGCGCCTGGCAGCCAAGTGGCCAGAACCCCGGATTTGCTTCGGATGGTTCTCTGCGCTAGGTTGGAACAGTTGCCTTGCTGAAGCCCCTACGACAAGTTGCGGGTGGATGTTTGTGCGTGTGTTCTTTGAGAACTCAATAGTGTGTCGATGAATGTCAGTGCCAATATTTTTATTGG